>JBKPKZ010000242.1:0-2817 GCA_046731355.1 Pseudomonadota bacterium | reverse complement strand
CAACGAACGAGAACACGGTTTTGGCCCTCAGCTTTCAGGACCTGATCCTCACGCTGCATCGATACTGGAGTGCGCAGGGCTGCGTGCTCCTGCAGCCGTACGACATGGAAATGGGAGCGGGAACCTTCCACCCGGCCACCGTTCTGCGCTCGCTCGGCCCCGATCCCTGGAAGGCGGCCTACGTTCAACCGAGCCGTCGGCCGACGGATGGACGCTATGGCGAGAACCCGAACCGCCTGGGCCATTATTATCAGTATCAGGTGGTCCTGAAGCCGAGCCCACCGGACCTGCAGCAGCTGTATCTCGAGAGCCTCGTCGAGATCGGGATCGATCCGCTGAAGCATGACATCCGTTTCGTCGAGGACGATTGGGAGAGCCCGACGCTCGGCGCCTGGGGACTTGGCTGGGAGGTCTGGTGTGACGGGATGGAAGTCACCCAATTCACCTATTTCCAGCAGGTTGGCGGCGTGGATTGCAAGCCAGTCACAGGTGAGCTGACCTACGGGCTCGAGCGACTTGCGATGTATATCCAGGGCGTCGACAACGTCTTCGACCTCAAATTCAACGATGCCGGCGTGAGCTACGGCGACGTGTTCCTCGAAAATGAGAAGGAACTGTCGCGCTACAATTTCGAAGTCGCGAATACCGAGAGCCTGTTCGACCTGTTCCGAAAGGCGACTGCCGAGAGCGAGAATTGCGTAGCGAACAAGCTTCCGATCCCCGCTTACGAACAAGCGATCAAGGCCAGCCATATCTTTAATACCCTGCAGGCGAGGGGTGTGATCTCCGTGGCTGAGCGCCAGGCCTACATCGGCCGCGTGCGCGATCTCGCGAAGGCGGCCTGCGCGACATGGATGGAATGCAACGGGTGGCAGGCTTGAGCGCGGACTTTCTTCTGGAGCTGTTGAGCGAGGAAATCCCCGCGCGGATGCAGGCTGGCGCACGCAACGACCTTGCACGCCTGTTCGCACAGGAACTCGACGAGCTTGGAGTGACCGCCGAAGCGATCGACGTCTGGTCGACGCCGCGTAGACTGGCGATGATCGCACGCGGACTTCCGCTGGAAACGAAGGCGGTTAGCGAGGAAATCAAGGGGCCGCGCACGAGCGCTCCTGCGCAGGCCCTCGAAGGATTCCTGCGCAAGGTCGGGCTTCCTCACGAACAGCTTCAGGAGCGCGATGGAGTCTGGTTCGCGGTGGTGGAAAAGGCGGGGCGGCCGATGCGCGATCTGCTCGGTCCAATCGTCGAGCGGATCGTCCGAGACTTCCCGTGGCCGAAATCGATGCGCTGGGGCGAGTCCTCCGAGAGTACCGCCTCGCTTCGCTGGGTGCGGCCGTTGCACGGCGTGGTTGCACTTTTCGGCGAGGAGATCGTGCCGGTGCAGATCGATGGAATCCGCTCCGGAGCGACGACGGTCGGCCATCGCTTCCGACACGCCGGACCAATCACGGTGGGCGGCGCTCATGACTATGCGGAAAAGCTGCGCGCCTGCCACGTGATCGTCGATCACGAGGAGCGCGAAAGGCTTATCCGCGAAGGCGCGGAGAAGGCTGGATTGGGCGCTGGCCTCAGGCTCGTTCCCGACGAGGGGCTCGTGGTCGAGAATGCCGGGCTGACGGAATGGCCGGTACCCCTGCTTGGCCGCTTCGACCCCGATTTCCTCGACGTTCCGCGGGAAGTGATCGTTCTCACGATGCGGACGAACCAGAAATACTTTGCTTGCACAAACGAGGATGGCGGGCTCGCGCCGGCATTCGTCTGCGTCGCCAACGTCGATGCAAAGGACAATGGCGAGGCCATCGTGGAAGGCAATCGCCGCGTGCTTGCGGCGCGCCTCGCCGATGCTCGCTTCTTCTGGGAGCAGGACCTCAAGGTTCCGCTCGAGGAGCAGGGCGCGAAGCTGAGCGGAATTGTATTCCACGAGAAGCTTGGAACGACGGCCGAGAAGGTTGCCCGTGTCGCCAAGCTCGCCGAATGGCTGGTGAAGGAGCGGCTGGTGCCCGAGGCCGACATGGAGCAGGTTCGCACCGCCGCCAGGCTTGCCAAGGCGGATCTCGTCAGCCAGATCGTTGGCGAATTCCCGGAACTTCAGGGTACTCTCGGGGGCTACCTCGCCGAGGCGCAGGGGCAGCCGAAGTCGGTGGCGAATGCCATTCGCGAGCATTACCGTCCGGCGGGACAGGGCGACGAGGTCCCAACCGATCCAACAACCGTCGCCGTCAACATCGCCGACCGACTTGATACGCTGGTTGCCTTCTTCTCGATCAACGAGAAGCCGACCGGTTCGCGAGATCCGTTCGCTCTTCGACGGGCTGCCTTGGGCTTCCTCCAAATCCTGACGAAGAACGGCCTGCGCTTGCCGCTGTCGGACGTTCTGGTGCAGGCGGCGGTGCTCCTGATCGTCTCGCGCCTGGGGGCGATCGATACGGTTCGCTTCCCCGACCTTCTCGAGCCGGAAGACGACGAACACGAGATCACCGCCGAGGTCGGATCATTCACCTACAGGCACGGCGATCGAGTGGTAGTCCGGTGGAAGTCGGACAAGACGCCCAAGATCGAGCGCGGCCAGATCATCGAGGAAGCGACCGGAATAGCCGAGGCGATCCTCGAATTCCTCGAAGACCGGTTGAAGGTTCAGCAGCGCGATGCCGGCGTTCGTCATGACCTGATCGACGCCGTATTCGCGCTAGGCGACGAGGACGACATGGTTCGCTTGCTGGCCCGGGTGAAGGCGCTCCAGGCATTTGTCGGAACGAACGACGGTGCCGACCTCCTCACCGGCTATAAGCGCGCCGCGAATATTCTACGGAAGGAAAA
>JBKPKZ010000241.1:0-6696 GCA_046731355.1 Pseudomonadota bacterium | reverse complement strand
GCGGCCTTCTTGGTCGCCTCCTCCATCCAGCCGTTCTCCTGGATTCGGACCGCGGCCGCCTTCTTGAGGTTGGCGACCAGCTCTTCCATCGCCGCCTTGGACTGGGGCGTGAAGTAACGCTGGACGTAGGTCTCGCCGAGGAGCTCGCCGAGGCGCCCGTCGACCTCGCCGATGCCGCGTCGCCAGCGGGGACGAAGCTCCTTGGCGCCGGTCAGAGTCCTGGCGAATTCGAACTTGCTGTCGACGAAGCGCTTGGAAAGGTAATTACTCGCCTGGTCGGCGACCTTGAAGCGCTGCCATGTCTTCAGGGTCTCGAGCGGGGTCTTTTCGTAGAGCGCGGCCACCGCCTTTACAGCCGTATTGTCGCCGACGATGAGTTTTGGCGAGTTGATCCCGGCGTCCGAAAGATAATGGTTCCAGTCGAGGCCGGGCGCATAGGCCAAGAGCTGTGCCGGGGTCATCGGGTTGTTGACCTTGTCGAGATCGCGAAGATCCGCCTGCGGCCAGGAAATCTTGGCGATCTCGGTCTCGAACGCGAGCAGCTTGTCGGCTGCTGCTGACGCGTTCGGAGTGTCCGTAAGCTCGAGCGTACGCTCGATGTACGCGCGGTAGGCGTCCCGTTGCGGTTTGTACTTGTCGAGCAGGTAATAGTCGCGGTCCGGAAGCCCCATCCCGGCGGAGCCGACGAAGGCGATGTTCATCGTCGGGTTGGCGGGGTCGGGGAGAACGCCGACGCCGAACAAGGTCGCTCCGAACTGCGAGAAGCTGTCGGCCATGCTTTTTGCGAACTCGGCCTTGGTCCTGATCGTATCGATCCGGTCGAGGTCGGCCTTCAGCGGAGCTGCGTCGAGCTGCTCGAGCCTGGCCTCGTCCATATAGCTCGCGTAGAAGGCGCCGATCTGGCTGTCCTTGGGCGATCCCGTAACGATCGCCCGAAGCTGGCCCTGGTTGCGGTCGGCAAGCTCGGAGCCAACGCCGTTCTGCGACTTGTCGGCCGGGATCTCGGTCGAATCCATCCACTTGCCGGCGGCATAGCGCTGGAAATCGTCGCCCGGATTGACGCTGAGGTCCCTCGTGCCGAGGTCGACACCCCAGCTTCCGAAGTGCACGACCTTGGTCTCGGTATCGGTGACGCCCGCGGTAGCGGTGGCTTGCTGGGCCGAGGCCGGAACTGCCGACATTGCCGAGCAGGCGAGCAGAACAGCCGTCATCGGCGATGCTCGGCGCGAAGCGAAAAGTACCATCATTTGCCCCCAAATGCTTGATTTGACGGGGCGACTTCGACCGAAGGAGTGGCCGCTTACACCGGCCATCGACAAACGTACCCTTGCGGTCGATGAGTTGCGGAATCCACTTTCCGAACCCACATGGAGCGAAGCCGCGTTGACCATCAGCGGTGGCTCGTTTAACCAGAACATAAACGGAACGAAAACCAGCCGATGCTGACCCATATCTCCGTCCGCGGCGCGCGGGAGCACAATCTGAAGGCGGTCGACGTGGATATCCCGCGCGAGAGCCTGACGGTCATCACAGGCCTCAGCGGTTCGGGTAAATCGAGCCTCGCCTTCGATACCATCTATGCCGAGGGCCAGCGTCGCTACGTCGAGAGCCTTTCGGCCTATGCTCGCCAGTTTCTGGAGATGATGCAGAAGCCGGACGTCGAGCATATCGACGGCCTGTCGCCCGCCATCTCGATCGAGCAGAAGACGACTTCGCGCAACCCGCGCTCAACGGTCGCGACGGTCACCGAGATCTACGACTACATGCGCCTTCTGTGGGCGCGCGTCGGAATCCCCTATTCGCCGGTGACCGGACTTCCGATCAGTGCGCAAACGGTCAGCCAGATGGTCGACCGAACGATGGCCCTGCCCGACGGCAGCCGCCACTATCTGCTGGCGCCGGTCGTCCGGGGCCGCAAGGGCGAGTACCGAAAGGAACTCGCCGAATGGCAGAAGGCGGGCTTCACCCGGGTCCGGATCGACGGCGAGTTCTACGACATCGAGGACGCCCCGGCGCTCGACAAGAAGTACAAGCACGACATCGAGGTCGTGGTTGACCGGATCGTCGTTCGCGAGGGCATCGAGCCACGCCTCGCCGACAGCTTCGAAACGGCCCTCAAGCTTGCCGAGGGCCTCGCCTACCTCGATCCCGCCGATCCGCCCACCGACGCCGAGCCCGTCCCCAAGGGCATGAAGCTCGATTTTGCGCCGCCCGGCCGAATCCTCTTCTCCGAGAAGTTCGCCTGTCCTGTCAGCGGCTTCACCATCGCCGAGATCGAGCCGCGCCTGTTCAGCTTCAACGCGCCGCAGGGCGCCTGTCCCGCTTGCGACGGCCTCGGCGAGAAATTGGTGTTCGACGAGGATCTGGTAGTCCCCAACCACGCGCTGTCGATCAAGAAGGGCGCGGTGGTGCCCTGGGCCAAGTCCAACCCGCCCTCGCCCTATTACATGCAGGTGCTGAGCTCGCTCGCACGCGCCTACGACTTCGATCTCGAAACGCCGTGGAAGGACCTTTCCGAGGAAGCGCAGGACGTCGTCCTCCACGGCACCAAGGGCCGCGCCGTCACCCTGCGCTTCGTCGACGGCCGCAAGTCCTACGAAGTGAAGAAGCCGTTCGAAGGCGTCATCGGCAACCTCAACCGTCGAATGCTCCAGACCGAGTCGGCCTGGATGCGGGAGGAGCTGTCACGCTACCAGGCCAGCCGCCCGTGCGAGGTATGCCACGGCGCCCGCCTGAAGCCCGAAGCCCTGAGCGTGAAGATCGCGGGCGAGGATATCTCCCTTTCCACCCGCCGCTCGGTCGCCGACGCCTACGCCTGGTTCGGCAGCCTCGAAGAGAAGCTTGGGCCCACCCAGCGCGAGATCGCTCACGTCATCCTCAAGGAAATCAACGAGCGCCTCGGCTTCCTCCACAACGTCGGCCTCGACTATCTTCACCTCGACCGCACTTCGGGAACGCTGTCGGGCGGCGAAAGCCAGCGCATCCGCCTCGCCTCCCAGATCGGCTCCGGCCTTTCGGGTGTCCTCTACGTCCTCGACGAACCCTCGATCGGCCTCCACCAGAAGGACAATGACCGCCTGCTCGAAACGCTGAAGCGCCTCAAGGGTCTCGGCAACACCGTGCTCGTCGTCGAGCATGACGAGGATGCGATCCGCCACGCCGACCATGTCATCGACATGGGTCCGGGCGCCGGAGTCCACGGCGGCGAGGTCGTCTGCCAGGGCACGCTCGAGGAGCTGCTCGCCTGCACCACCAGCATCACCGCCGACTATCTTTCCGGCCGGCGCGAGATCCCCCTTCCGAAGAGGCGCCTCAAGGGCACCGGCCGGTTCGTGACCGTCAAGGGCGCCCGCGCCAACAACCTCCAGGACGTGACGGCCAGGTTCCCGCTCGGCACCTTCACCTGCGTCACTGGCGTCAGCGGCTCCGGCAAGTCCTCGCTGACCATCGACACGCTCTACGCCGGGGCCGCCCGGGTACTGAACGGGGCGCGCATCGTCTGCGGCCCGTGCGATGGCATCGACGGCCTCGCCGCGCTCGACAAGGTCATCGACATCGACCAGTCGCCGATCGGCCGAACGCCGCGTTCCAACCCGGCGACCTATACCGGCGCCTTCACCCAGATCCGCGACTGGTTCGCCGGCCTGCCGGAGTCGCAGGCGCGCGGCTACAAGCCCGGACGCTTCAGCTTCAACGTCAAGGGCGGCCGGTGCGAGGCATGCCAGGGCGACGGAGTCATCAAGATCGAGATGCACTTCCTGCCCGACGTCTACGTCACCTGTGACGTCTGCCACGGCGCGCGCTACAACCGCGAAACTCTGGAAGTGAAGTTCAAGGGCCATTCGATCGCCGACGTGCTCGACATGAACGTCGAGGAGGCGGCCGAGCTGTTCAAGGCCGTCCCCGGCATCCGCGACAAGATGCGAATGCTCCAGGAAGTCGGCCTCGGCTACATCAAGGTCGGGCAGCAGGCGACGACCCTGTCGGGCGGCGAGGCGCAGCGCGTGAAACTTTCGAAGGAGTTGTCGCGGCGTGCGACGGGCAAGACGCTCTACATCCTCGACGAGCCCACCACGGGCCTTCATTTCGAGGACGTTCGCAAGTTGCTCGAAGTGCTCCATCGCCTCGTCGAGACGGGCAACACCGTAGTCGTGATCGAGCACAATCTCGACGTCATCAAGACCGCCGACCATGTCATCGACCTCGGGCCCGGCGGAGGAGTAAACGGCGGCCGCATCGTCGTGACCGGGACTCCGGAGGACGTCGCGGCCTGCCCGGAAAGCTTCACCGGCCAGTATTTGAAGCCGCTCCTCGAACGTGCGAGCGTCAAGCCGGAAGTGGTGGAAAGCGCGCCTAAGAAGGTGAAGCGCAAGGCCAAGGCATCGGCGGACGAGGATCAGCCGGATCTGATCGCGGCAAAGTAGGACTAAGGGTCACTAGTCCCTGCGGTGGCAGCCGCCCGGGCGTAACAATCGGCTACCTTTACCAGTAATCGCTGTCGCTGGCGCTTCTCGGCAGCTTGGTTCGCAGCCATCGCACGATCGTCTCGCCGCTTTCTTCGTCGAGCGTTTCGGCGAGGAACACGGCCTCCCGGCCATAGTCGAACCGCACCGCTCCGGCGTCGGGCTTGTGGAAGATGTGATGGACGACGGGCTTGGCCTGCTCTTCCGTGACCGGCCCATCGCTGACCATCCACGCAATGTCCCGCGTGACATAGCGCCAGGTTCGCCGCAGCCGCCCGATCCCGCGACTGATCACCAGCTGACCGCGCTCCACGCTCACGATCTCAGTCCCGAAGAACTCCCCAGCGACTCCGGCCAGCCAAAAGGCCCAGCCACAGAGGACGAGCAGCATCATGCCTTCGCTAAGCAAGTTGCCGGGATCCTTCACGAAATCCGAGATCGGGCCCCACTCCTTGACGGTCCCGAACACCAGCAGGATCAGCGCCGTTCCAGCCACCTTCCAGTTGCGCCGAGGCAGGATATGCAACCGCTCGACGCCCCGGTCCATGACCCGACGCACGCGTGGAGCGATCATGCCCGGCCTTGTCATTCGGCTAGCCTGTTCGCTCCAAAGACGAGATCGCTACTGGCCGGCTACGGCGGCCGCCGTTGGAACGACTGCGCTCGCGGGCGCAGCAACCGCGACGCGCAGGTCTTCGTCCAGGAATGCCTTCACCCCCGAACCGGCCGGGATATTCGCGCTGGTGCCGGTCACAAAGAAGCCCGCGATCGGAACGAATGCGACGGCGGCGACGACACCGGCCGTTCCAGTGACGCCCTTGTCGTCGAACGTCCCGCTCAGCCGGATCAGACGGTCGCCGACCCGGACGTTGAGCACGCGAGCCTCGATCCGGCCCGACTTGCCCCACATGCCCTTGCGACGGACTTCGGTGACCTCCGCTGTCACCGGGCTCCCGTTTGGAATGACGATGGATCCGCCGAGCATGATCGGCGATGCCGTTTGCATTCGGATCTGCTTTCCGGTCCGCAGCGACTTGTCGTTGGAATTGATGCTCTCTGCCATGATGAGTGGGATCTCGGTCCCTGCCCTCAACACATTCTCAGTCGGAGCCGACAGAATCACGGCCTGCGGCGTTGCAGGCGCGAGGATCGGAGCAGACGTCGCCGCCGGCTGCGCTTGAGCTCCCGATGATGCCGGAACAGCTGCCTGCGCGGCAGCAAACGCGACTAACGCGATACCAGAATACGCCATGAAACATTCCCCCTCTCGCGACTCAATCCCCATTGAGCCACGTCAACATTACTGTCTCAACTCGTCGCATTTGCAAAGTCACCGGCCCGGCCGCCGGCCGCCGCTACGTATCTCTTCGCGCTGCCTCCCGATTGCTGGGCAATCGCTCCTGCGCTCGGCGCGTGGGGCTTAGATCGTTGCGAGGTTTACGGCGTTGGGCAGGCCGTTCGTATGGTGCACATCGTACGACAGGCGCTGGCCCGCCCGCGGCGGGGCGACGTGGGTCCAGGAACCCGTTCCCTGCACGAAACGGAGAGCCTCGCCGCCGGTTTCGGGCGTGATGAAGCCGTGCCCGGTTGTCTCGTCAAACGATTTGACGGTTCCAAAATATTTCATAGTAAGATGTCCTTAGGGTAGAAACGCTCCAAATTGAACGCTTTGCCATGGAGCTACATATAGAACAATCCAGCAAATATTACCAGTTATCGATATTTAACCTATGTTCGGTTTTACATTATCAATCAGAGGCATTTGGTTTTCCTATTTAGGCCGCTATTTGCCAGATAGTTGCTATTTAGATTGGATACCGTCGAAAACGGCGGTCGTTGGCGCCAAGTCGCACCTCTCCCTTGCGGGATCACGACGCGGGTCAAGACTCGTTGTTTTAGGTTCATGCGGCGAAATGGAACAATCGTTCGTTCTATCCCCGAACTCACCGGCGTTTCCCGGCTGAGATTAGGAATTTCCCATGACAAGGTTCACGAAACTCCTCACCGCCGCGGCGGTGGTCGGCGGTGTTGCCACTCCGGCAATGGCGCAGACACCCTACCCTTATTCGCAGCAGCAGCCTTACCCGCAACCGGCCCCCGGCCAGCCGGGCTACGGCTATTATCCCCCGCAGCAGCAGGGTTACGGACAGCCCGGCTACGGTTACGGCTACCAGGACCAGAACGGCCTTGGCGCGATTATCGGCCAGCTTCTCGGCAACCGCTACAACGTGAC
>JBKPKZ010000240.1:0-7683 GCA_046731355.1 Pseudomonadota bacterium | reverse complement strand
GGAAGCGGAAGCGGCTTCGTGAACTGGCGGCGGGCTTCCGATGCGTAGAAACGAAGGAAGTCGACCGCCTCGCGCACTTCAAGCACACCGTCGATCAGCGTCTTCCCCGCTTCGCGAGTGCAGAGCGAGAAGAATTGCTCGGCGTGCTCCTCATAGAGGTCGGCCGTGCGCTCGAGGAGCTGAGCGCGCTTCTCGCCGCCAAGCGAATCCCAGGCGACCTGGGCAGCATGCCCCGCGCGGACCATCTGGTCGACCTCGGCGGCCGTCGCTTCAAACGTCGTTCCGACCTTGATCCTGTGGTCGTGAGGCGAGACGATCGGCCTGCCTTCGCCCTTTCCAAGACCCGGCTTCGCGATCCAGCTGCGCCCTTCGAGCGCCTTCAGCCGCTGCATCAAGGGTTCGCGCACCAATGGGTCGCTGAGGTCCACGCCAGCACTGTTTCTACGGGTGGGGCCAAAGAGGTCACCCGGCAGCATGATCTTCGGATTGCGTTTGGGCTGGAGAGCTTCAAGATCTGCAACCGGATCCCGAACCAGTTCGTCGAGACTGACTTGCTCATCGGCTATGCGGTTCACGAAGGAAGAATTGGCGCCGTTCTCGAGGAGCCGGCGGACGAGGTAGGCCAGAAGCTCCTTATGGCTGCCGACGGGTGCGTAGATGCGCACGGGCGTCTGCGGGTCGCCAATACCCTTCTCAAGCCTTGCGAGCTCCTCGTACAGGCCTTCGCCCATGCCATGCAGTCGCTGGAACTCGAACGGCGTCTTCCCGGCCAACGCCTTGATGGCCGCGATCGTGTTCGCGTTGTGTGTCGCGAAGGCCGGGTAGACGGCGTCGGTCGCAGCCAGCAGGACCTTCGCTGAGGCGAGGTAGGAAACGTCGGTCGCGATCTTGCGGGTGAAGACCGGATAGTCCGGCAGGCCCGCGACCTGGGCGGCCTTGATTTCGGTATCCCAGTAAGCGCCCTTCACCAGGCGGACCATGAGCTTGCGACCATGCGTCCGGGCAGCGCCTACAACCCACTCGCAGAGCGGAACGGAGCGCTTCTGATAGGCCTGGATGGCAATACCAAGCCCGCCCCAGCCGTTGGCGAACAGGCTGTCCTCGCCGAGCAAGGCCTCGAGCAGGTCCATCTGGAGCTCGAGACGGTCGGCCTCCTCGGCGTCGATCGTCAGGTGGACGTCGGCCGCGCTGGCCTTTGCGGCGAGTTCGAGGAGGACCGGGTAGATGTAGGCTTTCGCCTCGTCCGCATGGCTCCATTCGTAGCGCGGGTGGAGCGCCGACAGTTTAACCGATATGCCGGGCGACTTCGCGAAGCCACCCTTCGCTTCCTTGGCTATGCGGTCGAGCGCGTTGCGATAGGCTTCCGCGTAGCGCTCCGCGTCCTCGATCGTACGCGCGGCTTCGCCGAGCATGTCGAAGCTGTGACTTAGCCCTTGGTCGCGTTCCGGCTTAGCGCGGCGAAGCGCCTCGTCGATGTTGCGGCCGAACACGAAGTTGCGGCCAAGAATCTTCATCGCTTCGCGGACTGCGGTTCGGACAACCGGCTCGCCCAAGCGGCCGACTGCGCGGCCGAGAGCAGCCTTCCAGTTATCGGAGCGATCCTGAGCACCCTCGAGCACCTTGCCGGTGAGCAGGAGCGAGAAAGTCGCCGCGTTCACGAAAGACGAGTCCGACTGGCCGAGCCTTTCCGCCCAGTCCGGGCCGGCGAGCTTGTCGGCGATCAGTTCGTCGGCAGTGTGCGCATCGGGAATTCGAAGAAGCGCTTCGGCGAGGCACATCATCGCGACGCCTTCGTCGCTGCCGAGGTCGTAAGCCTGAAGGAAAGCATCCAGGCCAGACGGCTTGTGCGCCCGGACGCCCTTCACCAGCGCTCGGGCAGTCGCATTGGCCTCGCCAAGCGCGCCCGGATTCAGGCGAGCCTGAACGATCCGCTGATCGACGACGCTTTCTTCCTCAGCGCGGTAGGCAAGCCTCAGCTCGGTGCGATCGAACTGCGCCATCGGCGGCGCGGACCTCAGGCCAGCTGCCCGTGGCAATGCTTGAACTTCTTGCCCGAGCCGCACGGGCACGGCGAGTTGCGGCTGAGCGGCGGGGACATCGTCTCGCCATTCTCGTCCGCGGGAAGCTGCGGCCGGGGGATGTTCAACGACGAGATCCCAAGGCTCGAGAGCACCGAGCCGGTACCGAGATCCATATCGGCCGAATCATCTTCACCCGACAACGGATCGATGTGCTGCGTGATGAAGTCCGGAAGTTCGAGCGGCGGCGGTTCCTGGAAATGGACCTGCGCGCGCATCAAAACTCGGGTCACCTCTTCGCGGATCGAGATCAGCAGGCGCTCGAACAGCAGGAACGCTTCCTGCTTGTACTCGTCGATCGGCTTTTTCTGGGCGTAGCTGCGAAGGTGGATGACAGCGCGGAGCGCATCCAGGGTCGCGAGGTGCTCCTTCCAGTGATGGTCCAGCGTCTGGAGAAGGATGTTCTTCTCGACCTGGTTCCAGCGCTCAGGCTCGATCTCGGCAATCTTGGCGTCCATCGCATCGTCGGCGAGCTTCTGGAGCCGCTCGACGATTGTCTCCTGTTCGACCGCCTCTTCCTCGAGCCACTCATCGATCGGCGGCTGCAGACCGAAGATCAGGTCGACGCTCTCCTTGAGGCCGGCAACGTCCCACTGCTCCGGATAGGTGCCCGGCGGGCAATGCGCGGTAACGAGCGACACAGCCGTCTCGGCACGCATGTCGGCGACCACTTCGTTGACGGTTTCGGCATCCATGATGTCGGAGCGCTGTTCATAGATGACCTTGCGCTGGTCGTTCATCACGTCGTCGAATTCGACGACCTGCTTGCGAATGTCGTAGTTGCGAGCCTCGACCTTCTTCTGCGCGGTCTCGATCGCCTTGGATATCCACGGGCTCACGATCGCCTCGCCATCCTCGAGGTTCTTGTTCATCAGGCGAGCGAACATGGTCTGCGGGCCAAAGATGCGCAGGAGGTCGTCGTCGAGGCTCAAATAGAATCGTGACAAGCCCGGGTCGCCCTGACGTCCTGAACGGCCACGAAGCTGGTTGTCGATGCGCCGGCTCTCGTGACGCTCCGTGCCGAGTACGAACAGGCCGCCGTTGTCGAGTGCGCGCTGCTTCTCTTCCGCAATCTCCGCGCGCACCTTCTCAGCTTGGGCGTCATATTCCGGGGTGCCGTCGGCGAGATCGGCGAACTCGTCCTGCATCCGGAACTCGAGGTTGCCGCCGAGCTGAATGTCCGTGCCGCGACCGGCCATGTTGGTGGCGATGGTCACCGCGCCCAAACGGCCCGCCTGAGCGACGATGTGCGCCTCGCTCTCGTGGAAGCGGGCGTTCAGGACCGAATGCTTGATGCCCTCACGTTGAAGGAATTCCGAGAGCATCTCTGACTTTTCGATCGAGACGGTGCCGACCAGGACCGGCTGGCCGATCTCCTGGCGGTGCTTGATCTCCTTCGCGATCGCCGCGAACTTGTCGGTGATGTTCTTGTAGAATTCATCGTCCTCATCGACGCGCTTGACTGGCACGTTGGTCGGGATCGAAACGACGTTCATCCGGTAAATGTCGAAGAATTCCGGCGCCTCGGTCATCGCCGTTCCGGTCATGCCCGACAGCTTCGGATACATTCGGAAATAGTTCTGGAACGTGATCGAAGCGAGCGTCTGGTTCTCCGCCTCGATCGTCACGCCTTCCTTGGCCTCGACTGCCTGGTGGAGACCATCCGACCAGCGGCGCCCGTCCATCATTCGGCCGGTGAACTCGTCGATGATGACGACCTTCCCGTCCTTCACGATGTAGTCGATGTCGCGCTTGAACATGACAATCGCCTTGAGCGCCTGGTTCAAGTGGTGGACGACCTGCGTGTTGGCGATGTCGTAGAGGTTGCGGCCCTCGATCAGGCCGGCTTCCTCGAGCATCCGCTCGGCCTTTTCGGTGCCATCCTCGGTCAGCACGACGCTCTTTTGCTTCTCGTCCTTTTCGTAATCCTCGGGGACGAAGCTCTTCACGATTGCGTCGACGGAAACGTAGAGCTCCGACTTGTCGTCGGTCGGACCCGAGATGATCAGCGGTGTTCGGGCTTCGTCGATGAGGATGGAGTCGACCTCGTCGACGATCGCGAAATTGAACGGCCGCTGGACCATCTGTTCGCGCGAATATTTCATATTGTCGCGCAGGTAGTCGAAGCCGAGCTCGTTGTTCGTCGCGTAGGTGATGTCGCAATTATAAGCTTCGCGGCGCTGCTCGTCGGTCAGGTTCGGGACGATCACACCCACGGTCAGGCCCAGGAATCGATAGATCTGGCCCATCCAGTCCGCGTCGCGGCGGGCCAGGTAGTCGTTGACGGTAACGACATGGACGCCCTTGCCGGGAAGCGCGTTGAGATAGGTCGCAAGCGTCGCGACGAGGGTCTTGCCTTCGCCGGTCTTCATTTCCGCGATCTCGCCGCGGTGAAGGGCGATGCCGCCGATCAGCTGGACGTCATAGTGGCGCTGACCGAGCGTGCGCCGGGCCGCCTCGCGAACCGTTGCGAACGCCTCTGCAAGCAGGTCGTCGAGCTTGGTTCCTTCGGCGAGACGACGCCGGAAAAGCTCCGTCTGGCCGCGCAGCTCGTCGTCGGTCAGGGCCGAGATCGTCGGCTCGAAACCGTTTACGGCATCGACATATTTTCCGAGCCCCCGGACATAGCGGTCGTTTGCCGATCCGAAGATGCTCTTTGCCAGTGCGGCGATCATGGAAATCCTTTACGTGCCGGGCGCTTAGAAAGGCCTGAACGACTGCCCCCACACAGCCGGCAAATTGTGGCGGGCGATGTAGGCAGCGCCCTAGCCGTAGTCAATGAAAGGCAAGCTTAATGGCGAGGTGGACCGGGCGATGCATGTGCGGTGCAGTTCGCTACGAGCTGGCCAGCGATCCGTTCGATGCAGGATGGTGCCATTGCAGGACATGCCAGCTGAGCAGCGGATCGCCGGCGATGGTGTTCGCAAGCGTCCCCGCGGAGGACTTCCGCTGGACCGAGGGCGAGAGCGAAGTCCGAGACGTGAAATCTTCGAACTTCGGTCACCGCAAGTTTTGCGGCTGCTGTGGAACGCCGTTCCTGATGCAGGTTGATCACCAGCCTGAAACGGTCGATTTCAGCGTTGCAACGCTCGAAGAGCCGGACACGGTTGCGCCTGGCTTCCACATCTTCTGGTCAAGCAAGATTGCCTGGTTCGATCCCGGCGACGATTTACCCCGCCATGATCGCTTCAGGGAGAATACGCGGGGGCTCGAAGGAACCGAGCCCCCCGCTTGATCCGGCTTAGGCCTGCGCGCTCGATGCCGAGTCCAGGTTGCTTTCCAGCCATTGCTGGATCTGGCTGCGCGGTGCAGCGCCAACCTTCTGGGCAACCGGCTGGCCGCCCTTGAACAGGAGCATTGTCGGGATACCGCGGACGCCGTAGCGGCCCGGTGTTTCCGGATTCTCGTCGATGTTGATCTTCACGACCGAAACCTTGTCGCCAAGGTCGTTCGAAATCTCTTCGAGCGCCGGGGCGATCATTCGGCACGGACCGCACCATTCCGCCCAGAAATCGACAAGAACTGGACCCGAAGCACCCAGCACATCGTCCTGGAAGCTCTGGTCGGTGACGGACTTGGTGGCCATTTCAACATGTCTCCGTGACAAAAGTTAACGTGCATATGGGGACTGCGCCCGACAGTCTCAACACTGCAGTTCGAAGAGCTGCGGGCCGCTCGTGTAAAGCAGCGCCGCCCGCACCTCCCGACCCGGAAAAATGACTCGCAGCGCCCCCGTATAGGCGCTCATCTGCGCCTTGTGGGAGGCTGGAATCGCATCATGGGATCGCGGGACCTTCCCGGTCTTGAAATCGATCACCGAGATGCGGCCGCTCTCGACGAGCAGGCGATCGACCGTTCCGGCGACAACCGTCCCGTCGGGCAGCGTCGCGGCAAGCGGCGCTTCGGCCAACGAACCCTTGCCAAAGAGCGCCGAGAAGCTGGGTTCGGACAGGACCTCACAGACGGTGTCGGCGATTTCTATGCGCGCTGCAGGGTCGCCGAGGCCGGCGGAGCGCTCGAGCCAGCGAAGCCCCGTTGAATGCCGCTCAGGGGCATCAACATCAGCAAGCCTCTCGAGCAGCTGGTGGATCAGCGTGCCTCGCTCAGCGGCCGAGCGCATGGCTTCGCTTGGTGGAGGCAGGGATTCGCTGTCCTCGGCAATCGCCGAGGGCGCAAGCGGCTGCGGCGGACGAGCCTCGGACGGGGCCGGCGTCCGTGCCCAGTCTGGAATGGGTGGCCGAGCAAGCGCGAGCGGAGCTGCCTTCGGCTTGATCGCGCTGGTCGTGCCTGACCCCCGGTAGCGAAGCACCTGACCCCATTCGGGATCCTCTTCCGAATGGGCGCCAAGCGATACGAGTGCCCGCTCCACGCTCAGGTGCCAGCAATTCTCCGGGCGGACACGATCGTTCGTCTTCGGCTGGAGCCCGGTGATAACCAGGCGTTCCTCGGCTCGGGTCAGTCCGACGTAAAGCAGCCGCCAATGCTCTTCGAGATCACGTGCTTCATCACCAGCGATAAGCTCGGCGAACGGCGACATGCGCTCGGCCTTGCGCGGACGGATCAGCGGTACGTCGCCAACATTCGGAACCGGGAAATCGACAGTCCGCTGGACGCCGCCAAGCCGCGATGGGTCGGCGGTCGCGTCGGCAAGGATCACAACCGGCGCCTCCAGTCCCTTCGCACCGTGCACCGTCATCACTCGCACCGCATTCGTAGGCGCCGAGGGATCGCGCTTGATCTCCATTTCGCCGCTCGAAAACCAGGCGATGAAGCGGTCGAGCGAGGCGATCTCCTGATGTTCGAATTCGATCGCGCTCGCCAGCAGCTCGTCGATCGGGTCGCGGGCAGCCATTCCTAGCCGGCTGTAGAGCTTCCGTCGGCCATCCATCGGTCCCGACAGGATCGTTTCGAGGAAGCGGTGCGGCGTTGTGAAATCGGCCATCGCGAGGACTGCGGTCAATTGGTCCCGAGCATCGCGGAACTCCGGTCTCTGGTCGCCCCGCTCGCCGAGCCTCTGCCAGAGGGGAGTTCCTCCCCTTCCATGAGCAAGCTCGAGCAGAAGCTCCTGACTCCAGCCGAACAGTGGAGAAACAAGCAGGTTCGCGAGATTGAGGTCATAGAGGGGCTGCGCCGCAAACAGGATTGCCGAGAGCAGATCCTTGACCGCCAACGGCTCCTGCAAGTGAAGGCGATCGATGCCCGCGACCGGAACGCCCTCCTCGAACAGTCGGGCAACGATGAGCGAGGCCAGTTCGCCCCGGCTTCGGACAAGGATGAGTACGTCGCCCGCGCTCATCGGCCGCTTGGTCGAGGCCATCACCGGCGCCTCGTCTATCCAGCGCCGGACCTGCTTCGCGAGCGCGCTCGCATAGAGCCGAGCGTCCTCGCCGAGCCAGCCTTCCTCTCCTTCATCGCTCTCTTCGCTGTCTTCGACCGCGAATGGTTTCCAGAGCTCGACCATCCCGGGGCGATTGCGGAAGTGCGCTCGGTGCAGATTGGGCCGCTCCGGCAGGCCCATGTTCCGATAGCCGATGTCCGCGATTACAGCGTCGACGACATCGAGCACCGCCGGAGCCGAGCGAAAGCTCGACTCGATCGAAAGATC
>JBKPKZ010000239.1:0-6704 GCA_046731355.1 Pseudomonadota bacterium | reverse complement strand
TGACGGTCATCATGACCAACCGGAAGGAATATCCGGCCCGGATCATCGGGCGCGATACGGCTTCCGACCTCGCCCTGCTCAAGATCGAGGGCCAGAATCTGCCCTTCGTGAACTGGGGGGACAGCCAGCACGCCCGCGTCGGCGACTGGGTCCTGGCGATCGGCAATCCCTACGGCCTCGGCGGCACCGTCACTGCGGGCATCATTTCCGCATTGCATCGCGGGATCACCGGCGCCGGCGCCTACGACCGCTACATCCAGACCGACGCGTCGATCAACATGGGCAATTCCGGCGGCCCGATGTTCGATTTGAACGGCAACGTCATCGGCATCAACTCGGCACTGATTTCGCCGACCGGAGCGTCGGTCGGAATCGGCCTCGCGATTCCGGCCGAGCTTGCAAAGCCGGTGATCGATTCGCTCCGCCGCGGACAGCGCCCCGAGCGCGGCTACCTCGGCGTCGGACTCCAGCCATTGGACGAGAATATCGCGGGCTCACTCGGCCTTCCGAAGGACCTCGGCGAGATCGTCCGATCGGTCCAGCCCAACGAGCCCGCCGCCAAGGCCGGAATCCAGCAGGGCGACGTCATCCTCAAGGTCAACGGCCGCGACGTGAACCCGGACCAGACGGTGTCCTACATCGTCGCCAACACGCCGGTCGGATCGAAGATCCCGGTCGAGCTGATCCGCAACGGCAAGCGGCAGATGGTGACGGTCACCGTCGGCCAGCGCCCGACCGAGGAAGAGCTGGCAAAGCAGCTCGGCGGAAACGACAATGAGCCGCTCAACCCGGAGAACACTCCGGCAACTCCGGGAAGCGCGGTTCTCGGGCTCCAGCTTCAGCCGCTGAATGCCGAGATCGCGCGGGCGCTCAACCTTCCCCCGACGGCTCGCGGAGTCGTGATCACGCAGGTCGATCCGAACAGCGACGCGAGCGAGAAGGGCCTCCAGCGCGGCGACCTCATTCTGTCGGTCAACCAGCAGCCCGTCACGGCCCCTGCCCAGGTCCAAGCCGCGGTTGCTGCGGCGCAGCGCGGCGGAAGGACGAGCGTCCTGCTGCTGGTCAAGCGCGGGACCGGTCCGGAAGCCTTCGTGGGTGTCGATATCGTCCCCCAGCGGTAGGAGTCGCCACGGCTCTTCGCCGAGGCTAGGTTGCGCCCGCGAATCTTCGAGGGAGTGCCTATGGCCGACGACGCGACGAGCGGTATCTTCATCGGAAGTGCTGCCGGCGGAGGCAATCCGCAGCAGCTCGAACTGAAGCGTGCGAACCGCCACGGGCTGATCGCCGGCGCGACCGGTACCGGCAAGACGGTCACGCTTCAGGGCATCGTCGAGGGCCTGTCGGCCGCCGGAGTCCCCTGCTTCGTCGCCGACGTGAAGGGCGACCTGTCGGGCCTCGCGATGGCCGGCTCGCCGACGTCCAAGATCCACCCGATATTCGCCCAGCGAGCGAGCGACATGGGAATGTCGGACTGGGTGTATCACGACACTCCGGTCCAGTTCTGGGACCTGTTCGGCGAACAGGGCCACGCGATCCGCACCACGGTCAGCGAAATGGGCCCGCTCCTGCTCAGCCGGCTGATGAACCTCAACGATGTCCAGGAAGGCGTTCTCAATATCGCCTTCAACGTCGCCGACAAGGAAGGTCTGCTCCTCCTCGACCTCGACGACCTGCAGTCGATGCTGGTCCATTGCGGCGAACAGGCGGACCAGCTGACGCTTCAGTACGGCAACGTCTCGAAGCAATCGATCGGATCGATCCAGCGCTCACTTCTGCAGCTTCGAAGCCAGGGCGGCGACCATTTTTTCGGCGAGCCGGCGCTCGACCTGCACGACTTCATCGGACTCGACGACCAGGGCCGAGGCTTCGTCAACGTCCTTGCCGCCGACCGGCTGATGGCGAGCCCGCGCCTCTATGCGACCTTCCTCTTGTGGCTTCTGAGCGAGCTGTTCGAGGAACTCCCGGAAATCGGCGATCCCGACAAGCCGGTGCTCTGCTTCTTCTTCGACGAAGCCCATCTCTTGTTCGACGATGCGCCTCCAGGATTGCTCGAGAAAGTCGAGCAGGTCGTCCGATTGATCCGTTCGAAGGGCGTCGGCGTCTATTTCATCACCCAGAACCCGATCGACATCCCGGACAAGGTCGCGGCACAGCTCAACAACCGCATCCAGCACAAGCTGAATGCGTTCACTCCGCGCGACCAGCAGGCGGTCAAGGCGGCGGCGGACACGTTCCGGGTCAATCCCGAGATCGACGTCGCGACCGCGATTACCGAATTGAAGATCGGCGAGGCGCTGGTGTCGCTCCTGCAGCCCGACGGCTCGCCCTCCCCGGTCCAGCGGGTGCTGATCAAGCCGCCCTCGACGCGGGCGGGTCCGCTTTCTCCCGAAGAGCGCAAGGTGATCGTCACAACCGACGCGATCGGCGCCAAGTACGACACCTTGCTCGATCGCGAATCGGCCGAAGAGATCCTCAAGGCCAAGGGCGACGAGGCAGCGGCCGCCGCTGCTGCCGCCAAGGCCCAGAACGATGCCGACAAGGCGGCCGCCGAGCAGGCGCGCCAGGATGCCATCGTCGCCAAGGAAACGGCTCGCGCGAAGGCCGCCCAGGCCCGGCTCGAGGCCCAGCAGCAACGCGAAGCGGAGCGCCAGCAGGCGGCGCAGGAGCGCGAGGAGGCGCGCCGCGCGCGCGAAGCCGCCCGACCGACCATGGCCGACAAGATGATCCAGTCCGCAGGACGCTCGATCGCAAGTTCGGTCGGCCGCCAGATCGGCAACCAGCTGCTTCGCGGAATACTTGGCGGGTTCCTTCGTGGACGATGATCGCAAACTGATCCAGGCGCTCGAATGCGACTGGCGGGATGCGCTCTGCGCCAAGGATGTCGAGCGGCTGCGGACCCTGATCCATCCGCGCTTCGAGCTGATCGGCACGCGCTCGACCGGCCCCTTCATGCTTTCGCGCGACGAGTGGATCGACGCGATCCAGAAGCGCGAGCTCATCTCGATCGACCTTGAGATTCGCGATGCCGTCATCCTCGACCAGGTCATGGTCGGGACGATCTGGGCGCGCTGGAGGGTCAAGTATCTCGGCGGCGAAATCGAGGATTGCGTCCTGCTCACCGACGTGTGGGTCGAGGACGAGGGCCGCTGGAAAGTGGTTCGAAGGCATTCCAGCCCGGCGCCCCCGGGCCAATTCGGTACGGAGGGAAGTTAGTGGCGACAGTTGCTGGAAAGTCGGGCGGCGTTCAGGCCGTCAAGGAGCTCACGCTTCGCGGGATCATCCTGGGAGCGCTCATCACCGTCGTGTTCACGGCGGCGAATGTCTACCTGGGCCTCAAGATCGGGATCACCTTCGCGACGTCGATCCCGGCCGCGGTGATCTCGATGGCGGTGCTCAAGGCGTTCCGCGACGCGACCATCCAGGAAAACAACATCGTCCAGACGATCGCCTCGGCGGCTGGAACGCTGTCGGCGATCATCTTCGTCCTTCCCGGCCTGATCATGGTCGGCTGGTGGACCGGCTTCCCCTATTGGCTGTCGGTCGCGGTGATCGGCATCGGCGGGATCCTCGGGGTCATGTATTCCGTTCCGCTGCGCCGAGCGCTCGTGACGGGAACCGACCTTCCCTACCCTGAAGGCGTTGCCGCGGCGGAAGTCCTCAAGGTCGGCTCGGGTGTCGGCGGCGCCGAGGAAAACCGCCGGGGCCTGGTCCTGATCAGCGGCGCAACCATCGTTTCGGCGCTCTTCTTCATCCTTGCAAAGACGAGGCTCCTGACCGACGCCGCCGCCCGGACCTTCAAGGTAGGCGCCGGCGCTTCCGCCATCTCGACCAGCCTGTCGATGGCGCTGATCGGCGTCGGCCACCTGGTCGGAGTCGCAGTCGGCCTGGCGATGGTGGTCGGAATGGTGATCACCTGGGCCTTCATCGTTCCCCACTGGACCCAGGACTCCGTCCTCATTGCGCAAGCCGGCGGAGACCTCGAGGCGCTCATTGGTGCGGCCTTCAGGACGAAGGCGCGAATGGTCGGCGCAGGCACGATCGGAGTTGCGGCGATCTGGACCCTGCTCCGGATCATAGGCCCGATCATCGCCGGAATCCGCTCGGCGCTTGCCGCCAATCGCGAGCGCAAGGCCGGACGGGCGGCCGACCTTCCGATTACCGAGCGCGACATTCCGATCGGGATCGTCACCGCCGTCATCCTGCTGTCGATGATTCCGATCGGACTCTTGCTGTTCGCATTCGGCAACACCGCTCCGATCGCGAGCGAGCCGGTTGTGACCATCACCCTCAGCATCATCTACACCTTGATCGCGGGCGTCCTTATCGCGGCGGTCTGCGGATATATGGCGGGGCTGATCGGCGCCTCGAACAGCCCGATCTCGGGCGTCGGCATCCTCTCGGTCCTCGGCATCTCGCTGATCCTCGCGGCGCTGTTCCGGGGCGCCGGCGGCGACGAGACCAAGGCGTTGGTCGCCTTCGCCCTGTTCGTGACCGCGATCATCTTCGGCGTCGCGACCATCTCCAACAACAACCTCCAGGACCTGAAGACCGGCCAGCTGGTGGAGGCCACTCCGTGGAGGCAGCAGGTGGCGCTTGTGCTCGGCGTGGTGTTCGGAGCTTTGGTCATCCCCCCGATTCTCGACCTGATGAACACGGCCTTCACCTTCCAGGGAGCGCCCGGCGCGAAGGCGTCCGCACTTCCAGCGCCCCAGGCGGCGATCATCTCGACGATCGCCCAGGGAGTGCTCGGCGGCAGTCTCGACTGGGGCCTGATCCGCGAGGGCGCGATCATCGGCGTCGTCGCGGTAGCGATCGACGAAGTGCTGAAGCGCGTTTCCAACAAGCGCCTCCACCTGCCGCCGCTGGCCATCGGAATGGGCATCTACCTGCCCCTTGAAGCGGACCTGCTGATCCCCGTCGGGGCCGTCCTTGGATGGTTCTACAATCGCTGGGCGATGCAGTCGAAGAGCCCGGCCTTCGCCGAGCGCATGGGAGTCCTGATGGCGACCGGCCTCATCGTCGGTGAAAGCCTGATGGGCGTCGTCTATGCCGCTGCCGTCGCCGGCGCCGAAAAGGCCGGTTCGCCCGACAGCGCGGCCGTTCTCGCGCTGGTCGAGCCCTACGGAACGGTGATGCTGGTCAGCCTCGTCGTCTTCGCGGCGGCGATTGGAGCTCTCTATTTCTGGACCAAGGGGCGAGCCTCGGACGCACCTGCTCCGGACGATGACGCGCTCGTGCCCGAGCAATCCTATCGCTAGCGGCGCCCTGACGAGGACTTTTGTCGGCTGGGTGCTCCTCGCCGTCTCGGCGGCGGCTCCGGCCGCGACACCCGCCGAGCTGGCCGGGCTTTACGAGATCCGCCAAATGGAGATGGCCGGAGGGCTGGAGCTGCAGGCGAACGGACATTTCCGCTACGCGCTCGAATATGGCGCCGCGTCGGAGCGCGGCGAAGGGGACTGGACGGTCAGCGGGAACTCAGTCCTCTTGACCAGCAATCCCGTGCCGAACGCTCCGGACTTCGAGCTTGTGAAGGACGAGCCGGCAGCGGACGGTGAGCTGTACGTGGCGCTGGAGCCGCCGGGCTTTGGAGGCTGGACCGGCCGGCTCGACCTCCTCGTTACGATTGCGGGCATGAAAGACCCGGTTCCAATGGAGGCCGGCGAGGATGGTCGAGTGCCGATCGAGGGAATGGTCGCGACGGCCATCCGGCCCCTCGTCCCGATTTACGGGATCGCCGGACGAGAGATCCCGCTGACCCATGGCGGGCATCGGCTGCTGGTGCGTTTCCACGCCAATGATCTCGGCAAGGCCGTGTTCGACAAGGAGCCGCTCGCGATCGAGGACGGCAATCTCATGATGCGCCGCTACGACGCGGTGATCCGCTTCCGCCCCGCCGGGAAGTAGCTAGCCGAGCACCTCGCGGCCTAGATCGCCGGCCTGCCACGGGCCATGCCCGGCCTCCGCCTCGCGGATCAGGCGAACGACCGCCTTGTTGACCGGCGCATCCACGCCGAGCCTGTCCGCCAACCGCACGAGCTCACCGTTGATGTAGTCGATCTCCGTCTTCCGTCCGGCGGCGAGATCATCGGCCATCGACGAACGGGCCCGATCGTCGATCTTCCAGGCCTTGAGAAAGACTTTGTTGAACAACCAGTCAGGCGATCCAATGACCGTCGGCAGGAGGCCCGGGCCGACCGCGCCGATCTTCGCCGGCTTGATCCCCGAACGCCTGAGGAGGCCGATCCCCTCGCGCTGCGAGGCCGCGACGACGCGGCGATAATCGCGTTCGCGAAGCTGCTCGATCAGCGGCCTGCCGGAGAGCGCATTCACTGCATTGTTGAGGTTGATCAGCAGTTTTCCCCAGGCAATTCCGAGCATGTCGTCCGACAGGCGCAGACTTGCCGGTCCCTCGCCGACCCATTCGGAGAGGTTCCGGGTTTCCGGGCGGTCTTCCGCGTAAAGATCGCCGGCCACGCCCTTGTGGAAGCGGCCGCTACCGAGAAATGCGACATTGTACGGCACCATGCCCCGGACGACCGGGAACCGGTCGCCGAGCATCTCGTCGAGCACGTCGACGTTGCTGATGCCGTTTTGGAAGCTGATGACGAGCGCTTTGTCCCGGCCATTCCGGGCGATCTCGAGAGCGGCATCGGCGGTTGCTCCGCTCTTTACGCAAAGGGCGATGATGTCCGCTTCGGCGAGCA
>JBKPKZ010000238.1:0-24012 GCA_046731355.1 Pseudomonadota bacterium | reverse complement strand
GCTATCTCCAGCTGCTCGGCCGCTCCGGCCGGATGGTGATTGTCGGGGCGCTGACACCGATGCCCGGCTTCACCGGCTTCAACATCATCTGGTGGAACCGAGCGGTCGGCGGATCGGCCATCGGCGGCATCCCCGAGACCCAGGAGATGCTCGATTTCTGCGCCGCCAAGAACATCTATCCGGACGTCGAGTTCATCCAGATGAACCAGGTGAACGAGGCCTATGAGCGGCTGCTCAAGAACGACGTCCGATACCGCTTCGTCATCGACATGAGCCGCGGCCTATGAGCGAAGCCGTCCATCCTGTCCCGGAAGGGTTCAACGCAAAGATCGGGCCCGAAGAGCTCGACGCGCTTTACGCCGTCGCCGATGCCGATCCGCACTGCCACTGGATGGACCAGGCGAACCGGCTGGAGTGGTATCAATATCCAGAAGAATCCGGCGATTGGTCGTTCGACGAGGACGATTTCCACATCAGCTGGTACGCTGACGGCAAGCTCAACCTTTCGGTCAATTGCCTCGACCGGCACCTTGCAAGCAACGGTGACCGGACGGCTCTCATCTTCGAGGCGGATGAACCCGGCGAGGGCCGTTTGGTCACCTATCGCGAGCTTTACGAAGAGACCTGCCGCTTCGCGAACCTGCTGAAGGAGCGAGGGGTTCGGCGCGGCAATCGCGTGATGATCTACATGCCGATGATCCCCGAAGCGGCGGCCGCCATGCTCGCCTGCGCGCGGATCGGTGCAATCCACTCGGTCATCTTCGGTGGCTTCTCGCCGGAGAGTGTCGCGGGTCGAATCGCCGATTGCGACGCATGCGCGGTGATCACCGCCGACGAAGGGGTTCGCGGCGGCAAGGTCATTCCGCTGAAGCGCAACGTCGACGCCGCGCTCGAGCATCGCGACGTGAAGTCGGTGATCGTGGTGACCCGAACCGGCGCCGACGTACCGATGAAGGAAGGCCGTGACGTCAGTTATTCCGCGGTACGGGACGGGCTGTCGGCCGACTGCGAGCCGGAGGTGATGAGCGCGGAAGACCCGCTCTTCATCCTCTACACCTCTGGCTCGACCGGAAAGCCCAAAGGCGTGGTCCACACAACCGCGGGCTATTCCGTCTGGGCGGCGGCGACGTTCGACTGGCTCTTCGACTATCGCGAGGACGACATCTTCTGGTGCACCGCCGACGTCGGCTGGATCACCGGCCATAGCTACGTCGTCTACGGGCCGCTGATGAACTGCGCCACGAGCGTGATGTTCGACGGGGTTCCAAACTATCCGGACTTCGGCCGTTTTTGGGAAACGATCGACCGCCTCGGAGTCAGTATTTTCTATACCGCTCCGACCGCCATCCGCGCGCTGATGCGCGAGGGCGACGAGCCGGTGAAGCGCCATGGCCGCCAGTCGCTCCGACTGCTGGGCACGGTCGGCGAACCGATCAATCCCGAAGCCTGGGAATGGTACTGGAGCGTCGTCGGCGACGGTCGGTGTCCGATCGTCGATACGTGGTGGCAGACGGAGACGGGCGCGGCGCTCATTTCGCCGTTTCCCGGAGCGACCCCGCTCAAGCCGGGATCGGCGACAAGGCCCCTGCCCGGCATCAGGCCGATGCTGGTCGATTCGGAGGGAAAGGAGTTGCGCGGCTCAACGAGCGGCAATCTCTGCCTGGTCGCCTCGTGGCCGGGGCAGATGCGGACCGTTTGGAACGACCACCGCCGCTTCTTCGAGACCTACTTCACGACCTATCCCGGCAAGTATTTCACCGGCGACGGGTGCCGACGGGACGATGACGGCTATTACTGGATCACCGGCCGTGTCGACGACGTGATCAACGTGTCCGGCCATCGCGTCGGCTCGGCGGAGGTGGAGAGCGCGCTGGTAGCCCACCACCTTGTCGCGGAAGCGGCGGTCGTGGCCTTCCCGCACGACATCAAGGGCCAGGCCATCCACGCCTACGTGACCCTCAACGCCGGCGAGGAGGGCAATGACGAGCTCCGGGCACGACTGATCCAGGAGGTTCGCCGCGAGATCGGAGCCCTCGCCGCCCCGGAGCGGATCCAGTTCGCGGCAGCGCTTCCCAAGACGCGATCGGGCAAGATCATGCGCCGAATCCTGCGCAAGATCGCCGAAGGCGAGACATCGGGTTTCGGAGACACGTCGACGCTCGCCGACCCGAGTGTAGTCGACCAACTCCTCGCCGGAGCGCGCGAGTTCCAGAAGGCGCCCGCCTAAGCGCTTGCAGCGTCGCGAGCAGCCGCTAACCCTACACTCGTAGGGGGAGCATTGATGGCAACGGTTGCGGCCCAAGCTGAAAGGCCCTGGTCGATGAAGCGCGTCGTCGCCGCATCGTCGGCGGGCACGGCGTTCGAGTGGTACGACTTCTTCATTTTCGGATCGCTCGCGACCACTATTCAGAAGGTCTTTTTCGCCGGGCTTGACCCGACAGCGGGGCTCGTCGCGGCGCTCGGGCTGTTCGCTGCCGGCTTCGCGTTCCGGCCGTTGGGAGCGCTCATTTTCGGAGTGATCGGGGACCGGCTAGGCCGCAAGGGAGCATTTCTCACGACCGTCAGTCTGATGGGAGCGTCGACCTTCCTGATCGGCGTTCTTCCCACCTATGCGACGGCGGGCATCATCTCGCCGATCCTCCTCATCCTCCTTCGAATCTTCCAGGGGATCGCACTTGGCGGGGAATATGGCGGTGCTGCCATCTACGTTGCCGAGCACGCCCCGAACGACAGGCGCGGAGCAACGACCGGCTGGATCCAGATCACCGCATCCCTCGGCCTGATCGCCGGGCTGCTGGTGATCCTCGGGACCCGCAAATCCATCGGCGAGGAAGCGTTCCTCGACTGGGGCTGGCGAGTGCCGTTCCTCGTCTCGGTCATCCTGTTGATCATCTCCGTCTGGCTGCGCTTCAAATTGTCGGAGAGTCCGGCCTTCGCGAAGCTCAAGGAAGAAGGGACCGTCAGCAAGGCGCCGCTTCGCGAAGCCTTCGGAACGTGGAGCAACCTCAAGCGCGTCCTGATCGCCTTCTTCGGCATCATGTGCGCACAGGGCGCCGTCTGGTATCTCAGCTTTTTCTATGTCCAGGTGTTCCTCACCAAGTCGCTCGGCGTTCCCGAGCCGACCAAGGACGCGCTCGTGCTCGCGATGACCGTCGCAAGCGCTCCGCTCTACGTCTACTTCGGCTGGCTGAGCGACCGGATCGGTCGCAAGAAAGTGATGCTCGGAGGAATGCTGCTCGCGCTAGTCAGCTACAGCCCGGGCTTCCATGCGATCGCCTCGGCGGCGAACCCCGCACTCGTCGCGGCTCAACGGACCAAGCCCGTCGAGGTCTATGCCCTCCCCCAGACTTGCGCGGTTCAGTTCGACCCGGTCGGGACAAGGCGCTTCGACAGCAGCTGCGACATCGCCAAGAGCCTGCTTGCGTCGGCGGGCATTTCGTACACCAACCGCACCTATACGTCGGAAAAAGCGCTGATAGCCGTCGGCAGCCAGCAGCTCGAGATTCCGGACGGCCGAGGCCTCGATTCCGCCGGCCTCAAGGCGCTGAAGGAAGCGACCGGCAAGCAGGTCAGGGCCGCGCTCGCTGCCGAGGGCTATCCCGCGGCTCCGGATCCGGCGCAAATGAACCTGCCGCTGATCTTCTTCTGGCTGATGGTTTTCGCGGTCGCTGCAACGGCGCTCTATGGACCTCAGGCCGCCGCCTTGGTGGAGATGTTTCCCACCCGCATTCGCTATACGGCGATGTCGTTCCCTTACCATTTCGGAACGGGCTGGGTCGGCGGCTTCCTGCCAGTGGTCAGCCTCGCCCTCGTGACCATCACTGGCAATGTCTACGCGAGCCTGTGGTACGCGATCTTCTTCACCGCGCTTCCGATCCTTGTCTCCCTCGCCTTCCTGAAGGAGACGAAGGGCAAGCGACTGGAGGACATCTAAAGGCCCGTGGGCGGCGTTCCGGTTTTGCCGAGACCGCGATGGCGGCCGCCGCGAAGTGATGTTTAAGGAGCCCAGTGTATGTCGATGGGCTGCTCGGCCTCGGCGAGGACCCGCCCAATCGGAAGCTTCGAGCTCTGGCCATCCTCGATCGCGCCTTCGAGCATCTCGCGCTTGTCGTCGCCGGTCAAAGTGATGAGGACCGTTCGGGCCGACAGGATCGCGGCCCGAGTGAGCGTCACCCTCGGGACGGATGCATCGTCAGGCAATGGATCGGGCATCACGCCCACTGCTCGCCGGGCCTTGGGAGCATCCAGCGCGTCCTGGAGGTCGGGGCCGGTGAAGATCGATGCCGTATGCCCGTCCTTTCCGACACCGAGCCACACAAGGTCCGGCGGCCAGGGAAGGTCCTGGAGACGAGCGTCGGCCGAGTTCCCGGCCAGCCGGTAGTCCGGAATGTCGGCAACGATCGGAATCACCCGAGCGCCGGCCGGGATGAAGGTCTGGGCGATTCCCCGCACGTTGCTTCGCTCGTCGTCCATCGGAACGAGGCGCTCGTCGGTCGGGATGATCGTCACCTGTTTCCACGGGAGCTTCTTCGAAGCCAGTGCCTTGAAAATGGGCTTGGCGGTATCGCCTCCTGGAACTGCGATCAGCGAGGAGCCGCGGGCGTCGAGCGCGCTTTCAATGATGAAGCCAATGTCGCCTGCGACGGCCTCCGCCATCTCGCTGGAGTCGTCATATTCCCACCATTCGGCTTCAATCATCCTAGTTCGCCTGCCTGTATGCCATTTGCGACGACACGGGTTCACCGCGCCGGTTGTAGGCGGGCCTATACACGAAACGCGCGCTGACCAATCGGCAAGTCATGTCGTCGACCGCCGGATCGCCGCTGGACTGGTAAATCCTGCATCCCGTGACTCGGCCATTTGGGAGGACGGTGAAGATCACGAATGGCGACGCTCCGTCGGACAATCGTCGGCGCAGGTCGGGCGGGTAATCGCGGCTTCGAAGGCTCGGCGAGAGCAACTGGGCTCGCGTCGCAATGCCTTCTCCACCTCCGCCCGCCCCGCTCCCGGCGCCGCCAGAGCCCGTACCCGCGCCGGTCCCGCCCGCGCCCGTGCCCGGGCCCGCGACATCGGAGGCACCCTGATTGGGCGCGGCGCCCTGGTTCGGTGTTTGCGTGACATTCACCGGCAAAGGGACCGGCGGCTCGATCTCCGGCTTCGGAGCGACGATCGGAGTCGCCTCGTTCTTGATGTTCTTTTCCGAAGCCGCGCCTTCGCGTTCCTTCGGCTTCTGGGTCTGCTCAGCCGGCTTGGGCCTCTCGGGAGTGATCGGAGGAGGAGGCGGGTTCTCGGTGATATCGAACACGCGCAACACGCTTTGAGGGTCGCCGAGATTCATCCGCCCGGAGAGGTGAAGGAACGCGAACAGGAGCGCGGCGTGAATTGCAATCACCGCTGCGATTGCGCCGCCCTTGTCGCGGGATTTCAGGTCGGAACGATACATTTCGGCTGGTCAACGACCGTATCAAGGCGCGGTTGCCGAGCGGTTACGCGCATAAAAAAGCGCCGGGCGGATCTGGCCTACCCGGCGCTTGCACGCGACGCGAGGGGGGTTAGCGGGTCGTGCTGCTCGAACTCCGGCGGCCGCCGCCATGGCTGGCCCTGCCGCCCTTGCTTGCGATTTCCCGCTGCTTTGCGGGGTCCATCGCTGCAAATCCGCGCTTTGAACCGCTGCTCTTTGTTCCGGCCATGGTTTCCTCCGTTGTCCACTACCAACTGTGGCGACCCTCGGAACGCAGCCGTAGAAACGGCGGTTCAAATAGCTGACCTGGGTTAGCGAAATTATTGGTCGGCCGTCCTCTAGCGGCTGACCCTGAGACCGATCCAGAACGTTCGGGGTGTCGCACGCTCGATGGCTCCGTCACTGCCGATTCCGGCGACCACCGTCTCGTCGAGCAAATTCTCCCCTCGGGCGACAAGCTGAAAGCCGCTTCCCAAAGGCCATGCCGCAAAGACGTCGATGATTGTCGCCGGTGGAAGCCTATCGCTGTTGAGATCGTCTTCGAACTGATTGCCGACGTGGCGGAGGGCCAGCGACAGTGCTCGACCTCTCGACTCCCACGAAAGGCTGGCAGTCGCCGCGAAGCGGGGCGTTTGCGCCGGCCGAAGCCCGTCGAGCTCCGCGGCAGGGCCGTCGGCTTGGACCTCCGCATCGGTCAGGCTCATGCCGAGACTGCCAGTGAATGGACCATGCTTCAGCTCGGCCGAGGCCTCGATGCCGTGAACGCGCACCGAATCGAGGTTCTGCCTTTGCCGGTACGTGCCACCTGCCGAAACGAACCCAACTCCCGGGAAAATGCCGGGGCCTTCGCCGAGCGTCACGTTTGCAATCGCTTTGGACAGGCGATTCGCGAAGGTCGTAACCGAAACGGTAAGATTCTTGTGACTATATGTAGCGCCAATCTCCTCACCCGCGAGCCGTTCCGGTTCAAGGATGGCGTTAGCAGCGGTTGCGTCCGAGCCGGCACGAAACGGCCGGAAGAGCTCGTTCAACGTCGGCATTCGCCACCCCAGATAAGCTGCGGAGCGGAACGTGAGGCCTCTGTCCGCGTCCAGAACTGCGCCCGCCCGCACCGTCGGCCGCCATCCGGAACGGCTCGGATATTGGTCGTTGCGAAGGGGAGCGCCGCTCGCAATCACCCATTCGACGAGCTCGCCGTCCGAGATTCGCCAGCGGTCGAGCCTTCCACCGCCGCTCAACGTCAGCTTGCCAACGTCGGCAGTGATTTCCCCGAACAGGCCGGCGGTCAGGCTTTCTCCTCCAGCTCTCCGTCGCCTCGTCGGTTCGCCGGCGACATAGTTGAACAACTCGCGGGATTCGCCTTCGCTCTTTCGAAGATCGCCCCCGAGGCGAAGCTCAAGGTCATTGCCTAAAGGCGGTCGGATCTCGAAACTTCCACCGAACGCGTCGGAAGGAACCGAGTCCTGGAGCGACACGCGCGTCGCGGTCGCCCGTCCAGCGCTGAGGCTTGCGAAGCTGCTTCGAAGCTCCCTCCACTGGGCATAGCCGAGCGCGGACCATTGCCAGTCGCCCTTGCCGACCAGCCTCAGGGCGGCATCGGCGCCGTCCGTTCGGTTGCCGGTAAAGTCCACGCCCCGTTCGCGGCGATCGGTAAAGGCCAGGCCACTCACATGCAGCTCGGTTTGCGAACCGAGCGGCACTGCCCAGAGCGCGCGCACGCCCCCCTCCTCGTAAGGGGCGGGCCCGTCCGCTGGTCCACGCGTGGCCTTGGTGATCGGAGTGAAGCCGTCGCCTCGCGCGCTCCGCCCCGAAAGCGCAAAGGTGCCGCCAGCAACCGGAACCGCAGCGAATACCCGAGCCTCCAGGGATTCCCGGCTTCCAACGTCCAGGCCCGCTGCAATTCCTTCTCCGAGCCGGCTGGTCAATTCGATCGTTCCAGCAAGCGCGCCAGGACCATAAGCGACGCTCCCGCCGCCACGGATGACCCGCACCTCGCCGATGCTCGCCGGGTCGTAAGCGGGCCAGTTGATCCACCCTCCGAACGGATCAGCCTGCGGAACTCCGTCGAGCACCATCAACACTCGGCTCGAGGCGTTTCCGCCGAGCGAGCGAAGGGTCACGCCCTGGCTCGTCGGATGGCCGCTGCGCGCGTCCGAACGCCGGAAAAGCTGCAATCCCGGAACGTCCTTGAGCAGCTGGTCGAGCTGAGTGCTCGGCGCATTCTTCAGACGGGCGGCGTCGATCGTATCGACCGAATGGGCGCGTTCCGCGGCAGGATCGGAAAGCGCACGCGCGGTCACGATGATTGGCGGTGGCGATGGCGGCTCTGGAAGTGTCGCTTGAAACATCGGACGCCAGCAAAATGGCCGACAGGCGGAAGATATCCTAACTTCGCTTGCGGCGCATCCGATAGGCTAGCGCTGAAAGGCCGATCACCGCCGTCCCGGCAAGCTCCAGCCACCAGCCGCTGCGCATTTCGACGACGTTGACCGTGACCCATTCGTCGATGTGGTGGAAGGACCCGGCCCGGATCAGGATGAAGGTGAAGAGGAGAACGATCCCGACCGCCGCTGTCTTCACCTGGATGGGCGATTTGCGGAGCCAGCGGACCAGTGCAGCAATCGCGAGGACGCCCACCACCGCCATGACCAACAGGAAGAGACCCTGCACCAAGCGTCGCTGTTCGTACCAACCGGAATAGTGGGCAAAAGACCGGCCCTCGACCGTCAGAAGGGTTTGAAGATCGAGTTCCTTGTTGAGCCCAAGAAACACCAGGAGGAGCGCAGTCCCGATCCAGAACCGCCGATCGCGCTTCCTCGCGGACCGGCTTGCCCAGAAGGCTGCGGCCGCTGCGATGAAATAGCTGGCGACGATCAGCCAGGCGAAAGGAGCCCGGTCATGAAAAAGCACCGCCGCAATCGCGTGGCCAGCGTCAGACATGCCCCTCCCCATCAACACCCCAACGCTTACCCAATCTGCAATTCGAATCCAGTTTCAAGTTTGTCGGGATTTTCCCGGTCAGGTCATAGAATTTCCGGTATCGTCCTTCCGGTAACCACGCGCTTAACGTTTTGTTTATGTTACCCTTCTGGCGTTCCTCAACTCGACTGTAAAAAACACCGACACATCGTACGCAACACCATGGACTCTTGTTGGCACAGGTATTCGGAGCGACAGTCCAACGCGAGGGGTCGCCACAGTAAAAACAGTAAGGCTCCGGGAGGGTCAATTTTAGTTGAGGATAAATTCTAAGGCGCTCGCGCCGCTAATCCTGTTTGTCATTCTTTCAGGCTGCAAAGTCACAGCCAAGGGCCGAGACAATCACTCCAGCGACCATGTAGGCGCTGAACAACCAAGCACTCCGACTGCACCCGAGACGCCGCCGACGACGCAGCCCGCGCCGAGCCCGTCCTTGCTCGGCGAAGTGGCAATCGCGTCGAACTTCGATCCGAATTCCGAGCTTGTTCCGTCATGGGGAACAGGCGCGATCGCGCCGTCGGCCAGCCCCGACGTGGTTGGCGCGTTCCGCTTCATCTGCAATGCCGGCCAACTGCTCTACGACGATCCGATCGTCTATCCCGGACAGCCAGGCAAATCGCACCTCCACCAGTTCTATGGGAACACCGGAGCGAACGCGAATTCCACCTACTCGTCGCTTCGCGGCGGCGGCTCTTCGACCTGCATGTCGCCCTTGAACCGGTCGGCATACTGGATGCCGGCGATGCTCGACGGGAAGGGCAATGTGATCCGTCCCGATTACGTCGCGATCTATTACAAGCGGCGGCCGATCAGCGATCCTATCGTTTCTGATTCAACCAACCCCAAATATGAGGGGCAGGCGGTCGATCTTCCCAACGGGCTGAAGTTCATCTTCGGTTACGACATGCTGACCGGGAAGGCGCCGACGGGTTCGCTTTACTTCAACTGCGACGGTCCGGGAGCGACCCAGGGCCATTATCCGACGATCCCGGCCGCGATCGCGACCTGCCCCGCCGGGGCGCGCATCGGAGCGGTCGTCAATGCACCGTCATGCTGGGACGGCAAGAACCTCGACAGTCCGAACCATCGTGATCACGTCACTTATGCGAGCTACGGATCATGGGGCTATGCCAAGTGCCCGTCGACGCACCCGTACGTCATCCCTGACTTCACGCTCCAGGCCTGGTTCACGATCGCCCCTGGCGATGATCTGAGGCAGTGGCAGCTATCGTCCGATGCAATGCGGCCGGATCTGCCCCACGGTTCGACGTTCCACGCCGACTTCTTCATGGCCTGGGATCCTACGGTCAAGAAGATGTGGCACGACAACTGCATCAACAAGAAACTCAGCTGCTCGGGCGGTGACCTCGGCAACGGCAAGCAGATGAAGCAGTTTGCCGGCTTCAGCTACAACGCCAATCCGCGTCTGGTGCCAGTGCCGTGAAGTTGAGGTTGTTCCTCGCGCTTGCGTCGGGGCTGGCCCTTGCCGGCACGGCGCAGGCCGAGGTGCTCGAGATTGGTCCGGGTGGCAAGGTGAAGACGCTCAGCGATTCGCCCAACGCCACCTGGTCCTCAAACGACGAGCAGCTACAGACCGAAGGCGACGGCATCGTCATTCCCGACAAGGCCGTCACCATGCTCACCGAACGCGGCTGGGCGGGCGATTACGCGCAGGCGCTGGTGGAGGTCGCGAAGGCGAACGAACTCAGCCCCTATTTGCTCGAAGCCGTGGTCTGGCAGGAGAGCCGCTGGAACCCGGCGGCGAGGTCGCGGGCCGGTGCCATCGGTTTGGCGCAATTGATGCCCGGAACGGCGCGGGACCTTGGCGTTGATCCAAATGACCCACTACAAAATTTGTCGGGTGGTGCGCGGTACCTTCGCCAACAGCTGAACCGTTTCGGCGGGAACGTTGAGAAGGCACTGGCGGCTTATAACGCGGGTCCGGGACGCGTGATGACGGCAGGGGGCATTCCGTCAATTCCAGAAACACAGGCCTATGTGCGCGCCATTGTTGCGCGCCTAGCGGCCAATTCAACCATGGAGGGAGAACGCCAGTGAAGATTTTCAAATCGGCGCTCGCACTAACTATTGCAGCCATGCCGACGGCGGCCTTGGCTCAGGCCAATCCGCAGGGCTCCGGCCCGATCGTATCCGCGCTCGGCTGGCTGCAGGGAACGCTTCTCGGCAACGTCGCGACGTCGGTCGCAGTCATCGCGGTCGCGATGGTCGGCTTCATGATGCTGACCGGCCGCCTCAACTGGCGCCTCGGGGCAACCGTGATCATCGGCTGCTTCATCCTGTTCGGGTCGGCGGCGATCGTGTCAGGCATCCAGTCGACAGCGGCGGTCGCGGGCTAAAGTGCGCGCACCGCTCTTCCGCGCCCTCACCAGGCCGCAGATGTTTGCAGGGGTTACGTTCAACTTCTTCGTGATCAACGCAGCCGTGACGACGGAGCTTTTCCTCCTGACCCGGTCGTTCCTCGCTCTTCCGGCGGCAGTGGCAATCCACGCCGTCGGCTACTTCCTTTGCCTGCGCGAGCCGCGGGTATTCGATCTCTGGCTGACCAAGGTCAGCCGGTGCCCCCGCGTGCGCAATTACAAGCGCTGGGGCTGCAACAGCTACTTGCCTTGAGGAGTCACTCATGAAGTGGACCGGCGCAGCCCAGTGGATGAAGAAGGAAGCCAAAGCGGGCGACCGACTCCCCTACGAGCGGCACATCGACGACTCGACCATCCGGCTCCGCGACGGCGCCGTCATGCGCACGCTTCACGTCGGCGGGATGGAATTCGAGACACAGGATTCCGACCAGCTTGACCATGCGCTTTCGGTGCGTGAAGTCCTGCTCCGGAGCGTGCTCGATGCGCGCTTCGTGCTCTACCATCACGTCGTCCGCCGCCGAGTGACCGTCGCTTCGGGCGGCGAGTTCGATTCACCGTTCTGCGCGGCCATCGGCAAGCAGTGGGATGCCCGGCTTTCCGAGCGGCGCCTGTTCGTCAACGAGCAGTTCCTGACCATCATTCGCCGCCCTGCTCGCGGCAAGACCGGATGGCCGGAAAGGCTCCAGCGCAGGTTCGGTCGCGGCACCACCGACGACAGTGGCGCGCTCCGCGACCTGGAGGCCGCGACGGCGTCGCTACTGGCGGCGCTCGGTCCGTACGAGGCCCGGCTCCTTTCCACCTATCGGACTGACACCGGCGAGCTTTCCGAGCCGATGGAGTTCCTCTCGAGCATCTACAATGGCGAGATGCGCCCGGTCGTCCTACCCGCCGAAGACACCGACCTCGGCCACCACCTGCCCTACAAGCGCGTGAGCTTCGGCCTCGACGCGCTCGAAACGGCGGGCGCCGGCGGACGCAACTTCGCCGCCATGCTTTCGATCAAGGAATATCCGGCGGAAACCCGCCCGGGCCTCATCGACAACATCCTTCGCCTGCCGTGCGAGTTGGTCCTGACCGAAACCTTTGCGCCGGCCGACCGGCAGATCGCGCGTGAACGGATCGACCTCGCGCTCCGCCGCCAGAAGGCGAGCGAAGAGGATAGCGGCACGGAACGGCGCGAGATGCTCACCGCGCGGGATGCTCTTGGCGCCGGACAGGCCGGGTTCGGCGACCACCACTTCAGCGTGATGGTCCGCGGTTCCGACCTCGCCGAGCTTGACGCGGCCATGGCCACGGCGTCAGCGGCGATTGCCGACATCGGCGCCATCGCCGTTCGCGAGGACGTGAACCTCGAGCCCCTGTTCTGGGGCCAGTTCCCGGGCAACGAGGCCTATCTCGTCCGCCGCGCGCTGATCTCGACGACCAATGCGGCCGGATTCATGTCGCTTCACGGGTTTCCGGTCGGAAAGGCGGAAGGCAACCACTGGGGCGACTCCATCTCCGTCCTCGAGACGACCAGCGCGACGCCCTATTTCTTCAACTTCCACGAAGGCGACCTCGGCCACTTCTCGATCATCGGCCCGTCCGGATCGGGCAAGACCGTCGTCCTCAACTTCCTGACCGCGCAGGCTCAGAAATTTGGTCCGCGCACGATCTTCTTCGACAAGGATCGCGGCGCCGAGATCTTCCTGCGTGCGGCGGGCGGGCATTATTCAGTCCTCCGACCGGGCGAGCCGACCGGCTTCAATCCGCTTCGACTGCCGAACAACGCCAACAACAAGGCCTTCATCCGCGACTGGCTGGCAGTCCTGCTCAGTGCCGACGGGCCCGAAGAACTGGCGACCATCGCATCGGCGGTCGACGCCTGCTTCGACCACGACCCCTCGTTCCGTCGTCTCCGTTACTTCCAGGAATTGCTCGGCGGGCGCAGCCGTCCCGAGGCGGGCGACCTCAGCTCGCGGCTCGAGCCCTGGGTCAACAACGGCGAGCATGCCTGGCTGTTCGACAATGAAGAGGACCAGCTCGACCTGACCTCGCGCATCGTCGGCTTCGACATGACGGCTCTGCTCGACAGCCCGCGCCTTCGAACCCCGGCGATGATGTACCTCTTCCACCGAATCGACGAGCGGCTCGACGGCTCGCCAACCGCGGTCCTGATCGACGAGGGCTGGAAGGCTCTCGACGACCCGGTCTTCGCCGCTCGGATCCGGGACTGGCTGAAAACCCTCCGCAAGCGCAACGCGGTCGTCGGTTTCGCAACGCAGTCCGCGCGCGACGCTCTCGACAGCCGTATCTCGGCGGCGCTTGTCGAGCAGACTGCAACGATGATCTTCATGCCCAACCCCAAGGCGAAGGCAGAAGACTATTGCTCCGGCTTCGGCCTTTCGGCCCACGAACTGGAACTGATCCGGTCGCTTCCGGCGCACAGTCGCTGCTTCCTCATTCGTCATGCGAACCACAGCGTCGTGGTGCGCCTCGATTTGTCGGGAATGCCCGAGCTTCTGATGATCTTGTCCGGTCGCGAAGCGACGGTCCGTCGCCTCGACGCAATCCGCGCGAGTGTCGGCGACGACCCGGCCCACTGGTACCAGTTGCTCACTCGTTCGCCCTGGCCGGGCGGCGATTCCGACGGTGACGGCATGTATCTCGAGGCCGCCGAGTGAGTTCCTGCCCGACATTCGGCGACGGCGGCCCATCCGGAATCGCCGAAGCGCTCCGCGTCGTCGACTGCATGAGCGGCGAGGCGGCTTCATTCGCCTTCTCGCGCTTGTTCGGATCGAGCGCCTTGCTCGGCCAGGCGCTGACCGCCGCGCTGACGCTTTACATTGCCTGGTATGCTATCGGCCTGCTGACCGGCCGCACCTCATTGTCGGTGTCGAGCCTGACGCCGCGCATGATGACCATGGGCGTTGCGCTCACCTTCGCAACGTCGTGGGTCGCCTACCAGTCGGTCATCTGGAACCTGCTGGTCGGAGCACCCGACCAGATTGCAAGCCTTCTGATTGGAACTCGGGGGAGCGCGACTTCGCTCTTCGCGGACCGCCTCGACACGATCTTCGCAGTGGTTGCCCAGGCCGCCGCGGCGACCGAGGCTGCCGCGGCCGGCGGAATGCAGCAATCCTCTTCGCTTGCATCGGGACCGGACCTGCTGTGGCTGTCAGCTTTGCTCCTCCTTCTCGGCACCGTGGGAGTCCTGCTGGTGGCCCGGATCGCGCTTGCCGCGATGCTGGCACTGGGCCCGATCTTCATTATCTGCGGCCTGTTCGAAGGAAGCCGCGGGCTGTTCGAGGGCTGGCTCAAGGCGGCCGTCATGTTCGCGCTGACCCCGCTGCTCGCGGTGCTGATCGGCGGAGGAACGATCGCGATGCTTTCGCCGATGCTGGATTCGCTTGCGGCGGCGGGCGGACAGGTTCCGCTTCGGCTGACCACGACCCTGTTCCTTGCGGCCGCGGTCTACTGCGCCCTCATGGCCGTGTGCCTGAAGATCGCCGGAACGATGGTTGCCGGTTGGCGGCTTCCCTTCAGTTCGAGCCGCGACCGCAAGGCTGCCGATGCCTCGGCGGCGAACCAGGCCCAGTCGCAGACGCAGCTTTCCTCGACTGGTCTTGAACCAGCCCCAGCCATTGCAAGCGGCAGCAGCGACCCTCGAATGCGCGCCATCATCAGCGCCGCTTCGGGCGGATCGACGGGGTCGTACGACCGTCCACCTCCGAGCTACCCGCTCCATTCCGGCGCCGGAAACGCCCCGGAACCCATCGGCGCCCACTCTGCGCCTTCACCCCGCTTGGACCCGCGCCTCGGCAGTCTGAGCCGCCTTTATCGCCCGCGTACAGCACAGTTTCAAAGGACAAGTTCATGATGAGAATCCCGGCCGCCGCTCTGGCATTCGCGCTTCTCTCCACGCCCGCTCTCGCAGCCGCCGACCCGCGGCTTCAGAGCGTTCACTACGAGGCCGACAAGGTGGTGAAGGTTCACGGCCGCCTCGGCTACCAGTCGATGATCGAGTTCGCTCCTGGCGAATCCATCGAGAACGTCGCGGTCGGAGATTCCTCGGCCTGGCAGGTCACTCCAAACAAGCGCGCCAACCTGCTGTTCCTGAAGCCGCTGTTCGCCAAGGCGAAGACCAACATGACGGTGGTCACCGACCAGCGCACCTATTTGTTCGACCTCAGCGTGGCGACCGCCGCAACGACGCCGCTCTACAATCTTCGCTTCACCTATGGTGCGCAGCCACCGGCGCCCTCGGCGAAGCCGCTTCGACGGATCGCCTACCCGACGCTCCTTGCAAACGGCACTCCCACTCCGCCCGCGGTCGTTCAGCCCAAGCTGAACTATGACTGGAAGCGGAAGGGCGACAAGGAGATCATCCCGGACCATTATTACGACGACGGCCACTCGCTCTATCTGCAGTGGAAGGCCGGTGCGCCGCTGCCGGCCCTTTTCGAGCGCGACGAGGGAGGCCACGAAAGCCTCCTCAACTATCGCCAGCAAGGCGCCTTCATCGTCGTCGACGGCGTGCCCAACACCCTCGTGATGAGACTCGGCAAGGAGGCCGCCGTCCTCATCAATCGTCACCCGGTCAAGGAACAGCCCCTTCGTGTCGCGGAGCGCTAGGATGAACAACTCACTCGTACTGCTCGAAAAGCAGCAGCATTCGGATCCGCGCATCGAGCTTGAGCCGGAGACGCTCGCGCTCGCCAAGCGGAACGCCTTCCCCTTGGTCGCCCAGCGCACGTCGAAGAAGGACGGCATGGGCATGGCGGTCGGCGTTGGAGGAGCGCTTCTCCTCGGCGTCGCAACGTTCGCGACCATGTCGGGTTCGCGCGAGTTGGAGCCGGCGAAGCCGAGCGCGCCCGCGGCCGCATTGCCTCAGACCGCCAAGCCCGTTGGTGTCGTGGTTCCGCCCAACGCACTGACACAGGTGCCAGGCGTCGCCCCAGGCGTAATGCCCGGCCAGGAGCCGGGGCTCACGGGAGTTCCGCCAATCGGCGATGCGCAGGTCCTCCCGCCGGCGGAAGCGATGAATTCGCATGGCACCCCGGCACTGATCGTCGATACCGGCGGCTCGAGCGCGAATGCGCCGGCCGTCGCCGCTCCGGTCGGCGACGAAGCGTTCGGATCGTCGGGCGGCGAGGTCGCCAAGGCCACCCGGATGAAGAACCCGGGCCAGACCGTTTCGCAGGGCACTCTGATCCCGGCAGTCCTGGAAACCGCAATCAACAGCGATCTTCCAGGCTACGTCCGCGCGGTCGTCAGCAGCGACATAAGGAGCTTCGATGGAAGCCGAATTCTCGTCCCCCGCTCATCGCGACTGATCGGCCAGTACAAGAGCGGCGTCGCCAACGGTCAGACCCGGGCCTACGTCATGTGGACCCGTCTGATCCGTCCGGACGGAGTCTCGGTCGCGCTTGCCTCGCCGGCGGTCGACGCGACCGGCCAAACGGGCCTGACTGGTACAGTCGACAGTCATTTCATGAAACGATTTGGTTCGTCGCTGCTACTCTCGATCGTTGGAACCGCTTCGACGCTCGGCAGTGGCGGAAGCGCCCTGATCCTCTCCGGCGGCCAGAGCGCCGCGTCGGTCGCAGCGCAGCAGAACGGGGCCATCCCGCCGACGATCAAGGTTCGCCAGGGCCAGCCGATCCGGGTCTTCACGGCCAAGGACCTCGACTTCTCGTCGGTGGCGGGATGAACGCAGCCGCGGAAGTCGCCCAGCTAGGCGTCTACCTTTCCGCTTACCTTGCGCCGTTCCAGCAATGGCTCGACGACGAGAATGTCACCGAAATCCTCGTCAACCAGCCGGGCGAGGTATGGACCGAAAGCGCCGGCACCGCCGGAATGACCCAGCACGACGCTCCGGACATCGACGACGTCCTACTGAGCCGGCTCGCGGCGCAGGTGGCGCGCTTCAGCCATCAGGGCATCAATCGCGAGCGGCCACTGCTTTCGGCGACTCTGCCGACGGGTGAGCGTATCCAGATCGTGAGCCCGCCGGCGACGCGCCGCCACTTCGCGCTGTCGATCCGCCGCCACCGACTTCTCGACGTTCCGCTCACCGCATACGAGCGCGAGGCGAAAGCCGACACCGCGAAATCATGGCACGAGCGGGCCGAAGGGACGAGCGACATCGACTTCCTTCGCCAGGCCGTCCGGGGCGGAGCGACGATCCTCATTTCCGGGGGCACGTCGAGCGGCAAGACGACGTTCCTCAACGCGCTGCTTCGGGAAATCCCCGAGCACGAGAGGGTAATCCTGGTCGAGGACACTCCCGAAATCCGGCTCGGCAACCGCAACGGAGTCGGATTGATCGCGGTGAAGGGCGAAACCGGCCAAGCGCGCGTCTCGACCGACGATCTGCTTCAGGCGGCGCTTCGACTTCGTCCCGACCGGATCGTGCTCGGCGAACTTCGCGGCGGCGAGGCGGTGAGCTTTCTTCGAGCCATCAACACGGGCCACCCCGGCTCCTTCAGCACCATCCACGCCAATTCGCCGCAGGGCGCGCTCGAGCAGCTTTCTCTGATGGTCATGCAGAGCGGTCTCGGTCTCTCGCGCACGGACACGATCGCCTACGTGCGTTCCGTCGTCGATCTGATTGTCCAGCTCGACCGCCAGGGCGGCCAGCGCGGGATCGCTGCGATCGAGCGCACGTCGGAACTCTCTTCGGCAGCCTGACAACCGTAGGGATTCCGCCCGAGCCATTTCCGGACATTCCCCGAGTTACCCCTACCCGGTGCCCCCGCATACTCCCCCGGATTGAGGGCAAGTGGGGGCGACCTATGCACAAAGCGCTGTTGCTCGCATCGTCGATGCTGGCCGCTGTTCCCGCCTGGGCGGCAGATACGGCCACGACCGCGACCCAGGAAGCTGCGCCGATCACCGATCCCAACGAGCGGCAGGAGGTGATCCAGGAAATCCAGGAGATGAAGGCGAGGATCAATCGCCTCGAGCAGCGCCTCGGCGTTCCGAGCGAGCCTCCACCGCAGATATCGACCCAGACGCCCATTCCCGCGGCACCTTCCAAGCCGCGCGATCACAATCTCGAGCTCTACGGATTCCTCCAGCTCGACGCGATCCAAGACTTCAACCGGGTCAATCCCGACTGGGATGCTACCCTGCGGCCTTCCCGAATCCCGACGACCGAGGGCGAATTCGGAAGCAACGGACAGTCGGTTTTCAGCGTCCGCCAGTCTCGCCTGGGAGTGAAGGCGACCGGCACCCTCGAAGGCAAGCCCTACGAGGCGAAGTTCGAATTCGACCTGTTTGGAACGGGCGTCGATGCCGGTCAGACGACATTCCGAGTCCGCCACATGTATGCGAGCTGGGGCCCATTCCTGGTCGGCCAGACCAACACCTTGTGGATGGACGGCGACATCTTCCCCAATGTGGTCGACTATTGGGGCCCGAACGGAATGGTGTTCGTTCGGACGCCGCAGATCCGCTGGACCTTCCTGAAGGACGACCACTGGATGGCGGCCGTGGCGCTCGAGCATCCTAGCGACGATATCGACCCCGGCCGCCTCCGCCTCTTCGACGAGGAGATTGCGGCCAACATCCAGGCGAACGAGGAACTCCCCGATCTCACGGCCGCAATCCGTTACGGCGGTGACTGGGGTCATGTCCGTCTCGGCGGAATCCTGCGCAAGATCGGCTATGACACGCGCGGCACCGTCGACAACGAGCCCGACGGCGAGGAAACCGGCTGGGGCCTGAATTTGACGTCTGCGATCAAATTTTCGCCGGTCACGCTTCGGTTGGGAGCGACTTACGGAAAGGGCATCGCCACCTACATGAACGATGGCGGCATGGACCTCGCGCCCGCGGTGGAAGTGGTCCAGGGTCCGGGCACGATCATCCTGGTTCCAAAGGCCAAGGCGATCCCACTGTTCGGAATGTCGGCCTACGCCGATCTCGACTGGTCAAAGGAGTTCACCTCGTCGATCGGATACAGCTTCGACAAGGTCAACAACACGAACTTCCAGGACCCGACGGCATTCCACAAGGGACAATATGCGTCAGTGAACCTGCTCTGGCATCCGAACGACAGGATGTTCACCGGCGGCGAATTGCTCTGGGGCAAGCGCACGGACAACGACGGCAACTCGGGCCACGACTGGCGCTTTCAGTACAGCTTCCACTGGGACTTCTCGAGCAAGAACATCTGGGACGTAATCGAGTAAACTAGCTGGCGTTCAGTCCCGCCTCGCGGAAGATCTGAATCGATTTTGCCACCAGCTCGTTCGACGGCGGGCTGGTGCTTGCAAGCTGATACTGAAGCCCGAGGCGTTCCCACTTGTACTGACCGAGCTGGTGGAACGGCAGGATCTCCGCGCGCTCGACTACGCCAAGCGACGAGCCGAACTCGGCGACGGCCTCCATCTCTTCGGGAACGTCCGTCAGGCCGGGAACCAGGACGTAGCGAAGCCACATCGGGCGCCTGAGCTCTGAAAGGCGATTGCAGAACTCGAGAACATCCGGGTTCGGCACACCGGTCACCCGCCTGTGCTGCTCGAGCGTGAAGGCCTTCATGTCGAGGATGACGAGGTCGATGCTCCGGAGCTCGTCGTCGGTCAGCCGTTCCCCGAACATTCCGTTCGTTTCGATCGCGGTGTGGACGCCCATGTCCTTCACCGCCTTGAACAGCCGCGCGGCGAATCGATCCTGCATCAGCGGCTCGCCTCCAGACAGAGTGAAGCCGCCCTTCATCGCCTTCAGGCCATTCGCATATTTTCGGACCTCCAGGATGGCCTGGTCGAGCGTGACTGGAATGCCGTTCGACAAGGTCCATGTGTCGGGGTTGTGGCAGTACTGGCACCGAAACATGCAGGCCGTCGTCCAGGCGACGAGCCTGATCCCGGGCCCATCGACGGCCGACCCGGTCGTGAAGCTGTGGAGGAAGCCCATGTCGCCTGTCTTGAGCGCGGTGCGCACATCGGTATCCGGCACGCCTTCGCCCAGATGCACGCGCATCTCGAATGGTGACTTGGCCTCGAGCGACACCTTCTCAGGCGCGGCCGCCATGGCCGGCTGGGTTTCCATTTCAGTCCCCGTGGAACGTTCGGTTGATCACGTCCATCTGCTGCTCGCGTGTCAGCCGCACGAAGTTCACCGCGTAACCGGAGACGCGGATCGTCAGGCTCGGATACTTTTCCGGATGATCCATCGCGTCCATCAACGTATCGCGGTTCAGGACGTTGATGTTCATGTGATAGCCGGTCGTTCCGAAGAAGCCGTCGAGGATCGCGGTCAGGTTCGTGATCCGGTCTTCCTCGGTCCGCCCGAGGCCCGTCGGGACAAGCGTCGTCGTCAGCGAAATGCCGTCTTGTGCATCGCGATAGGGGATCTTGGCGACCGACGCCGCGGAGGCATGGATGCCATGACTGTCGCGACCATGCATCGGGTTGGCGCCCGGAGCAAAAGGCTCGCCCTTCCGGCGACCGTCCGGGGTATTGCCCGTGGCCTTGCCGTAGACGACGTTCGACGTGATCGTCAGCACCGACTGGGTGTGAAGCGCGTTCCGGTAGAGTGGGAACTTGCGAAGTTTCGACATGAAGGTCGACACCAGCCAGGCGGCCATTCCATCGACTCGATTGTCATTGTTCCCGAACAGCGGAAAATCGCCTTCGGTAACATAGTCGGTGATCAGTCCGGTCTCGTCCCGAACGACTTTCACTTTTGCATATTTGATTGCCGACAGGCTGTCCGCGACCACCGACATTCCGGCGATTCCGAACGCCATGGTGCGGACCGGCGCATAGTCGTGAAGCGCCATTTCGATCCGCTCGTAGGCATATTTGTCATGCATGTAGTGGATGACGTTCATCGCGCTGGCGTAGGTGCGGGCGAGCCAGTCCAGCGTCTTGTCGAAGCGATCGACGACATCGTCGAAATCGAGATAGTCTCCCTGCACCGGCTCGGTTGCCGGAGCGACCTGCTTGCCGCTGACTTCGTCGCGGCCGCCGTTGATCGCATAGAGCAGCGCCTTGGCTAGGTTCGCGCGCGCTCCGAAGAACTGCATCTGCTTGCCCATCGCCATGGGCGATACGCAGCAGGCGATCGCTCCGTCATCGCCCCATGCCATGCGCATGATCTCGTCGTTTTCGAACTGGATCGAGCTCGTGTCGATCGCGACTTTCGCAGAGAATCTTCGGAAGCCCTCCGGCAACTGCGGAGTGTACCAGATCGTCAGGTTCGGCTCAGGAGCGGGCCCGAGATTGTAGAGGGTCTGGAGGAAGCGGAAGCTGGTCTTTGTGACGAGCGGGCGTCCGTCGTCGCCCATGCCCGCGATGGACTCGGTCACCCAGGTCGGGTCGCCGGCGAACAGGTCGTCATACTCGGGCGTGCGAAGGAAGCGGACGATGCGTAGCTTGATGACGAAGTCGTCGACGATCTCCTGCGCCTGCTCTTCGGTCAGGATCCCGTTCGCGAGATCGCGCTCAAAATAGACGTCGAGGAAGGTCGAAACCCGGCCCAGGGACATGGCCGCGCCATTCTGCTCCTTCACGCTGGCGAGATAGCCGAAGTAGAGCCACTGGACGGCTTCCTTCGCGCTCGTCGCCGGGCCGGAGATGTCGAAGCCATACTTGGCCGCCATTTCCTTGAGCTCGCCGAGCGCACGGATCTGCTCAGCAAGCTCCTCGCGGTCGCGGATGATTCCATCGAGCGACCATTCCTTGTCGAGCGAGGCCTTTTCAGCGTTCTTCACTTCGATCAGCCGGTCGACGCCGTAGAGCGCGACACGCCGGTAGTCGCCAATGATTCGGCCGCGGCCATAGGCATCGGGCAGGCCGGTGAGAACGTGCGAGCTTCGGCACCGGCGGACGTCGTCCGTGTAGGCGTCGAACACTCCGGAATTGTGAGTCTTGCGATACTTGGTGAAGGTCTCGACGACCTGCGGATCGGGCTTGAAACCGAATGCTTCGAGGCCGTTCGTCACCATCTTGAGGCCGCCGTTCGGCATGATCGCGCGCTTCAGCGGAGCATCGGTCTGCAGGCCGACGATCACTTCGTTCTTCTTGTCGATGTAGCCGGCGTCGTGAGCGGTGATCGAGCTCGGAACCTGAGAGACGTCGAGGACACCCTTCTTGCGCTCCTCGACGAACAGGTCGGTCAGCTTCTTCCAGATGCCGAGCGTCCGCTTCGTCGGTCCGGCAAGGAAGCTCTCGTCCCCGTAATAAGGCTCGTAATTGTTCTGGATGAAGTTGCGGACGTTGATTTCCTTGGTCCACAGCCCCGGCTTGAACGCGTTCTGCTGCTCGGTTTTCGGCTTGTGTTCGGGTTCCATGATCAAGGTCGACATTACGTCCTCCGTTGAATTCATTCGGCCGGAAGCCCGGCGCCGATCGGCGGGGTTTCCTTTGCCTTGCGTGCCTTGGGTCCGGTCTCGCGCAACAGGAGAGTCAGAAGGATCGCCAACACGACACCGTAGAGAAGCGGCTGGAACGTCTCCTGGTAGTGCGCGAGCTGGCGTTCTCCGCCCTCGCTTGCTTTGGTCAGCCAGCCCGCGAAGACCGGTCCGAGCAACGCGGTCAGAGAGAAATTGAGGAAGTTGATAACTCCGGTCGCAGTGCCGCTGTGCTCCGGCCGGTTGGCTTCCTTGATCACCGTGTACGGGATCATCGCGGCGCCGGATGCGATTCCGGCAACGAGCGCCAATACGTAAGGCGGAAGTACGCCCGGCGGGCCATAGAGGATCGTTGCGAGCGTGAGCAGGAGCACCACCGAGGCGCCGATGATGACCGGTTTGCGTCGTCCGATGCGATCCGTAAGCCAGCCGAGCAGCGGGCAGCCGATGATCCAGCCGAACGGCACGGCGGCCGAGCGCAGAACCGCGAATTCGTAGGGCACGCCGTGTGCTTCCTGCAGGAAGCGGACCCCCCAGACCATGTCGAAGATCGTGGTCGGGATGAAGATGAGCCCAGCGATCAGACCGCAAAGGATCGACTGCGGGTTGATGAAGACGGTGCCCATGGCCTTCAGGGCCGGTCCGAGCCCACCTTCGCCTCTGGGTTTCCTCTCCTGCTTCGGGATGAGGAAATACAAGAGGATTGCGATCGGGATTCCGATGACGCCCATTGCAAACCAGAATCGATCCCATGGAAGTCCGCCCGCGATCAGCGGCCCAACCACGAACTGGCCTGCCGAACCTCCGGCCATTCCGAACATCTGGGTGGCGCCGATCAAGGTCGCTGCCCGCGACGCCGGCATGAAGGTCGACACCAGGTAAACGGCACCGATCAGCGCGAAAACGCCGCCCGCTCCCTGCATGAAGCGGCCAATGCTTCCGATCGTCGGATCCGCCGTCGAAAACATGAGTGCGCCGATGGCAACACTTGCCGCCCCCAGCGGAACGACCTTTTTCGGTCCGAGCTGGTCGAGCGCAACACCGGCGACCAGGCTGAACGGAGCGTAAGCATAGTAGAAAAGGCCGACCAGCGAGGCGACTCCGACCGCGGTGAGCCCGAACGCGGTGCTGAGCTCCGGCACCATGACCGCCGGCGCCGAGCGCATCGAATATTGGTAGAAATAGAAGATGGACGTCAGCAACCACGCAGCGGCGACGACTCCGAGGGATGTCGCCGCCGCTCCGGACCGCTGTCGTTCTGCGGTCATGTTCCGCTGCCCGTCAGCAGAGAACGAGAGCCTGGGCGAGGCCCGCTTCGGACGTCTCCTTGTATTTCGGATTCATGTCCTTGGCCGTCTCAGCCAGCGCCGTGATGACGGTATCGACGTCGACGCGCCGATTCTCCGCAATCTCGTTCTTTGCGATGAGATAGCCCGTCCAGGACTTCACCGCGCCGAACGCACAGCGTTCAATGCATGGAATCTGGACGAAGCCGGCGACCGGATCGCAGGTCATTCCGAGATGGTGCTCGAGCGCGGCGCCAGCCGCATTCGCGGAGATCTGCGGCGGATCGTCATGCGCTGCCCCGATCGCCGCGCCCCCCATTCCGGATGCGACTCCGATCTCGGCCTGGCATCCGCCCTCAGCCGCGGATAGCGTCGCATTATGCTTGCAGAGATAGCCGATGATGGCACCGGCAAGCAGCGCCTCGCGTAGCTTCTGATCCGGCTTGTTCGCGCCTTCGGGGCCGAGCGAGTAGATGACCGCCGGCATGACTCCCGCCGACCCGCCCGTGGGAGCGGTGATCACCAGGTGTCCGCGAGCATTCTCCTCCGAGCCCGCGAGAGCCGCAG
>JBKPKZ010000237.1:0-17319 GCA_046731355.1 Pseudomonadota bacterium | reverse complement strand
GACCTGTCGTCGCTCCGCACCGGAATCGCCGCCGGCGCGCTCTGCCCTGCCCCGATGATGCGGCGGATGATTGACGAGATGAACCTTGAGGAGATCACGATCGCCTACGGAATGACCGAGACGAGCCCGCTCAGCACGCAGACCGCGTCGGATGCCGATCTCGAGACCCGAACCGAGACCGTCGGGACGATGATCCCGCAGTTCGAGGGCCGGGTGATCGACGAGAAGGGCAACCTGGTCCCGGCTGGAACTCCGGGCGAATATTGCTCGCGCGGACCGGGCGTGATGATCGGCTACTGGAACCAGCCCGATGCGACGGCCGCCGCGATCCGAGACGGCTGGATGCACAGCGGCGATCTCGCGACGATGGACGAACGAGGCCGGGTCCGCATCGTCGGCCGAATCAAGGACATGATCATCCGCGGCGGAGAGAACATCTATCCCGCCGAGGTCGAGCTTTTCCTCTCGACACACCCGGCTGTCGCGGACGCCGCCGTCTTCGGAATTCCGTGCGAGCGGTTCGGCGAGCAGGTCTGCGCCTGGATCCGTCCGAAGGCGCCGCTCGATGCCGCCGAGCTGCTGGCCTGGTGCAAGGAGCGAATCTCGCACCACAAGGTCCCGGCGCGAATCCGAATCGTCGAGGAATTCCCGATGACCGTTACGGGCAAGATCCAGAAGTTCGCGATGCGCGATGCCGAGCGCGAAGCGGCTCACGTCTAGGCGTCAGCGACGATCTGCGCCCATTCCGCTTCGTTGACCACCCGGATGCCGAGGTCTTCGGCCTTCTTGAGCTTCGAGCCTGCGCCGGGGCCTGCGACCACGAGGTCGGTCTTGGCACTGACCGATCCGGCGGCCCGAGCTCCCAGGCGTTCCGCCTGGGCCTTGGCTTCGTCGCGGCTCATCGTCTCGAGGCTGCCGGTGAAGACGATTGTCTTGCCGGTCCATTCTGTTTGCTTGGAATCGCTGACGAACGGCCTCGGGCTGACTTCGGAAAGGAGATCGTCGAAGACCTCGCGATTATGCTCTTCGTGGAAGAAATCGACGAGCGCCTGGGCGACCACCGGACCGACTCCCTGAACCGAGGAGAGCTCGGCTTCCCCGCCGTCGGAGGTTGCGGCGCGGCGTAATTCCTCGACCGTGCCGAAGCATTTCAGAAGGTCGCGCGCGGTCACGATTCCGACGTGGCGGATGCCCAGGCCGAACAGGAAGCGCGGGCCGTCCGGCTCCCGCTTCGCCTCGATCGACTTAAGGAGGTTGTCGACCGACTTTTCCTTCCAGCCCTCGCGGCCGATCAGCTGGTCGCGGAACGTCTTGAGGCGAAAGATATCGGCGGGCGAATGGAGCCAGCCGAGCTCGATGAATTCCGCGATCGACTTTTCGCCGAGACCCTCGATGTCGAGCGCTCCACGCGACACGAAATGCCGAAGTCGCTCGAATCGCTGCGCGGGGCAGATCAGGCCCCCGGTGCAGCGGACATCGACCTCGCCTTCCTCGGCGACCGCCTCGCTGTGGCATTGCGGGCAATGGTCCGGGAACAGGTACGGGTCGCGGACCTCGTCGCGGGTGAGGTTCTCGACGACCTGCGGGATCACGTCGCCCGCCCGCTGAATTCGAACGCGGTCACCGACGCGAAGGCCGAGCCGCTGGATCTCGTCGCGATTGTGCAGAGTGACGTTGGCGACGATCACTCCGCCGACGCCGACCGGAGTCAGTCGGCCGACGGGCGTGAGCTTGCCGGTCCGCCCGACCTGGATGTCGATCGCTTCAAGAGTGGTCTCGGCCTTCTCCGCCGGAAACTTGTGGGCAAGGCCCCAGCGAGGCGCGCGAGCGACGAAACCGAGCCGCTCCTGCAGGTCGAGCCGGTCGACCTTGTAGACGACTCCGTCGATGTCGAACGGCAGTTCCGCCCGGGCCTTCTCGATGGCTCGGTAATGGGCGAGCATCGCCGCCAGGTCATCGCAGCGGACGAGTAGGTCGCTGACCGGAATCCCGAAGTCCTCGATGCGCTTCATCGCCTCGAACTGCGTGTCCGCGAGCGGCTCGGAAATCTCGCCCCAACCATGCGCGAGGAAGCGGAGCGGCCGGGCCGCGGTGATGTTTGCATCCTTTTGGCGGAGCGACCCCGCTGCGGCGTTGCGCGGGTTTGCGAAAATCTTGCCGCCCGACGTTTCCTGGCGCTCGTTGAGCGCCTCGAAATCGACCTTCGACATATACACTTCGCCCCGGACCTCGAGCACGTCAGGCGCTCCTGATAACCGCTTCGGAATGTCGAAGATCGTTCGAACGTTCGAGGTCACGTCTTCTCCGACGGCACCGTCGCCACGGGTTGCCGCCAGAACGAGTTCACCCTCCTCATATCGAAGCGAGCAGGACAGCCCGTCGATCTTCGGTTCCGCCGTCATCGCCACGAACGCGTCCGCAGGAAGGTTCAGGAACCGTCGCACGCGCCCGGCAAAGTCCGCGACCTCCTCTTCGGAAAAGGCATTCTCGAGGCTGAGCATGGGCCGCGCATGCGTGACCTTGGCAAGCGCAGTCGTCGGCACCGCTCCGAGCCGTTTCGACGGCGAGTCCGTCCGGACCAGGTGTGGAAAGCGCTCCTCCAGCTCGCGATTCTCGCGGACCAGGGCGTCATAGTCCGAGTCGCTGATCTCCGGCGCGTCCTGGTCGTGATACAGCTTGTCGTGGCGCGCGATTTCTTTCGCGAGCCGCATCAGCCGGTTGGCGGCCTCCGCCTCGCCGATCGTGTCCGCCATGCTCAGCCGAATACCTCCTCGAGCAGGCTGATGAAGCTCGTCCACGAACGCTCCGCCGCAAGTTCATCGTATCGAACGGCGTCGAGCCCGATCTTGTGCGCGTTGGGATTGGTGAAGCCATGGCGGACATTGCCGAAAGCGTGGATCTGCCAGTCTGCGCCCGCCTCCGTCAGCTCCTTGCCCAGCGCGACCACGTGATCGGGCGGCGCCAGCGGATCGTCCCAGCCGTGAAAAGCCACGACCTTCGTGCTCATCTTCTCGGTCGGCCAATTGGGCGGATCGAGGAGGCCGTGAAATGCAACCGCCGCGGATATGTCCGTGCCGGTTCGAGCCACGTCGAGCGCGCATTTGCCACCGAAGCAATAGCCGGCGACGACCAGCTTCCCATTCTCAACCTCGCGAAGACCGCGGACCTGCTCGACGATCGCCAGCAGCCGCCGGCGAAGAGATACCCGGTCGTTGCCCAGCCGGGTCATCTCGCCGAACATCACCTCGCGCGTCGCGCCCCGGAATTTCTTGCCGAAAAGGTCGGCGACAAAGGCATTGTAGCCAAGCTCGACGAGCTGCTTGGCGAAGCCGAGCTCGAGGTCGGAAACGCCCATTACCGTCGGGATCAGCATCACCGTCGGGCGTGCCTGTCCATCGCGGCGGCCGACGAATACGCCTTCCAGTTCCTCGCCTTCGAACTCCAACGGAACCGGTGTCTGCTTGCTCATTCGACCTCCTTTGCCAGCTCGGCGAGCTTGGCGACGGTATTCATGTTGCGAGCCGTTCCGAGGATCCCGGAAGGCAAGCGCATTTTCGACCTGCCCATGCCGCTCGGGTAGTGCACATAAATCTCGCGGCGGCCGAGCGCCAAGCGCTCATCAGCGATCCCCCTTGTTTCCTCGACGACGTGCGCGGGAGGGTTCGATTCGAGGAAAATTGCTGCAACCTTCGAGCCTGGCTCGCCGGAGAAAGGATTGAGCCGTGCAATTTGCTCCATCTCGCGGGCGGTCCGCACGAACACCGGCACGTCGGCCGACATGTGCGTCTCCAGCCTCTCCTCGAGGAGCCGAGCAACCCTGGTCTCGGACAAGTCGCTTGCGAAGAGCAGGTTGCCGCTGGCGATGAAGGTGCTTGGATTGCTGAAGCCAAGCTCGTCCGCGATTGCCTTGAGGTCCACCATCGCCAGCTTCCGCCCGCCGACGTTCACGGCTCGAAGCAGCGCGATAAAGGCGGTCATGCCGCTTCGAGGAGCCTTGCTGCCTGGGCACGGGCCTCGTCGGTGACCGCCGCACCGGACAGCATGCGGGCAATCTCTTCCCTGCGCTCGGCATCGTCGAGGCGCCGCACGCTCGTTCGGGTCCCCTCGGTCCCGTGGCTCTTCTCGATCCTGAAATGATGCGTGGCCCGCGCCGCGACTTGCGGAGAATGGGTGACGACCAGCACCTGCGACTGCTTGGCCAGGCGCGCCAGCCGTTCACCGATTGCGCTGGCCACGGCGCCGCCGACGCCGCGGTCGATTTCGTCGAAGATCATCGTCGCTGCGCTTCCCGCTTCTGCAAGCGCGACCTTCAAGGCGAGGACGAAGCGCGAGAGCTCACCGCCGCTGGCGATCTTCGTCAGCGGTCCGAACGGCGAACCGGGATTGGTCGAGATTTCGAACTCGACCCGATCGGTTCCGGCGGACCCCGGCTCGGCCTGGGTCAGCGCGGTCTGGAACCGCGCGGCGTCGAGCTTCAGCGGGTGAAGCTCCGCCGCAACCGCGGCGTCGAGCTTCCTCGCCGCATCCTGCCTTTGCTTGCTCAAGTCCGCCGCGAGGTCCGAATAGCGGAGCCGAGCCTGCTCCAGTTCGCCCTCGAGCCGGGCGATGCGCTCCCCTCCCGCCTCGATCTGCGAGAGTTGAGCCCGCATCCGGTCGGCGAGCTCGGCGAGCGCATCCGGCTCGACACGATGCTTTCGGGCGAGCCCGCGGATATCGAATAGCCTGGCTTCGGCGGCCTCCAGTCGGGCTGGATCGAAGGCCAGTTCGTCGGCGGCGCGCGAAATCCTCTCCTCGGCCTCGCCCGCCTCGATCAACGCGCGGTCGAGCGACGCCAGCGCCTCTGCAAGCAGAGGATGGTCGGCGGCTCCCCGCTCGATCTTCCGGGCCGCCAACCGAAGCTTTGCAAGGGCGCCGTCCGAACCGCCCAAGAGGTCGTCGAGCCCGGTCAGGCTCTCTCCTGCCTTGAGGCCGGCCTGCATGGCCGAGCGTTCCTCGGCGAGCCGGGTCTCCTCGCCTGCTTCAGGCGCAAGTGCATCGATTTCGGAAAGCGAATGCGCGAGATAGTCGCGGTCACGGGTCGCGGCCGCGAGCTCGGCGCGAGCCTGGCCGAGTTCGACTTCGATTCGCGTCACCTCGGCCCAGGCGATTGCGACAGGAGCAACATCCAGGGCTCCGAACGAGTCGAGGAGGACGCGGTGACCGCGCGGATTCAAAAGGCCCCGCTCGTCATTCTGGCCATGGACCTCGACCGCGAGGGACCCGATCTCGCGAAGCACTCCAGCGGGAACGCTTGACGCACCGACGAACGCGCGGCTCCCGCCATCGGCTTTGAGCGAACGCCTGAGGATCAGCGGCTCGCCCGAATCCACTTCGATCCCCTGCTCATGAAGCAGCGCATGAGCCGGATGCTGGGGAGGAAGCTCGATTTCCGCCGACACGGAAGCGACGTCCTCGCCGCGTCGAACCAGCCCCGCGTCGGATCGCGCTCCGAGCGCCAGCCCCAAGGCGTCGAGCAGAATGGACTTGCCGGCGCCCGTCTCGCCCGTGAGCACTCCTAGCCCGGCGTCGAATTCGAGCTCGAGCTGCTCGACGAGCACGACATTTCGAATTGCGAGCTGCCTTAACATGGCGCGCCCGCCGTTGAGGGCATCAGCTCTGAGGAGCGGTCTGCGGCACGTGCCGCGCTACGAGCTTGTAGGCCCGCTGGTACCACTCGGAGCCCGGGTAGTTCCGGCCGAGAACCGCAGCGGATTTCTGCGCTTCCTGCGGGATTCCGAGGGCGAGATAGCATTCGACCAGGCGCTCCAGCGCTTCCGGCGTATGAGCCGTCGTCTGGTACTGCTCGACGACCTTCCGGAACCGGAGCGTGGCCGCGAGCCACTTGCCCGACCGCTGGTAGAAACGGCCGATCTCCATCTCCTTGCCGGCGAGGTGATCGTTGATGAGGTCGAGCTTCAGCCGCGCGTCGGACGCGTAGCGGCTGTCCGGGTAGCGTCGGATGAGCTCCCCGAAGGCGTTCGAGGCATTCTGGGTGCTCGCCTGGTCGCGAGTCACGTCGGAGATCTGCTGGTAGTGGCTCATCGCGATCAAATAGTGCGCGTAGGCCGCATCCTTGTTGCCCGGATGGATCGTCAGAAACCGCTGGGCGGAGCTGACCGCCTCGGGATATTTCTGCGCCATGTAGTAGCTGAAGGCGCTCATCAGCTGCGCACGGCGGGCCCAGACCGAATAGGGGTGCTGGCGCTCGACCTCGTCGAACAGCTTGGCCGCGTCTTCGTAAAAGCCCTTGTCGAGGCGATCCTTGGCGAGCGCGTACAGGCTGTTCACGTCACGGGCGATGTAGGCAGTGTCCGTCGCTGCCTTGTTGCGAGCGCAACCGGCGGGAATCAGGGCCGCACAGGCAAGCAACAGGAGGGCGGAACGGGTCAGCTTCGACGGCATGAAGACCTCATTAGCGTGGGGCCTCGGACAGGCCAAGCGGGACATGGACGCACTTTGCTTGGCGCCAGATGAATGGTTTCAGACCGTGGCCGGCCCGGACGACTTCTCCTCGTCCCGGACGAAGCTGTCGGGCTTCACACCGAGCCAGACCAGCACCGGCGAGGAGATGTAGATCGAGGAATAGGTGCCGACGAAGATGCCGATGAAGATTGCGATCGTCAGCCCGAAGATCACCTCCGGCCCGAGCAGGAGGAGCATTCCGAGAGCAAGCAGGATCGACAACGACGTCACCATCGTTCGCGACAGGGTCTCGTTGAGCGACAGGTTCAGCAACGGGACGATCTGCATCTTTCGGAATTTGCGCAGATTCTCGCGGATCCGGTCGTAGATCACGACCGTGTCGTTGAGCGAATAACCGACGATGGTCAGGATTGCCGCGACGACATTCAGGTCGACCTGGAGCTGCGTCAGGGAGAAGAAACCCAAGGTCATCGAGACGTCGTGGAACAAGGTGACGAGCGCGCCGACCCCAAACTGCCATTCGAACCGGAACCAGATGTAGATCGCGATTCCGATCATCGCGAGAGCGATGGCGAGGCTGCCGTCCCAGGCGAGCTCTTCGCTGACCTTGCCCGACACCGTCTCGACCGAGTCGACGCGGGCACCGGGATAGCGCTGGACGAGCATTGCGCGGACCTGGGACGCTGCGCGGTTCGCCGCCGCTTCGCCGCCTTCGGGCTTGGGAAGGCGGATCTGGTAGCTTTGGGGCCCGCCGGTTTCCTGGATGCTCGCGTCGCCGAGGTTGAGCGATCCGACGTTGTTGCGGAGTTCCTCGACATTGACCTTCTTCGAGAAGGTGACCCGGATCATCTGGCCGCCGAGGAAGTCGACCCCGAGGTTGAGGCCCTTGATTCCGACGAGCGCGAGGCTGGCCACGGTGACGATGATCGACAGCACGAGCGCGACGTTGCGCCAGCGCATGAAGTCGATGTTGGTGTTGTCGGGAACGAGCTTGAGGAGCTTCATCTAAAGCCTCAGATATAAAGGACACGGGGCCGCTTGCGCCGCACCCAAAGCGCGACGAGCATCCGCGTGAAGTTCACGGCCGTGAAGACCGAAGTGACGATTCCGATCATCAGGACGACTGCGAAGCCACGGATCGGTCCGGAACCGAAGTACCACATCAAAACGGCGGCGATGACGTTGGTGATGTTGGCGTCGAAGATCGCGGTCGAGGCTTCCTTGTAGCCGGTCTCGATCGCATCGAGGGTCTTGCGTCCCCGCCTCTGCTCTTCGCGGATGCGCTCGTTGATCAGCACGTTCGCGTCGACGGCGGCGCCGATGGTCAGAACGAAGCCGGCGATGCCCGGGAGCGTCAACGAGGCGTTGAACACCGCCATGATCCCCAGGATGAGGAGCGCGTTCACGATGAGGCCGTAGGTCGTGTAGAGCCCGAATCGGCCGTAGGTGATCAGCATGAAGAGGATCACCGCCAGAGTCGCGACGATCGATGCGATGATGCCTTTCTGGATCGAATCCTTGCCGAGCTCGGGTCCGATCGTCCGTTCCTCGATGACGTTCAGCTTGACGGGCAGCTTGCCCGAAGCAAGCGACACCGCAAGCTCGTTGGCGGTCTCGACGGTAAAGTTGCCGCTGATCTGCGCCTGGCCGCCGAGGATCGGCTCGTTGATGTTCGGGGCCGACAGCACCTTGTCGTCGAGGATGATCGCGAAGGGCTTGTTGACGTTCTCCTGGGTGACTCGCCCGAACCGCCGCGATCCCGCCGTATTGAAGCGGATCGAAACGACCGCGCGGCCGTCCTGGTCGAAGCTCTGCTTGGCATCGACCAGCTGGTCGCCCGAGACCATCACCCGCCGCTTGACGGCGATGAAGCCGCCGCCCTCGGCCATCGGAAGCACCTGGCTTCCCGCTGGAGCGTGACCCTGCTGGACCTGGTTCGGATCGGCCGTCATGTCGACCAGCTTGAACTCGAGGCGAGCGGTCTGGCCGATAAGATGCTTGAGGGCCTCGGGGTCCTCGACGCCCGGCACCTCGACCAGGATGCGGTCGGTGCCCTGGTTGATGACGGTGATTTCCTTGGTGCCCTGTGGGTCGATTCGGCGGCGAACGACATCGCGGGCAACGGTCATCGCGTCCCGCATCGCCCGCTGCGACCCGCCCTGCGTCGGAGTCATCACGATTCGCGTCGAATCCATGACCTGGACGTCCCAGTCACGGCCGCCGGTCAGCGCCACGGGCTGGGTGATCGCCCGGAGACGCTCGACCGCAGTGTCGACCTGGGTCGGGTCTCGGACGAGGAAGGAGAGCCGTCCCCCGGCCGTCGAAATGTCGCCGATTTCGACGCGCGGATTGCGGCGAAGCTCCGTCGTGACCTGGTCTTCCATCGCCTGCAGGCGCTGCTTCCCGGCGTCGACCTGGTCGGCCTCGAGCAGGAGCTGGCTGCCGCCCGCGAGGTCCAGGCCGAGATTGATCGTCGCGCTCGGAAGCCACTTCGGATAGCGCGCCTTGAGGTCAGGCGGCAGCATGCTGGGAATCGCGAAAATGATCCCGATCAGGATGACCAGCGAGATCGACCACACCTTCCAGCGAGGGAAATCGAGCATCAGTCGTTCGCTGGCTTTGACGACTTGAGCACCTGGCTCAGAGTGGACTTGATCACCCGGACTCGGACGCCCTGCGAAATCTCGACCTCCGCCTCATCGTCGCTGACCTTGGTCACCCGGCCGCGAATGCCGCCGCCGGTGACTACTTCGTCACCCTTCTTGATGGCCGCGATCGCCGCCTGGTGCTCCTTCACCCGCAGCTGCTGGGGCCGGAGCATCAGGACGTAGAAGATCGCGAAGACGATCAGCCACGGCGCGAGATTGATGAGGAGCGCTACTGCGCCGTTCGGGCTCGCGCCCGCTGCGGCGAGGGTCTGCAGGAAGATCTGGTTCATGGGTTGAGGGACAGGTTCCTAAGCGGAAGTCGGGGGCGACTATCACGGCAGTTGCCAGGGCTGCAAGAACAGCCCCTTGGGTTCGATGGTCGGGGCGACTGGATTCGAACCAGCGACCCCCACACCCCCAGTGTGATGCGCTACCAGGCTGCGCTACGCCCCGACCGAGGGCTGGCATCTAGGCACCGTCCGCCGATAACACAAGCGGATGGCAAACCGTCGTCGCAGAAGAAAAAGCTCGCTGCTCAAGCGCGTTGCACTCGCGCTTGCCGCAGTCCCGCTGGCGTACCTGGTGGCCGCCTTGATCGGCTCGCTGGTGCCGGTCAATCGCGGCTGGACCGAGCCCGAAGAGGGTGTGACGATCTATATCGCCAACAATGGAATCCACTCGGACATCGTGATGCCGGCGAAGGCCCAGGGGCTCGACTGGGCTCCGTTCGTTCCGAAGAGCGATGTCGCCGCCGCCGATCCGAATTCCCACTGGGTTGCGTTCGGTTCCGGCGAGGAGCGCGTCTATCTCGAGACCCCGCGCTGGCAGGACATCACGCCCGGGACCGCCTGGGCGGCGATCGCCGGCGGAAAGCGGGTGATGCACGTCGAGTGGGTCTCAAACCCCGATTACATGGACCGGGCGATCCGGCTTCGGCCCGAAGAATATCGTCGGCTATGGGCCGCGGTTCGATCGGACTTCGAACGCAATTCGAACGACAAGCCGGAGCGCATCGACCATTCCGGCTACGGGCGGTCCGACACCTTTTACTGGGCGACCGGCAAATTCCATGCGCTGAGGACGTGCAACAGCTGGGCGGCCAGTCGCCTTCGCCTTGCCGGCGTGAAGACGAGCCTCTGGCCGCCCTTCGTTCAGGGCCTGACCTGGCGCTACCGCAAGGTCAGCGAAGACTAGGGGCTAATTGCCCTTCGGCTCGGTCTCCGTTTTCACCTTGGTCTTGGTGGTCGTGGTCGTGGTCTTTCCCTTGGCCTCAGCGTCGAGGTCGGCCTTGGTGATGGCCACGACGAGGCCCTTGTCGTTCTTGCCGAAGCTGGTGATCGGAATCTCCGCGCGAGCCTTGCCGGTGCTCACGATCGCGCCCTTCGAGCTGACGGAATCGACCTTGCCGACCAGTTCGCCGTTCTGGTCGTAGACCGATGCGCCCTTGGTGATATCGGCCTCGGTCGCAGCAGTCACGCTACCGGTCTGGGTCGTGGTCGTCTGCGTCGTCGTGGTCGCAGGCAGATCGCTCGTTGCGGGCTGAGTCTGGGTCGTGGTCGTCTGCTCGGTGGTCGTCGGCGGGGCAGTCGTCGTCGCCGGCTCAGTCTGGGTTGTCGTGGTCTGTGTCGTCGTCGGCGGAGCAGTGGTCGTCGGCGGCTGGGTCTGGGTCGTCGTGGTCTGAGTGGTCGTTGGCGGCGGGGTCATGTCCTGGGCCGCTGCCGCGGCCGAGAGAGCGATGAGCGCCGTTGCGGCTAGAAAATTGAACTTCAAAGACATTTTCGGTCTCCCCAGGTTGAATGGGAAGACAACGAGAATCCTCGTTTCCGGGTGCACGCCTGTCGGTAGGCCGTTCCCGGTTCCCGACAGGCGGCTCGATTCCGCTCGACTAGAGCACGTAACGGCTGAGGTCGGCGTTCTTGGCGATGCTCGAAAGCTGCTGCTCGACGAAGGCGGCATCGACGACGAGGCTTTCCCCGTTGCGGTCCTCCGCTTCGAAACTGATGTCCTCCAGGAGCTTCTCCATTACCGTCTGAAGCCGGCGAGCGCCGATATTCTCGACCGCCTCGTTCACTTCAGCCGCGATCCTGGCCAGCGTCTCGATGCCATCGTCGGCGAAGGTGACGGTCACGCCCTCGGTCCCGAGCAGCGCCTGGTACTGCTGGGTCAGGCTCGCTCGGGTCTGGGACAGGATCCGAACGAAATCCTCCTGTGTCAGCGCATTCAGCTCGACTCGAATGGGCAAGCGGCCCTGGAGCTCCGGGAGAAGGTCGGCGGGCTTGGCGAGGTGGAATGCGCCAGACGCGATGAAGAGGATGTGATCGGTCTTCAACGGGCCGTACTTGGTGGCGACGGTCGTCCCTTCGATCAGCGGAAGCAGGTCGCGCTGGACGCCCTCGCGGCTGACCGATCCGCCGCGGACGTCACTGACCGCGATCTTGTCGATCTCGTCGAGGAAGACGATGCCGTTCGCCTCGGCATCCGCCAGGGCGACGCGATTGATGTCGTCGGGGTCAACACGCTTGTCGGCCTCTTCGTCCGTCAACCGCTGAAAGGCCTCGGGCACCTTGAGCTTGCGGCGCTTGCCCGGCTGGTTGCCGAACGCCTTCCCCATCATCTCGCTCAAGTTGATCATTCCGACCTGGCCGCCCATCCCGGGAATCTCGAACGGCGTCGAGGGCGCCTCGTGCACCTCGATTTCGACTTCGGCAGCATTGAGGCTGCCATCCCGATAGCGCTGGCGGAAGCTCTCGCGGGTGGCGGCGCTGGAGCCCTTCCCGGTCAGCGCATCGAGAAGCCGTTCCATCGCCGCTTCCTCAGCACCGCTGCGGACGGCCTCGCGGCGGCGTTCCCGCTCAAGTCGGACCGCTTCCTCGACGAGGTCGCGGGCGATCTGCTCGACGTCGCGGCCGACATATCCGACCTCGGTGAACTTGGTCGCTTCGACCTTGACGAACGGCGCGTCGGCAAGCCTCGCTAGGCGACGGCTGATCTCGGTCTTTCCGCAGCCTGTGGGCCCGATCATCAGGATGTTCTTAGGAGTCACTTCGTCGCGAAGCTCCGGCGAAAGCTGCTGCCGGCGCCAGCGGTTGCGAAGAGCCACGGCGACAGCGCGCTTCGCGTCGTCCTGTCCGACGATATGCTCGTTGAGCGCGGCGACGATCGCCTTGGGAGTGAGCTTGTCCTTCAGCATTTCGGATGCCCCGCCGCTCTGGGGAATGGAGGTGTGGTAGTTCATCGACGAATTAGATTGGAGGCGCTTGCGTGCGCTTCAAGCCGTGCAGCGGAAAGCTTCGAAGAACTGCTTCTGCAAAGCGACGATGCGGCTGATGTCTAAGGGTTGCGGGGTCGCGTCCCAGACCCCCCGTTCGAACGTACCTCCCAACAGGATCCCGTCGGCGCGCGGGAACATGTAGCCGAAGTTGCCGAGCGCGGCGTAGCGGACTTCGGGCTGCGGCTCGAGGATGGCGAGCTGGCCGCGGATGGGCTGAAGTTCCAAATCGCCAAACAGGTCGCGGCTGCCAAGGCCCGTGCAGTTGAAGACCAGGCCCTCAGGAAGCGCCGCGAGATCGGCGGACGAGGCGAACTTTCGAACCTCGATCTTCCCGCCGGCGATCCGCACGTCCCGAAGCATCTGCCGCAAATATCGCCCGGTCTCGACGTACATCGTGTCGTACCGGCGGACGTTCGTCAGCGGGAACGGATGCTCGGCTTCGACGAGCATCCGGTTGATCGGCGGGAAATTGGCGATTTCCCGGTCTTCGACGCTGTCGCTTTCGACATAGGTCGGGAGCCAGCGGATCCCGTATTCGTCACCGACCATGATCTGGAACCGGCGCCAGCTGTAGTCGAGCGCGCGAAGATATTGCGCCCTGAACGCCGGAGTGGCCACCGAGGGCTGGAAGAAGCCGAACGGGTGGAACTGCCCGCCGGCGATGTTCGACGTCGTCTCCGGCGGCAGAGCGGCGGCGTAGATCGTCACCGGAAAGCCCGCGTCCTGGACCAGCCGAGCCGTCGAAAGGCCCATTACACCGGAGCCAAGCACCGCCACCTGTCCGCTATGACCCTGGAGCCCGAGTTCGGTCGCGAGCTTCGAGCTTCCCCAGCTCAAGGTGATCCCGGCACCGCCGTGACCATAATTGTGGACGAGGCGCTTCGCGCCAAGCTGCTCGGCGCGGACAACGAAGCCCGAGCGCCGGTAAGGTCGAAGCCCGGCGACCGTCCGGATGATCCGGCTCTCGTCGACCAGGACGGGCGCGAGCGGCGCGCAGGTCGACGAGCGTCGGCCGGTACCGATCGAAGCGCAGCCCGAAAGCAGCGCCGCCGAACCTGCTGCGACGAATCCGCGGCGGTGGAGGACCATCGGTCCACGCTAACCGCGGATAGCGTCAGTCTTCAATCGTCTCGATGGTCAGCTGGTCGTTGGTGAAGACGCAGACCTCGGCGGCGATCTTCATCGCGCGGCGGGCGAGCGTCTCCGGATCCTGCTCGTAATCGGTCAGCGCACGCGCTGCGGCGAGTGCATAATTGCCGCCCGACCCGATCGCCGCGATTCCGCCCTCGGGCTCGAGAACGTCGCCGTTTCCGGTGAGGATCAGAAGCGAATCCCTGTCGGCGACGATCATCATCGCTTCGAGGTTGCGGAGGTACTTGTCCGTCCGCCAGTCCTTCGCGAGCTCGACCGCCGAGCGCATCAACTGGCCGTTGTACTGCTCGAGCTTTCGTTCCAGCCGCTCGAACAAGGTGAAGGCGTCGGCGGTCGCGCCGGCAAAGCCGCCGATCACCTTTCCGCCCTCGCCGATCCGGCGGACCTTCTTCGCATTCGGCTTGATGACCGTATTGCCGAGGCTGACCTGGCCGTCGCCGGCGATGACGGTCTTGCCGTCCTTCTTCACCCCGAGGATCGTCGTTCCGTGATATTGTTCCATTGACGGAATGTGGGAGCGCTGCCGAACGGCTGCAACTAGGCCCGATCGTAGAGAGCGAACTGCCTCACGACCCAGTCGATGAACAACCGGACCCTCGGCGAGAGCTGCCGGTTGCGGGGATGGAGGATCGAGACCGGCGCCGGAGGAACCGGATGATCGGCGAGAACCCGCACCATCCTATTTTCCGCAAGGTCCCGCTCGACGTGGAATAGGGGCATCTGCGCGAGACCGAGCCCGAGCAGGACGGCGTCACGAAAGCTCTCGGTGCCAGTCACCGAGAGCGGACTGTCCACCTGTACTTCACGAGTTCCGTCGCTCTCGATGAACTCGAACGCACGAAGCGCGCCGGTCGTAATCGACCGGAGGCAGACGCCCTGGTGGCTGGAGAGGTCCTCGAGGGACTTGGGATGGCCGGCGCGCTCAAGATATGCGGGCGCAGCGACGGTAATCCTCTCCAGCATCGTCACCTGCCGGGCCACCAGGTCGCTGTCCGGGAGGGCTCCATAGCGAAGGACGCAGTCGACGCCCTCCTGGACGACGTCGACCCACCGCTCCCCCTCGCTCATCGCGATCGAGATCTGGGGAAAATCGGCGAGAAACCTGGGGATCGCGGGCAGCAGGAAATGCCGCGCGAGGGTACCCTGAACCTCAATTCGAAGCTGGCCGCTCGGCACTGCTCCGCGAAATGCCCCCTCGGCGTCTTCGACGTCGTCGAGGATTGCTAGGCAACGACGATAATAGGCTTCTCCATCGAGGGTCGGCCGCACGGTGCGGGTGGTTCGCTGAAGCAGGCCGACACCGAGCCGGCCCTCGAGCTGCTTGATGACCTGCGTCGCGGTGGACCGCGGGATGTCCAGGTCGTGCGCGGCCTGGGTGAAGCTTCGCCTTTCGACCACTCGCGTGAAGAGCCGCATGGCGGCCAGTCGATCCATGCGATTATTCCGATTCTTAGAACAGTCTTGCTGTTTCTAGCCTGATTATCTCGGTCACAAAAGAGCGCATTTGGCTCCCGTCGGCTCGCGATGAGCCATTCTAAGGGAGACAGAGAATGAGCAATGAGAGCAAGGTCGCGATCGTCACCGGCGGGTCGCGAGGGATCGGTGCCGCAATCGCTGAGCGTCTGGCGAGCGACGGCTTCACTGTCGTCGTCAACTATTCGGGCGGTGTCGAGGAAGCCGAGGCCCTCGTCGCGAAGATCGAGGCGGACGGCGGCAAGGCCATTTCGGCCCGCGCCGACGTCAGCGACGCCGGTTCCGTGGCCCGAATGTTCGACGCCGCCGAGGCAGCGTTCGGCGGCGTCGACGTGGTCGTCAGCAATGCCGGGATCATGAAGCTCGCGCCGATCGCCGACAGCGACGATGCGCTCTTCGACAGCCAGGTCGCGGTGAACCTGAAGGGCACCTTCAACGTGCTCCGCCAGGCCGCGAAGAAGCTCCGCTCGGGCGGACGAATCATCAACCTGTCGTCGAGCGTCGTCGGCCTGCTCCAGCCCGGCTACGGTGTCTATGCAGGGACGAAGGCTGCCGTCGAGGCGATGACCCACGTGCTCAGCAAGGAGCTTCGCGGCCGCAATATCACGGTCAACGCGGTCGCTCCCGGACCGACCGCGACTGCGCTGTTCCTCAACGGAAAGCCGCAGGAACTCGTCGACACGATCGCCAAGCTCGCTCCGCTGGAGCGCCTCGGTCAGCCTGAAGACATCGCCGGCGCCATCGCCTTCCTCGCCGGACCGGATGGAGCCTGGATCAACGGCCAGGTCCTCCGCGCCAACGGCGGGATCATCTGAACCGGGCATCTCCTGAAGGAAACGAAAGGAATTTTGAAATGTCGAAGAAGATCATCCTCATCACCGGTGCGTCCAGCGGCTTTGGCCGGATGACCGCCGAAGCGCTCGGCCGGGCCGGCCACACCGTCTACGCGTCGATGCGCGACGTCGCGGGCCGCAACGCAAAGAATGCGTCGGAGCTGGCACAAATCGACGGCACCGACATCCGCCCGATCGAGCTCGATGTTCAGTCGGACCAGTCCGCGAACGGAGCGATCGAAAGGATCATTGCCGACAGCGGCCGGATCGACGTCCTCATCCACAATGCCGGTCACATGATGTTCGGTCCGGCGGAAGCCTTCACGCCCGAGCAGTTCGCCCAGCAGTACGACGTCAACGTGCTCGGCACCCAGCGCGTCAATCGCGCCGCCCTGCCGCACATGCGCGCCCGGAAGAAGGGCCTGCTCATCTGGATTTCGAGCAGCAGCTCGGCCGGCGGAACGCCGCCCTATCTGTCGCCTTATTTCGCGGCGAAGGCGGCGATGGATGCGCTCGCGGTCCAGTATGCCCGCGAACTCGCCCGCTGGGGCATCGAGACGACGATCGTCGTTCCTGGCGCCTTCACCAAGGGCACCAATCACTTCGCTCATTCCGGAAGCCCGGCCGATCGTGATCGACTGGCGACCTATGAGGAAAGCGGTCCTTACGCGGGCTTCAGCGCGAAGGTGCAGAAGGCGTTCGCCGAGATCGTTCCAGAAGATGCCGATCCCGAGGGCGTCGCCGACCGTATCGTCGATGCCATCGACCAGCCGTTCGGGACTCGGCCGTTCCGGATCCACTACGACCCGACCGAGGACGGCGCCGACGTCGCCTTCACGGTGATGGACCGAATGCGCTCCGAGATGCTTCACCGGGTCGGCTTTTCCGACCTCCTCACGCCTGCCCGGCTTGATTGAGGACCGTGAACGGGGCCCGCGAAACGCGGGCCCCGTTTTGCATTCAGGTCGCGGGCCGGGAGAACCGCCGGTCGGGAATGATCCAGAGTGCGGCAGCGAAAACGTAGATCGCGACCGAGATGTAGGGCTGGAAGAAGGCCAGCACGATTGCGAGCATGTAAAGGGCGAGGCTCGAATATTCCTTCAGGGGGCGTCTCATCACCTCCCTGATCCTCGAACCTTCCCCCTCAGCCGCTGAAAGTGCGAATTGCAGCGCCCTGTAGGCCAAGGAGGCGAGGGAAAGTACGACCCCGAACGACGCGACCGGCCAGGGCGTCACCCCCGCTTCATCGATCCAGCGGATCATCAGCGGGAACAAGGTCAGGCAGAAGAGCAAGGCATGGTTCGCCCACAGCACCCAGCCGGTGACCCTGTGCGTTGAATTCACCATGTGATGGTGGTTGTTCCAGTAGATGGCGACATAGATGAAGGCGAGCAGGTAGGCGGCCAGCAGTGGAAGCACCGAGAGCACCGCATCGAACGTCGGCTCCTCCGGAAATTTCAGCTCCAGGACCATGATCGTC
>JBKPKZ010000236.1:0-16501 GCA_046731355.1 Pseudomonadota bacterium | reverse complement strand
TTCGGATCACGCGCCCAGCGAAGGCGCGGAAGGGGTAGCAATGGGCGACAAACAAACCGCAACCATCACGGGCAGGATCGTGGACGTCGGTCTTCCTGTGCTTCTCCTCGCATTGCTGATCGCCTTGTGCGTGCAGCTTCTGATCCCGTTCGTGGGACTGCTGCTCTGGACGATCATCCTCGCGGTCTGCTTCTACCCTGTTCATAAAATGCTTCTTGCTCGCGGGATGAGCAACCGCTTGTCGGCGATCCTGATCGGGACCGCGCTCGCGGCGCTCATCCTGGTGCCGACGGCCATCGCGGCGATCAGCGCCGCGAGCTCCATCCCCGATCTGGTCACGGGACTGCGATCCGGCGAGCAGCATCTGCGGCCGCCGCCGGACCGGCTCCAGGATATTCCGCTGATCGGCGCAAAGGCGCATGCGCTTTGGGCCCAGGCGTCGAACGACATGCCCGCCTTCGCCAAACAGTTCGGGCCCCAGCTCGGGACCTTCACGAAGTGGCTGCTCGGAGTCGCGGGCGGGATGATCGGAGCGGTCTTCGCACTGCTGCTCGCGGTTATCTTCGCGGCCATCACTTTGGCCTATGCGGAAAGCGCTCGCGGTTTCATCCTGACGATCCTTTCCCGGATCACCGGCGATCGCACGCGCGGCCAGCACTACATGGACGTGATCGGAGCAACGGTTCGGTCGGTTGCCAACGGGGTCATCGGAGTGGCCTTCGTTCAGGCCCTGCTCTGCGGAATCGGTTTTTTCCTCGTCGGGATCCCCGGAGCCGGGATCCTTTCGCTTCTCGCCATGGTCCTCGGCGTACTTCAGGTGCCGGTGCTGCTCGTTACCTTGCCGGCGATCATTTTCGCCTTCGCCGTCAAATCGACCACGGTTGCGATCCTGTTCACCGTCTGGTTCATCATCGCCGGACTTAGCGACGCCGCGTTGAAACCGATGATGATCGGTCACGGTCTCGAAGTGCCGATGCCGATCATTCTCCTTGGCGTCATCGGGGGCGTAATCGCCTACGGCCTTGTCGGGCTGTTCATCGGCGCGGTGCTGCTGGCGGTCGGCTACGTGCTTTTCCTCGAATGGCTGGACGTCCCCGTGTCGGGAACTACGACCGACGAGCCGACTCTAAAAGCCGCGGAATAGGGCCTTAGGAGTCGTCCCTCGCGGTTGGGAACAAGCCGATCAGTCGTGCGACCATCACGCCGAGGTAAAGCTGGCCCCCGATCACTTCGAAAACCGTCAAACCTCGCGCGAGGTCGCTCTTCGGCAGGAAGTCGCCGTAGCCCAGCGTCGCGAGGGTGACGAAGCTGAAATAGAGCGAGCTCACCTCCGTGAACGGGCTTGGTCCGCCGTAGCTGCCGGGCCAATAGGTCTCGACCGCGAGATGGAGCTGCCCGAAGAAAATGCCCGCAAGCAGATACGTGCTCAATGCGGCATAGACGACCTCGGCACTCACCCTGCGCGTCGTAATGACGGTCCTCAATGCTGCGGCCGCCGCGAGAAGTCCAATGGCGCCGTACACGCCGAGCATCGACCCCGGCGATATCGGGACATCGTCACGCTCGGATGCGAACCGAACGACGACGATGATCACGATAACCGCCAGCAGGAGGTAGCGATTGCGACCCGTCTCGTTGGGCATGACTGCCGCAACCAGCGCGAAGCCGCAAAGCAGCCTGATCAGGTTCTGTGGAAGTCCCAGGGCCGCCGCGATCGGAGTGAGGACGAGCATCAGGAGAAGCGAGTAGAACAGGATCGCGTAGCGCTGCCGCTTGTACGCCTTCCAGACATGGTAATCGCGGACCGGCCGCCGCGCCTGGCTGTCGTTCATGGTGCGCAACTTCTCCGCGAGCCGAGATTCCGCGCAATCAGGGGAAGTGAGTAGGGCCTTGCGCCTCGGGACAATCCCTTAGCGCCTCTGCGGAATCCCCCAGTTCAAGTCGGTCATGCCTTCTGCATAGCTATTAGAAGGGGCCGGCCACGCCGGTTCGGCCTCATGGGGGTGAGGGCAGGAATGCTGATCGGCTGGCTATCCAACCTCTCCATCGTCGCCACCGGGATTGTCACGCTGGCGGTGCTGCTGGTTGCGGCGGCGATCGGCCAGTTCATCCAGAAGGCGCAGGCGCGTCGTTCCAAGGGTGAAGCGCGGGAGTCCGACCCCTCCGTCGCGCAGGAAGGCTATTTGCTGAGCAGCGCGCTCGGGCTTCTCGGCCTGTTGCTGGCCTTTTCCTTCTCCATGGTCATCAACCGTTACGAGACCCGGCGCGAGCTGGTCACCAAGGAAGCCAATGCGATCGGCACCTCCTATTTGCGCGCACAAATGCTCGACGAGCCGCATCGGAGTCGGCTCACCGGGCTCCTCGTCGCCTACACGGAAAACCGAATCAAGCTGGCGACCGCCGAGGACCAGAGCGCTTATTTGACGACCAACGACCAGCTGCTCACCCAAATCTGGGCGGCGGTTAGCGCAGCGCGTGAGTCCGCGCTCGAGCACGGACTGACGACCCCGCTCCTTCAAACCTACAACGAGGTCATCGACCTCGATACCGAGCGCAAGCTCGTGTGGGCGCTGCGGGTCCCCAGTGAAGTCCTGCTCCTCCTGTTCGTCTTTCTGGCTGTGACCGCCGGAGTCGTCGGCCATCAGGTCGATGGACCTCGCGGCAAGCGCGCGGCCCTGGTCCTGTTCGTCCTCCTGGCGCTATCGATCACGGTCATCACCGACATCAATCGGCCGATTTCGGGAAGTGCAAGGGAATCCCAAAAAGCGATGGAGATGCTGCTCGCCTCGTTGAAGGCGCAGCCGCCGCGCGTGTTCGACCAGTTCAAGGCGCCGAAAACGGCAATCGCAAGCAATGCGCACTGAATCCAAATCGCCTCGCCTCGCAGCGGCCGCCTGTTGCCTGGGCCTTGCGAGCGGTTGCGTGCAGGGCAGCGACTACGCCAGGCCGGCAGTGGAAGTACCGGCCGCCTACCGTTCCGCCGGACCGCAAGCTGCAGCGTCGCTCACTCAGGATCGCTGGTGGACTGCCTATGGCGACCGGCATCTCGACGTGCTTGTCGACGAAGCACTCGCGAACAATCGTGACCTCCGCATCGCGACGGCGCGTGTTGACGAATTCTCGGCGATTCTCGCCGGCACGAAATCGCAGGGACTACCGCAGATAGGTTATGGCCTGAGCGGCTCTCGAGCGCGCGCGAGCGAAGAGAAGATCCCTGCCATCGTCGACCCGAAGAGCACGAGCTTCAGCGCGCTTCTTTCAGCGAGCTGGGAAATCGATCTCTGGGGCAGGATCCGCCGGGAGACGGAGGCTGCGCGCGCGAACCTGTTCGCCAGCGAGGAAGGCAGGCGCGGAGTCACGCTGACCCTCATTTCGTCGGTGATCATCAGCTACATCACCTTGCTCGATCTCGACGAGCAATTGCGCGTTTCGGAAGCCACCGTCGCGGGGCGTGCGAAGTCCGTCGACGTCTTCGAGAAACGGTTGGCCGCCGGGTGGATCTCCGAATTCGAGATGGCCCAGGTGAGAGGCGAATATGAATCCGCGGTCGCGTCCGTTCCGCCCGTCCGGCAGGCCATCGCTGTTCAGGAGAACGCACTCTCCGTGCTGGTCGGCCGCAACCCCGGCCCGATCCAGCGCGCGACGCCGCAGGAGCTTGCGGCGTTTCACCAGCTGAGCGTTCCGGCCGGGATTCCTTCGGAGTTGCTGATCCGGCGGCCGGACATCCTGCAGGCCGAGCAGCAATTGATCGCGTCCAATGCGCTGATCGGAGCGGCTCGGGCGCTCTACTTTCCCCGGATCACTCTGACCGGACTTTTCGGTTTCGCGAGCGGATCGCTCGGCAACCTGTTCAGTGGCCCTGCCAACACGTGGTCCTTCACGGGCGATGTGGCAGGCCCGATCTACACGGGCGGGGGAATTACTGCGGCGGTCGACCAGGCCGAGGCGCGGAGAGAGCAGTCGCTCGCCAATTACGAACTCGTCATCCAGAACGCCTTCCGTGACGTCGACGACTCCCTCATTGCCGTTCGCGAAACGGCCGAGTTCCGCGAGGCGATCGGCCGGCGCGTGGCCACGCTCAGGCGCGGCGTCGAACTTGCCAACGAACGCTACGAGAATGGCTATTCCGACTATCTCGAAGTGCTCGACACCGAGCGCAGCCTGTTCTCCGCCGAGCTTCAGTACGCGTCGGCGCGAGGCGATTACCAGCGTGCACTGGTCAATCTCTACCGGGCCCTTGGCGGCGACTGGACGACCCTTCCGCCCACTGCGGCGATCACACGAGCGGGGGCACGAAACTAATGAACGAGACCTCGCAAGCCGTGGCGACGGAGATCGACGTTGGCACCGGCACTCCGCCGCCCAACCCGATGCGCAAGATCATCCTGGTCGCGCTCGCACTCCTGATGATCCTTTTCGTCTATCACGTGCTTTCGGACCGCTATACGCCGTACACGTCGCAGGCCCGGGTCGAGACGTTCCTGACCCAGGTTGCGCCCGAGGTTGCCGGCGACGTCCTCGAAGTCGGCGTGAAGGACAACAGCTCGGTCAGGAAGGGCCAGCTTCTTTTCCGCATCGACCCGGAGCCATACGAGGTCGCGGTCCGTTCGGCAGAAGCGAACCTTTCGGTGGCCCTCCAGGGCTCCGACGTCTCAGTCGCCGACATTGCCGCCGCGGAAGCGGGACTCCGGAAGCAGCGCGCGGACCTCGCGGCCACACGCGAGCTTAATCAAATCGTCAACGACCTCGTCGGCAAGCGCGCGCTGGCCGAAACCCAGGGCATCCGGGCCCGTGCAGAGGTGCTGAAGACCGAGGCGGATCTCTCAAAGGCGCGGGCCGACCTCGAGAAGGCGCGTGCCAACCTCGGGGCGCCGGGGATGAACAATCCAAAGGTCAAGCAGGCCGTTGCAGCGCTCGAAAAGGCTCGTCTCGATCTCCGCAACACGGAAGTGCGCGCGCCCTCGAACGGGATCGTCACCAACCTTCGCCTGGCGCCTGGACAATATGTCGCGCCCGGCCAGCCGTTGGTGAGCTACCTTGAGAACGGACCGAGGTGGATCTCGGCCGACATGCGCGAAAACCAGCTCGGCAACGTGAAGCCGGGCCAGGACGTCACGATCGCGCTCGACATCAAGCCGGGTAAGCTCTTCCGCGGCAAGGTCCACAGTATTGGCTGGGGCGTCAGCCAGGGCGATGAGGCTCCGACAGGTCAACTGTCATCGATGCCCGCCGATCAGGGCTGGCTTCGTGACCCGCAGCGATTCCCGGTACGGATATTGGTGTTGCCAGACGAGGCGAAGGCCGCTGGGATCGACGCTGGCCGGAGCGGTGCGCAGGCCAACGTCATCATCTACACCGGCGACAATGTCATCATGAATCCGATCGGCCGGCTCTGGATCCGGATCGTCGCTCTGCTCAGTTATCTGCAATAGCCATGGCGGTCGCGCTTATGTCCCGCGGCACGCAAATGAGCCCGGCGGATGCAGCTCGAGGGCACTTCGTCTTGCGTTTCAGCGTCGGCACGACGGCAGCATTCATCGCCTGCGAACTGATGGGCTGGCAGCCATCCGCTCTGGCGCCTGTCCTGACCGGCGTCCTGCTCGCGAACCTGCCAGTCTCGCCTCCCCCGAAGGTCGGGCTGGTGCTAGTCATCGTCATGGCCCTGTCAGCCTGGTTTTCGTTCTTCCTTACGACCTACCTCAATCAGACTCCGCACCTCCTGTTCGGGGTCATAGGCTTGATCCTGTTCCTGATCTTCGCGGGCTTGGCTCAAGCGAAGGCGCAGCTTCCGCTGACCCTTCTTTTGATTTGCATCACGGTCGTGCCGGTCATCACTCTGACACTCTCGCAATATGCGGGCATTTTCCCAGGGCTGCTGGTCCGTTCGATGGCGCTCGCGATCATCTTCACCTGGATCGCCTACGCCATCTGGCCGTTGCCCTCGCCGAAAAGCGCGGACCCGCCTGCACTTCCATCCGCTTCTCCTGCTGCGACTGCCCTTGTCGGCACCACGATCGTCCTGCCTTTGATGCTCGCTTATTTGCTCTACGGCTGGACCGATGCGATCCCCGTTCTGCTGACGACCGCTCTGATCGTCGCCAAGATGGAAGAGGAGCGCGGAGCAGCAAGCGCCTGGGCGAAGCTCCTCGGAAACTTCCTCGGAGGCTTCGTCGCCGTGGCGGCCTATTACGTCCTGGCGATCGCACCTTCGCTTGCTTCGCTTGCCCTTATCACTTTCCTCATCGGGTTCGGCTTCGCGAATCACATTGTGAAGGGCGGAGTGCGTGGTGGGAATGCGTTGATCGCCTACAACGCGACGATGGTCATCTTCGGGCTAGCGCTTCTTAAAGGTCCCGCGAATTCGGGAACCTGGGGAGCCCGTCTCGTGCAGTTCGGGATCGCCTGCACGTTCGCGGTCGGGATGATGTACCTGCTACTGCCCCGATTGAAGCGGAGGGCAGCCAGTCCGACAATTTCCTAGGCGATTAGAAGAGCCGGCCCAGGTTTCCCCGGGCCGGCTCTTGTACGTCACTGACCGTCAGCCGCGCTCTGGCGCCGGCGGTGGCGGCGGAGGCGGTGGCGGAGGCGCCGGACAGACATCCGTCGCCAGGATCACCGTTCCGTCCGGGCACGTCTGCGTCGCCGGAGGCGGCGGAGGCGGCGGCGGCGGAGGAGGCGGCGGAGGAGGCGGCTCGCCCGCGAAGTTGTAGGTCAGTGTCAGCGCCAGGCTGTGCATGCGGATTTTCGATTCGAAGTCCGCAAACAGGTCCGCATCGGTGGTTTGATCGACGAGAACGGGTGCTCCCGCCGCGTCGAGAACCGTCAGCCGGTTTGGATTCCCAAGGAACGAAACGCCGGTCGAATCCGTGAAATGGAGGCTGCCGGTCGAGAAGTATTTGTATCTCAGGCCAACGTCGATGTTGGGGCTCAGTGCATAAGAAGCGCCGAGGATGAGCTGCCACGCGAAGGCGCCATCCTTCTCGTCGATCAGCTTCGACTTGGCCCAGCCGGCGCCGACGCCACCCTGGAAGGAGAAACCGTCCGGATCGCCGACGTCGATCAAGCCGTTGAGCATGAACGACAGAGTGCCGACCGCCTCGTCGAGATTGATGTCGGAAGATGAGATCGGACCCAGGCCCGGTGCTCCCGGATCGGGTGCAGCCGAAGGCCGGTTCAGGTTCGTGTTCAGCGTCGAGATGAAGCTGTCGTCGAATGACAGGTCGTCGAGGTTCGCATGCTTCCAGTCGACCTCGCCTTCGACACGGAACATTCCGAAGTCGTAGCCTCCGAAGAAGCCGACTTCGTAGCCGGTCTTCGCATCGAGGCTGATGACGTCGCTGAACGCGGTGTCAGCCGGTCCTGGAGGCGTGCCCGGTGGTATGGGGCCCCCAGTGATCACCGGATTGTTGACCGTCGTATAGTCGACGAGGACGTTCGCGTCCGAATCCCTCGGGAAGACGACGCCGGCCTCGACTCCAACGTAACCCGATCCGTCACGAGCATTTGCGGGCGCTGCAATCGCAGCGACCGCAACAGCGGCAAGAAGATATTTTCGCATGACTTATCCCTTGTTTTGTCGGCCGTGACCGGATCGGCGGCCCTTGGAACGCCACCGAATAGGAATCACGAGGGAAGGGTTTAGCCGCGAGTTGACTGGCCAAAATCGGGGATACTCCCGAGACCTTGTCCAGACCTTCGGGGTTTCCATGGATGGTTCGACCGGCATGCAGAGGGGAATCTGCAAACTTCCCGAGGAGAGCTACGATGCCGTTGAACTGGCGAAATCTGCTGCTTGTTGCCAGCGCGACACAATTGGCGCTCGCGGGCTGCGCCACTCCACACCGTCTGCCGGCCGTGCCGGTCGCCGCGGCCACTCAGGCGATCCCGGACGCCGGTCCGGTCCGTTTTCTCGTCACCCGCGAGACGGGCAGCTTCGAGGCCGAGGCGCGCAGCTCGCTGGCGAAGGAGCAGCAATGGCTCGCCGGCCAGGGGCGGACCGACCTTCCTCCCGCTTACTTTCTCGCCATCTCCGGCGGGGGTGACAATGGTGCCTATGGCGCCGGCTTCCTCAACGGCTGGTCCGAGGCAGGCACCCGACCCCAGTTCAAGGTCGTGACGGGCGTCAGCACCGGGGCCCTGATTTCGCCGTTCGCCTTCCTCGGGCCGAAGTACGACTATGTGCTGAAGAGGGTCTACACGGAGACCTCGCAGAAGGACATTTTCAAGAAGCGGGGCATCGTCAAGGGGATCTTCGGCGATGCCATGGCGGATTCGCGTCCGCTCGCCGGCGTGATTGCGTCCTATGTGACCGCTGAACTGCTGACCGAGATCGCGGCGGAATATGCCAAGGGGCGGATCCTGCTCGTTGGAACGGCGAACTTGGACTCGTTGGAGCCCGTCATCTGGAACATGACGGCAATTGCGGCGAGCAAGGATCCGGGCGCCAAGAAACTGTTCGAAAGCGTGCTGCTCGCCTCGGCATCGATCCCCGGGGCGTTTCCTCCAGTGATGATCGACGTGAACGTCAACGGCGCTCGCTATCAGGAGATGCACGTCGACGGCGGCACGATGGCGCAGGTGTTCCTCTATCCGCCGTCGATTTCCGTGGCGAATTCTCCGCAGCGCAAGCGCGTGCTCTACATCATCCGGAATGCTCGGCTCGATCCCGACTGGTCGAGTGTCGAGCGAAGGACGTTGAGCATCGCTACCCGGGCAATCGGATCGCTGACGAGGACCCAGGGCGTGGGTGACCTCTACCGCATCTACGCCACCACGCAGCGCGACGGCATCGACTATAACCTCACCTACATACCGGCGACATTCAGCACGCCGCACAATGAGGAATTCGACACCGCCTACATGCGGTCCCTGTACGCCGTCGGAGAGCAGGCCGCGAAGGCCGGCTATCGATGGCAGAAATATCCGCCGGGATTCGAAGCGCCGATCCAGGCTTCGGCGACGGCTCCTGGCAATTGACCCACGCTGGTCGCTCGATTCTTCCGTCCTGCCAGGGTTTGTCCTGATGGAGATGATGCGGAGCGGATGCGACGCCTTCCTCCTGGGTTCACCAATTCCTTCGACGCGAGCACGGCCATGACTCACTTTCCACGCTTCCTATTCTTGGCGACCGTTCTTCTGGCCGCAGCGCCAGTCAGTGCGCAGACCAGGGATCACGCGCCCGTCTCGCTCAAGTCGTCATCGAAAATGTCGCAGGACAAAGCGGGCAGCGAGAGTTGGACTTACGCCCAGCCCGTCGCGAGGTTCGCCAAGTATCGGACCGTCATCGTTCTGCCGACCAAGGTCTACCAAGGCGCTGACGCTCAGTTCGATGGCATCGAACCCGCGGACCGTGCGAAATTCGCAGCCATTGTAACCGACGAGCTTCGTTCGGAACTCGCGAAGAGCTTCCCGACGCCGGCGAAACCGCAGGCCGACACTCTGAGGATCCAGGTCACGCTGCTCGGCGGCCAGAAGACCAAGGGGGGAGTTGCCACCGCTACCCGGGTCACGCCGATCGGAATCGGCCTCAGTGCGGTGAAGAGCGCCCTTGGGAAACAAGGAACGTTCACCGGTTCGCTGCTTTACGCGGTCGAGGTCTATGACGCGCAGACGAACGAGCTTCTTCTCGCTGCGGTACGGCGCCGAACGCCCGACCCGCTGGACGTTCCGGCAACGCTCTCGACGACCGATACCGTGAAGGCGGTCGCTCGCGAATTCGCCGACGGAGCTCGCAAGCGCCTGGAGCAGCTCACCGGCCTCAAGTAATCGAGACCCTAAATAGTCTCAGAGTAAATACCGATGAATTCATCGGTAGAATCCCCAATTCGTCTGGACCAAGCAGTTGCAATTAAACTGCAACATGAATCCGCATGACTCCTTACGTGAATCACTGTATTAATTTGATCTGGGTCAGTATTTCACCCGCATGGGCGTTTGGGGGGCAATACTGGGGCAATCGGATGCATCGTTTCATCCACCAGCAGCGTGTCGATCTGCATTCCGACAATCCGATGGATAGACCGGATCTGGTCGAGAAAAGCGCTGCCTCCGTTTCTCCGGATCCCTTGTTCGGGTGGAGCATCGGACCGGACGGATCGGATCTCACTCGGGCAAAGCTGCTCGATGAGATGCTGAAAATCCACGAGTACGAGCGGCAACGTCTGGGTCAGGAACTCCACGACTCCGCCGGCCAGCTCGTCGTCGCCCTACAGCTCAGCATCGCGCACCTGAAGATCCTCGAAGAGCATTCCGGCCACGAGGACCTGATCGAGGATATCCAAGGCACCGTCCGCCAGATCGACCGGGAGATCCGCTCGCTTGCATTCCTGCATTATCCGGCCGAGCTCGGCGATCGCGACCTTCCGTCAGCGGTCCGGGCGCTTGCCAGTGGCTTCGGGAAGCGGACCGGCATCGAGACGACATTCAAGGCAGTCGGAAGAGTCGTTGACATCAAGGGCCCGCGCGCAATGGCGCTTCTTCGAGTGGCGCAGGAGGCACTGGTCAACATCCACCGCCACGCGCACGCCTTGAGCGCTTCGATCGTCCTGCAAAAACGTGGAAACGAGATCGAGCTCAGCGTCTCGGACGATGGCGTAGGAATTCCGCCCAAGGCACTCGCCGACGCGCACGGCATCGGCATGCAGGGGATGCGGCACCGGGTCGAAATGCTGGGTGGCCGGTTCCGGATCAAGAACCTGTCCCGCGGTACCAAGATATTCGCGATCGTGCCCGCCAAAAGCGGGGGGCCGGAGATGCCCAAGCCGGAAAAGATCTTGGCCGCGAGCCCGGCTTCTTGGCTGACTATGCTTGGATGAGCTGGTTCCGGACAGCGTAACGGACGAGGTCGGCCGTCGTCCTGAGCTTCAGCTTCCGCATCGCGCTTGCGCGGTGAGTCTCGACCGTCTTGACGCTGATGTTCAGGCGCTGGGCAATTTCCTTGTTGATCCGGCCCTCGGCCACCTGCTGAACGACTTCCCGCTCGCGGTGCGTGAGGCTGCTCGCCAAAGCGTGCGGCTTGCTCTCGAGGAACTGGTCCAGGAGGGCATCGGAAATTGCTCCTGAGAAATAGGAGCGGTGGATCGACAGCGCGTCGAGCGCCGCGATCAGGTGCTTCTCGGCATCGGACTTCAGGACGAAGCCCCGGACACCGGCGCGAAGCACATCCATGATGATCTCTTCGCGGTCGTGCATGGTGTAGAGCAGGATCTCGATGCGCGGGAATTCACGTTTGAGGGCGTGCGAAAGATCGAGCCCATTCAATTCCGGAATGGAATAGTCGAGGATCGCGATGTCTGGCCGGGTTTCCCTCGCCAGCTCCAAACCCGATCGGCCGTCGGAAGCCTCGCCGACCACCTGATAGTAAGGCTTGGTCTCGAGCAGCTGACGAACGCCCCGACGGATTGCGTCGTGGTCGTCGACAATGATTATCCGTCGGATCGGGCTCGTCATTGTTCAACCCGCTTGCTGCTCTTTCAGTACGCCCCTGTTGGCCTGAACTCTCTCGACCACCGCTTCCTTCGTTAGGCAGGCAAACATCATTTCCTATCGGGGTAAACCCACAGGACGCGAAATCTGCATCGGCCAGGCCGAACCGATTTTGACAGACGCCCCGTTCATTTCGGCCTCACCAACGGCAATTCGCCCGCATCAGGGACGTTACCCCCCGCGTCCAAGGGTTAGCCCGATGAAAGCGAGGATGCAGGGGTGTTACCCGACACAGGGATTTCATCCGTCCAGTCATGGAGAAAGTCGCATGATGCGCACCCGTACGGCTATGGCTTTGGGAGCAAGCCTGACCCTCGCAACCGCCCAGGTCGCCTGGGCGCAAACCGCACCGGAGGCGGCTCCTCCTCCTCGCGAGGGAATGGCGATGCCGCACCCCGCCGGCAACGACCCGATCGCCAACGAAGGCGTCATCGAGGACAGCGCGGTAGATGCGCTGAAGGAGATGAGCAATTTCCTGATGCAGTCGAAGACGCTCGCCATCACCTCGCAGGGCACCATGGACGCCGTCACCAACGACGGCCAGCGCATCCAGCTCGATGGCGTGACCAACTACAAGGTCCGACGTCCGGGCTTCGTCATCGATTATTCGAGCGACGTTAAGGACCGGCGGTTCATCTATGACGGCAAGACCTTCACCGTCTATTCGCCCAAGCTCGGTTTCTACGCGAGCGTCCCCGCGCCCGGCACCAACAAGGAAGTGCTGGACGCCATCTACAACAAGTTCGGCATCTCCTTGCCGCTCGAGGACCTGTTTCGGTGGGGCGACGGGAGCAGCGCCGATCGCATCCAATCGCTGAAATCGGCTTACGAAGTCGGGCCGGCAACCGTCGATGGTGTCGAAACCGACCATTTCGCGTACCGCGAAGCAGACGTCGACTGGGAAGTCTGGATCCAGAAGGGCGATCAGCCGCTTCCTCGGAAACTCGTGATCGTCGACCGGACCGATCCGTCACGGCCGACTTTCACTGCTCGCCTTAGCTGGCAGATCAACCCCACTTTCACCGACGCTGACTTCACCTTCGTGCCCGATGCCAACGCGAAGAAGATCCAGCTCGCGACCTACAAGGGAGAGTAAACATGCGCGGCAAGCTCCATAGTCTGGCGATGCTGAGCGCCTTTGTGGGCATGGCAGCATTCATGGCCCAGGAAGTCGATGCACGCGGCGGCCGTGGCGGCGGCGGAGGCTTCGGCGGCGGCGGCGGCGGTCGTGGCGGCGGCGGCTTTAGCCGCGGAGGATCGAGCAGCATGAGTCGTGGCGGCGGCGGCTACAGCCGTGGCGGCAGCATGGGCGGCAATCGAGGAAGCTACAGCCGAGGTGGCAGCTACGGCGGCAATCGCGGTGGTTCGGGCTTCAGTAGAGGCGGAAGTTATAGCCGTCCCGGTGGAGGCAACTGGAGCCCGCCAACGACAGGCCCGGGCGTCCGCAATGCTCCGAGCGCCGGCAACCGCATGGCCAACACCAGGCCCGGCGGGGGCGTCGGTGGCGCGGGCGGTGTTGGTGGCCCCGGCAAACCAGGCGGCGTAGGCGGCGCCGGCGGCGTTGGGAAGCCCGGTGGCGTTGGCGGCGCAGGCGGCGTTGGTGGTGCCGGGGGTGTCGGTGGCGTTGGTGGCGTCGGAGGTGCCGGAAAGCCAGGTCGGCCAAGCCAGCGGCCCGGTCAGGGCGGCGGAATCAATAATAGCGGGAACCGCATCAATACCGGCGATCGCAACACCAACATCAATGTCGACAACGACTGGGGCGGATGGAACGGCTGGGGCGACTATCCGCTGGCGGCCGGGATCGCCATCGGCGCGACGGCGGCCTGGGCGACGGCGGTAGCCTATGGCTCGGCGTACTACGCGCTGCCGCCGGCCTGCTCGCCCTATCCCTACCACTCCTATACCTATTATTCGTGCGGCGGCGCCTATTATCAGCCGCAGTATGAAGGCGACACGGTCGTCTACGTGTCCGTGCCCGATCCAAACACGGTCAGCGTGCAGCAGCAACCGGCGCCGCAAAAGTAAAAGAGCGCGAAGTGACGATCGCCCCTGGTCCAGTCGCGTGGACCGGGGGCGGTCGGCCAACTCAACTGGGGCCTGAATGATGGCAACCGCGACTTCTACCGCCGACGGGTTCATGCCCGACGCCGCACTGACCCATTCGAACCGGCAGCGGCTATTCCTGCTCTATTTCGTGGGTGCGCTCGTCGACCTCGTCGTCCTTGGATTGTTCAACGAATATTCCGACAAGGTCTATGTCGATTCCTTCACGACGATGCTGCTCGCCTCGGTGGTCCTCCAGCTCCTCCTGAAAGGCACTATCGCCGTCGAGCACTGGGTCGCCAGCAAGTTCAAGAACAAGGTCGGGGGCTGGTGGAAAGCCCTGCGCTTCTTCTGCGCCTGGCTGGTCCTGTTCGGCTCCAAGTTCGTGATCCTCGAAGCCTTGTCCTTCGCCTTCTCGGAGGACGTGAAGTTCGAAGGCGTTTTCCACGGGATCGTCTGGCTGATCATCGTCGTCGTGACGATGGTCATCGTCGAGGAACTGGTCGTCCGCCTCTATCGCAAGCTCGCCTAGGCGGCTTGCCTGAGGCGGTTATCGCGGTTCTTCTTACGCCACGCCATCGGCGGCATTTTGAACTCGGTCGCAAACCAGCGGCTGAAGGAACTGAGGGACGAATATCCCGTCAGATGCGCGATCGTCACCAGCGAGTGGGACGAGTGCGCGAGATATCGCGGGGCGAGCTCGCGCCGAATGTCGTTGAGGATCTCGCTGAACGCATTGCCTTCGCGGATGAGGCGCCGCTGAAGCGTGCGGACAGGCACTCCTAGGCACTCTGCGACCCTCTCGATCGTCGGAGAGCTGTCCTGGATGATGAGCAGAATGACGCTCCGGACCTTGTCGACCACGCTTTCGCCCTTCGGCTTGGGCAGCAGGTCGAGAAGCCGGCGCGCATATCCCGCGAGCGCCTCGTCGGCGAAGGGGTTCGGCCTTCGAAGGTCTTTCGAGGTACAGGACATGCCGTCGAAGCTGCTGTCGAATTCGAGCGAGCATTGGAACAGGCTGCGGAACGTTGACAGGCATTCGGGCGCAGAATGCCTGAAGTGGATGCAATCGGGCTCCCACGCCGACTCCAGCCCGTCGGAAATCGCTCGATAGGTGATGGCCGAGATCAGGTTCACGCCCTGCGAGCTGTTCAGGCCGGGAACGAGGTTCCATTCCACCACTGCATCCGTACCGTCGTCCAGGATCGCGACATGCAAAAGCTCGTTGAGCAGGTACCGATACTCGACTGCGGCAAGGATGATGTCGCGAACCGTCGCCTCATGTTTGAGCAGGAGGCTGACCGGCCCAAGGCTGGTGAAAGTCCGGCATTTGCCGAGCAGGATCCCGAAATCGTCCCGGCCGGACAAATTCGCGGACTCCTCGATCAGCGAGAGAATGCGATCGCCCGGCAGCCAATTCTCCGGGTCATCCAGTGACGCCGGACTGATCTTGGCCTGTCGCAACATCTCCAGGGGGTCGAGGCCCACGAAGCGGGCGACCTCCTGATAATTGGTCAGCATGACTGCGCGGGCGCGTAACACGCATCTTCTCCGCAGAAGTTGGCCTTTCAGACATAGGGCGCCCCGGTGATCATTCCGTCAATTCGTGGTTTTCCCCAGCAGCTCATCCGTTGAACTGGTCTGCGCGTCTTCTCATGCGCGAGGCCATGAGGGGAGCAAAGGCGCTTCCCAGTTACGAGGATTCATGGACGAACGCGGATGATGGTCTTCCCCTGGCGTCGCTCGATCGGGTTGAAGGCGGCGACGGCATCATCGAGGGGCGCTACGGTGCCGATGTTCGTCCGCAGTCGTCCGTTCCGCACCCGCTGGACAATCTCGACCAGTTGAGCACGATCGGACTCGACAACGAAGTCGATCGCCAGGCCGTCCGCGGGCCGCGTCTCGGACGGCCCAACGATGGACACCAGGGTTCCTCCGGCTCGGACCAGGCGCGCGGACCTTTTCCCGATGTCGCCGCCGATGAGATCGAATACCAGATCGACTTGGCCGACGTCTTCCAGAGCCTCGTTGTCGAGGTCGACGAACTCGTTCGCTCCGAAGTCGAGCGCCGCCTGGCGGTCGGCGGCGCGTCCGGTGCCAATCACATGGGCGCCAAACTCGCGTGCGAGTTGCGTCACCATCGAACCGACCGCCCCTGCCGAGCCGTGCGCGATGATGCTCTGCCCCGCCTGGAGGCGGCCATGCACGAATAGTCCCTGCCACGCAGTCAGGCCCGAGATCGGCAGGCTCGCTCCCACCGTGAAGTCGACGTCGCCCGGCAATGGCGCGAGGTTGCGCGCCTCGACGGCCGCATACTCCGCCAGCGTGCCATCGCGAGACCAGTCCGTGAGGCCGAACACCCGCTGCCCGATCGACAGCCCCGTCGTGCCATAACCGAGCGCCGTGACCACTCCGGCAAGCTCGTGCCCGGGGATCGAGGGCGTTCGGTCGCGGTCGAGCCGGTCGGTCCAGGTCGAAGGCCATGCCAGCTCGGTACCGACGAACCCCGACGCGTGGATCTCGACGACCACGTCGTTGATCGCGGCCTTCGGCTTGGGTCGCTCGACCAACTTCATTCCGGCCGTTCCGGCGGCCTGATCCGTCACCACAATCGCTTTCATTGGTCGCCTCCGTGTGTCGATGCTCGCCTGGACGGCTAACGATGCCGAGGATGGTCTGCCGCGGTCACGCGGTCACGACGCCGCGACCTTCTTGCTATCCAGTTCGTAGGTCGCCTCGGTTACACCTAAGCGGGAACTTCATCAGCTTCTGATTGCGCGCCAGGCGGGGTCCCAGCTTCGCCAAGGCCTACCGGTGAGCGCCAAGCCGGTCAGGTTTCTGGGCAAATACCCCGATTATCGCTCAGGGATGTTCAGGATAGTCTTGACCTTCTCGTCAGGAAGTCGAGGCATTTGTGACGTCTAGCGGCACATGAAGGTCAAGGTTTCCATTGAAGGGCCCGCCGGTCAGTCGG
>JBKPKZ010000235.1:0-14597 GCA_046731355.1 Pseudomonadota bacterium | reverse complement strand
CGAAGTTCGTCAACTTCAGGCCGGATGAAATCGATGCTCATGGGCAAAACCCCCTTCAAGCGCCGCTAGCGCGTTGATCCTCCACCGCGAATCTTCTGAATCATCACGAGTCCCAAGCCAAGCGAAAAAGTTAACGCGAGGCGAAAAAGTGCAATTCGCGTGTCTCGAAAGACTCAACTCGGCGGCGGTTGTTCCTCGCCGAGGTCGACCTGTTCGATTTTGGGGACCCCGAGGGCCCACCAGGCCGCTCCGAAGGCGGCGATCGCGGCGGTCAGGATGAAAGCGCTGTCATAGCCCGCTCGCTGGACGACGATTCCGGTGACGATCGGCCCGATGATCCCGGACAGGTTGCCGATCGCATTCTGCACTCCGACCCAGGTTCCCGATGCCCGCGGACCAGCGAACATCTGGGCCACGGCATAGAGGTTGAGCGACAGCGACGCCGAGGCCGCACCGGCAATGCAGAGCAGGATGCCGATCGTGACGGCGTCCCGCGCGAACGCCAGCCCGAGGATCGCGCCCGCCGCCATCGACTGGCTGGCGACCATCATCCAGCGCCGGCAGGCCGCTTCCGACCGGCCCGACCGGGTCCACCAATCGGAAAAGTGACCGAAGGAAAGCGCACAGGCACCCTGGACCGCGTAGCCAAGGGTCGCGAGCATCGTCATCTCGCCGATGCTGAAGCCCCGCGACTTGGTCAGGAACAAAGGCAGCCAGGCGAGCAGGAAGTAGAAGCAGTAATTGCCCAAGGCGTGGACGATCGACATCGACCACAGGGGCCATTTCGTCATCAACAAGCCCAATGGCACTCGCTGCCCTTCGTCGCGATAACCGGTGGTGGGCAGGGCTCGGACCGTCTGGCGCCACGGGAGCAGCCAGACCAGGGTGACAATTCCGAAGGTGAAGAAGATCGCCTGCCAGCCAAGGCTTTGAAGGATCATCCCGCCGGCGAGCGTTCCGGCGGCGGGGCCGAGCGCGATCCCCATCGCCACCGACGCATTGGCCACGCCCCTCTTTTCCTTGGGAACGTGCCGGGCGATGATCTTCGAGCTTCCGGGGAAGGAAATGCTCTCGCCGACACCGAGCATGACGCGGAGGACCAGGAGCGACGCGAAGCCGCCAGCAAAACCCATCAGGAACGTGCTCCCGGCCCAGAGCAGGATTCCGGCGGCCATCAATTTGTAGACGGAGAAACGGTCGCACAGCCAACCGGCGAACAGCTGCACCGGAGCGTAGATCCAGAAGAAGGCCGAGAAAGCGACTCCATAGGCTTCCTCGGAAAGGCCGAGATCCGACTTCATCAGCGGCGCGGCGATGCCGATTGCGCCGCGATCGACGTAATTGAGGAAGACTGCGGCGCCGAGGAGGAAAACCAGGGTGGCGGCGCCCGCCGACCGCGATCCAGCAATCGTCGCCATTCGTGCCCTCCCCCAAAGGCCGGTTTTAGATTCCGCCCTTCATCGCTGCAATCAACCTGCCCATCATCCCGGTCGCCTGCTTCTTTTGCATGTTCTTGTCCGCCGCAAGCTCGCGGATGTCGGTTTTCCGCGACGAGGCGAGGCAGGCAAGGCCGACCAGGGTCGAGAAGGCCGGGCCGCTATGAGCATCCGGAAGGCCTGTCAGCTGCTTGGGCCGGCCGACCCGGACCGATCGGCCGAGCACTCCCTGCATGTAGTCGGCGATATTCTTCAGTTCGGCGCCGCCGCCGGTGAGAACGACCTGGCGGCCGACGGGACCGGTGAAGCCGAGGCTTTTCAAGGCGTCGTCGATCCTCGCCGTCAGTTCCTCGACGCGCTGGCGGATGACGGTCATCAGCTGGGCACGAGTGATCCGGAGCGGATCGACGCCCTCTTCCGTGCCCATCTGCCGGGCTTCGATCATCTCGTGATTGTCGCGCGGGGACGTCATCGCCGAGCCGTAGAAGCACTTCAGCCGCTCGGCATCCCGGCGCTGCACTGCGAACGCGCAGGCGATGTCGTCGGTGATGTCCTTGGCGCCGAGCGGGATCGAACGGAGGCCGACGAGCATCCCGCCCGCGTGGAGCGAGACGTTGGTCACTTCGGCGCCGAGCTCGACAAGCGCCACTCCAAGGTCGCGCTCGTCCTCGTTGAGGCAGGCCAGCCCCGCCGCCACCGGCGAAGCGACGATCGCCTTCACTCCGAGGTGCGCCGAACGGATCACATAATCGATGTTCCGAATGGGAGCCGGGTCGGCAGCGACGACGTGGATGTCGACCCCGAGCCGGTCGGCGTGAAGGCCGATCGGGTTCTTGACCCCCTCGACCCCGTCGATCGTGTAGAGGGCCGGGTGAGCGTGGAGCACCATCTGCCCGTTGCGGTCGATCGCTCCGCGCCCGCCGGCCAGAAGCTCGTCGATGTCCGACTGCTCGACCTGGTGGCCACCAAGTTCAACCTCGACGTTGGCAAGGTCGCTCGAGAGGCCGCCCGCTCCGAAACTTGCCCAGACGTCCTCGATGGTCAGTCCCGACATGCGCTCGGCGAGCTCGACCGCCTCGCGGACTGCATGCTCGCTCGCTTCCATGTCGGTGACGAAGCCGCGCTTCACCCCTCGGCTCTCGCGCTGGCCTGTGCCGAGCACCTGCAGGCGGCCGTCGCCGGTCAGCGTGCAGATCAGCGCCCCCACCTTGGAGGAGCCGATGTCGAGCGCTGCAATCAGGGGTTGATCGGTGGGTGAAGCCACGGCGAGCGACTAGCCCTCCACCGTTGTCTGTTGCGACGCCTCGGGAATGATCGGCTCGCCGGGAGCGCGCGGCAGGCGAACCGTCATCTGGCCCGGCCTGCGGAGGTCGAAGCGGAGGATTCCGCGCCCGAGCAGGCCGGTTGAACGGTCGAGCTTCGCGAATTTCGCGAGTGCATCATGAGCAGCCTGAGTGCCTTCGGGAAGCGCGAGCGTCTCGCCCGACTGGAAGCTGAGGTCCCAGCGGCGACCGCCGACCCATGTCGCCGAAGCGAGCTGCGGCTGCATTGCCGGGGCATCGGCGAGGATGGTCCTGAGATCCTTCGAGCGCGTGTTCGCTCCGGGACCGATGACGAGCGGCAGGTCCGGCATCCTGTCGACCCGAACGCGGTCGAGAACCACGCCATTGTCGTCGATCAGAGCGAGCTTCTCCTTGTCCTGCCACAGCGCCGAGGGCGTGCGCTCGACGATATCGATCACCAGTGTATCGGGGAGTCGGCGCGAAACGCGGGCATCCTTCACCCAGCCGAACTGGAGCAGACGCTCGCGGATGGCGGACACGTCGACCAGCGGCTGCGCCGGCTTGGTCTCGCCCGCCTCCGCGGCGGCCTTGCGAAGCTCGTCCACGACGACGGCGTCGATGAGCTTGCGGTCCATGTGGCGGATTCCGACGATCTGGTAGCCGTCGACTCGAAAACCGGCATGGCCGACTGCTTCGCCAGCCTGGAGAGCGGCCTTCGCCGGGATGTCCAGGGCGATCGCGGCCGCTCCTGCCATCAGCACGAGAAAGCCGGTGAAACCGAACGCGGCAAGCTTGTTGACCCGCGCGCTGTTGAGCTTGTGCGCGGCCTTGGGCGCAGCCTTGCGCTTTGCCTTTGCCCCCGATCCGCGCCGCATCCGCGCCGCCATGGCCTACCCCTTCTTTCTCGCGAGCGCTTCCTCGATCAGGCGCTCGACCAGCTCCCCGTAGCTGATGCCGCGTACCTTCGCCTGCTCCGGCACAAGGCTCAAGGGGGTCATTCCGGGTTGAGTGTTGACTTCCAAAAGAAAAATGCCGGCTTCGCCCATTTCGTCGTCCCAGCGGAAGTCCGAACGCGAAGCGCCGCGACAGCCGAGCAGCCGGTGGGCCTTGGCGGCCATGTCCATCATCGACCTGGCAATGTCGTCGGGAATTTCGGCGGGGCAGACGTGGGTCGTAAGGCCGTCGGTATATTTGGCATCGTAATCGTAGAAGCCGGCCTTGGGCTGAAGCTCGGTCACCGCCAGCGCCTCGTCGTTGAGCACTGCAACCGTCAGTTCGCGACCCTTCACGAACGGCTCGGCGAGCAGTCGGTCGAAATGCTTCCACGGCCCCTCCACGTCGCGGCCGATCGGATGGCCGTAATTGCCTTCCTCGGTGACGATGGCGACTCCGACCGACGAGCCTTCGTTGACCGGTTTCAGCACATAGGGCCTTGCGATCGGATCCTCCCGAAACAGGTTCTCGCTCTCGACGATCGTGCCGGCCGGCATGCGGATGCCGTGAGGGACGAGGACCATCTTGGTCAGTTCCTTGTCGATCGCGATGACCGACGTTTCGAGCCCGCTGTGCGTGTAGGGAATGCCCATCAGGTCGAGCATGCCCTGGACGGTCCCGTCCTCGCCGGGCGTACCGTGAAGCGCGTTGAAGACGACGTCCGGGGAGAGCTCCTTCAGCCGCGCGGCGACGTCGCGGTCCATGTCGAGCTCGACGACGTTCGACCATCCGCGCCCGCGGATCGCCTCGGCAACCCCGCGCCCGCTGGTCAGCGAAACCTCGCGCTCGGACGACCAGCCGCCCATCAACACCACGACGCGCAAATCCTTGTTCATTCCCTGCCGATCCGCTGGATTTCCCATTCAAGGGTGATTCCGGAGTTTTCCAACACCCGGCGGCGGACCTCCTCGCCCAGCGCCTCGATGTCGGCGCTGGTCGCGCTACCGAGATTGAGCAGGAAGTTGCAATGCTTTTCCGAGACTTGGGCGCCGCCCATCGTCAGCCCACGGCAACCCGCCGCATCGACGAGCACCCATGCCTTGTGGCCCGGCGGGTTCTTGAAGGTCGAGCCGCCCGTGCGGCTGCGGAGCGGCTGGGATTCTTCGCGGGCCCTTGCGATGGCGTCCATCTCCGCGCCGATCGCCGCGGGCTTGCCCGGCGAGCCCCGGAAGGTCGCCTCGACGACCACCGCGCCTCCAGGCACTTCGCTGTGCCGATAGGTGTAGCCGAGCTTTTCGAGCGGCCAGGTCTCGACTGTTCCGTCGCGAAGGGCCACGCGCGCCTCGACGAGAATGTCCTCCACCTCGCGGCCGTAGGCGCCCCCGTTCATTCGAACAAAGCCGCCAACGGTACCCGGAATGCCGCGAAGGAATTCGAGGCCGGCGATGCCCGCGTCGCGTGCGGTCGAGGAGACCAGAATGCCGCTTGCGCCACCGCCGCAGCGAAGGGTGGTGTCATCGATCCTCTCGATTTTCGAAAAGGCCTTGCCGAGCCGGATGACGACGCCCGGAACGCCTGAATCGCGGACGATCATGTTCGAGCCCAATCCCAATGCCATCACCGGCACGTCGGGATCGAGCTGACGGAGGAAATCGACGAGGTCGTCCTCGTCCTTTGGCTCGAACAGCCACTCGGCCGCTCCGCCGCTCTTGAACCAGACGAGCGGCGCGAGCGGCGCATCCTCGGTCAGCTTCCCGCGAACGTTCGGAAGAGTGTCGAGGCTCACTTGCTCGCCCTGACCCTTGTCAGGCAGTCGCCGAGGGATGCTGCCCACTTGGTGATGTCGCCGGCGCCCATGCAGATGACGAGGTCGCCAGGCGCGGCGAGATCGCGGAGCGCGTGGCAAAGGTCATCGAGATCGGCGACCGTTCGAACCATTCGGTGTCCGTGGGCGCGAAGACCCTCGACCAGGGCTTCCGAGTCCACCCCTTCGATGGGCTGCTCGCCGGCTGCATAGACGGGCGTCACGAAGACCACGTCGGCGTCGTTGAACGCGTTCTGGAAGTCTTCCATCAAGTCGTTGAGGCGCGTGAAGCGGTGCGGCTGCATGACCGCGATTACGCGCTGGTCGGCGCTCTCGCGAGCCGCCGAGAGCACCGCCCGGATTTCCACCGGATGGTGGGCGTAATCGTCGATGATCGGAACGCCGTCGACCTCGCCGATCTTGGTGAAGCGGCGCTTCACTCCGTCGAAGCGGGCGAAACCCTCGCGGATCTGCTCCTCCGAGATGCCGAGCTCGAGAGCGACCGCGATCGCCGCGAGCGCGTTCTGGATATTGTGCCGCCCCGGCATTGGCACCGGAATGGCTTCGATCGTTCGTCGATTGCCGTCGCGTTCCAGCACGACCGCGTCGAACCGGCTTCCGCCCGGGCCGGCAATGGTGACGTTGTCGGCGCGAAGATCGGCAAGCGCCGAGAAGCCGTAGGTGACGATCCTCCGGTCGCGGATCCGGCCGATGATGTTCTGGACCTCGGGATGGTCGATGCACATCACAGCGAGACCGTAGAACGGAACGTTCTCGATGAACTCGCAATAGGCCTTCTTGACCTCTTCGAACCCGCCGTAATGCTCGAGGTGCTCGGGATCGATGTTGGTGACGACCGCGATCGTGCCATCGAGCCTCAAGAAGCTGCCGTCGCTCTCGTCGGCTTCGACCACCATCCAGTCGCTTTTGCCGAGCCGGGCATTCGAGCCGTAGCGATTGATGATTCCGCCGTTGATGACGGTCGGATCAAGCCCGCCGGCGTCGAGCATCGCGGCGACCATCGAAGTGGTGGTCGTCTTTCCGTGCGTTCCGGCGACCGCGATCGTCTTTTGCATGCGCATCAGCTCGGCGAGCATTTCCGCGCGCTTGACGATGGGCAGGCGTCGCTCGACCGCGGCCTCGACTTCGGGATTGCCGCGGCTGACGGCCGACGAAATGACCACCACGGCCGCGTCGCCGAGGTTCTCGGCCTTCTGTCCGATCATGATCGGAATCCCGAGCTTGCGCAGCCCGTCGACGACATAGCCTTCCGAAAGATCGGAGCCCTGAACCTTGTAGCCGACCTTGTGCATCACTTCGGCGATGCCGGACATGCCGATGCCGCCGATCCCGACGAAGTGGATCGTTCCGATGTCGGTCCCGAGAGCCTTCACGCGGGAACGCCTCCCGCGGGAGCGTCGGCGCGGACGCGCGGCGACAGGGTCAGGCCCACTTCCATCGGAGACAATCCGCCGCCGACCCGCTCGAGGAGGTCGGCGAGGTCGCTTGCCGCATGCGGCTTTCCGACCGAAAGCGCCCGGGCCGCGGCGTTGACCAGCGACTGCGGGTCCTCTGCCATCACCTCGACCTGCTTCGCCAGCGCCTCGGGAGTGAAGAAGGGCTGATGGATCATCCGGGCACCGCCGGCATTGGTGATGTCGCGGGCGTTCGCGGTCTGATGGTCGTCGGTCGCCTCGGGATAGGGAATGAGGATCGCCGGCCGTCCCGCGGCAGTCAGTTCGGCGACGGTCGATGCGCCTGAGCGCGCGATGATCAGATGCGCCTCGGCGAGCTTGGCCGGCATGTCCTCGATGTAGGTCATCAGCTCGGCCGGAATTCCGAGCTCCGAGTAACGCGTTCGGACCTGGTCGATGTCGTCGGGCCGGCACTGCTGCATGACCTGCAGGCGCAGGCGCAGCGACGGCGACAACAGCCCCAGTCCTTCGGGGACCACCTTGCTGAGGACGGTCGCGCCCTGGCTTCCGCCGGTAACGAGGATCTTGAACGGCGCATAGTCGTCGAACTGCGGGAACGGCACTTCGCCGAGCTTGGCGATCGCCTCGCGCACGGGATTGCCGACGAGAATTGTCTTCTCTTCGTGCCGGCGCTTCATCCGGTCGATTTCCGAGTAGGCCGTGGCGATCGCAGCGGCATCGCCCGCGAGGAAGCGGTTGGCCCGCCCGAGGACGGCGTTCTGCTCGTGGATGACGGTCGGGATTTTCACCGCAGTGGCTGCGAGCAGGGCCGGAACCGCGGGATAGCCGCCGAACCCGATGACCGCGTCCGGGCGATGGCTCTTGTAGAGGTTCTTTGCCTCGCGCCGGCCAGCCAGAAGCGAGCGAACGCCGCGTACCAGCCCAAGAGGGCTACGCCGAAGCCGCCCGGCAGGAAGGATGTGCACCGGCACACCTTGGAAAAGGCCAGGAAAGCGAGCGCCGCGATCGTCGGTGATCAGCAGCACGCCATGGCCGCGTTTGCGCAGTTCCGCAGCGAGCGCGTGCGCCGGGACCATGTGACCCCCGGTGCCTCCTGCGGCCAAAACAAAATTCATCAGGCGGCTTGCTCCCCGCTCCACTTCACGACGTACGGCGAGCGGGTCAGATACGGGTTTCGCCGCGTGAATGCGAGAAGCAAGCCCATGCCGATCGACAGGGCCAGCATCGATGATCCGCCATAGCTGATGAACGGCAGGGTCATGCCCTTCGACGGTGCAAGCTGGACGTTCACCATCATGTTGATCAGCGCCTGCAATCCGAACTCGATAACGAGGCCGGCGGCGGCCAGGAGGGCGAAGCTGTTGTCCTCGTCGAGCAGCTTGATCAGCACTCGTGCAACGATGGTCAGATAGAGGATCGCGATGGCGAGGCAGGCGATCAGTCCGAACTCCTCGCCGATGACCGAGAAGATGTAGTCGGTATGGGGCTCGGGAAGGCCGAACTTGCGGGTGCCCGCGCCCGGGCCCATCCCGAACATCCCGCCCGCGGTCAGGGTCCGCATTGCGTTTTCGACCTGGAAGTTGTCGCCCTCGCCGAACAGGAAGCCGTCGATGCGCGTCGTCGCCACCGGATAGAAGAAATAAGCAAGAACGACGCCGACCACGGCCGCGAGCGCGAGGAAGCCGAGGATCCTGAGCGAGACGCCCGCAAGCGCGAGCATCGCGATCCACACCGAACAGAAGATGATCGTCGAGCCGAAATCCGGCTGTTTCATAAGGAGCGCGGAGACCAGGGCCACCAGCACCGCTGACAAGGCGAACACCGGAAGCGACTTGTCCTGTTCGCGAAGCGACAGCAGCCAGGCCATCGCAACGACAAAGAAAGGCTTGAGAAACTCCGACGGCTGAAGCTGGCCGATGCCAATGTCGATCCAGCGGGTCGCCCCGTTCACTTCCGGGCCGAGGACCGGAACGAAGATCAGCATGACGAAGAAGAAGGCCGCTCCTGCCAGCGAGATGCGCTTGGCGCGCTCCCTCGGCATCATCGAAATGGCGATCATCACGGGAACGCCGACGCCGATCCAGACGATCTGGCGGTAGAAATAATGAAGCTCGGAGAAGCGGACCGAGCCGCCCGAGTAACGCTCTCCGGCGGCGGGCGAGGCCGCGGCGACCGCGATCAGGCCGATCCCGATCAGGGTCGCGATCAGGAGCAGGAGGACCTTGTCGATTTCCCAGAACCAGCGGCCGACGGCCGAAGTGTCCGAGCGGCCGTAATTGCTCGGATCGAGCCTGGCCGCCTTCGCCTTGATCTGTCCCGAGATGCTTCCGATCATAACGCCCCCACCAGGTCCTTGAACCTGTCACCCCTCTGCTCGAAGTCCTTGAACTGGTCGAACGACGCGCAGGCTGGAGAGAGTAGAACGGTATCGCCCGGCTGTGAATCCTCGGCGGCCCGATTCACTGCATTTTCGAGCGTGTTACATTCGTGCACCGGCATGTGGGGCTCGAGCAGTCGAGCGAACAATTCACCGGCCTCTCCGATCGTATAGGCCGAGCGGACATGAGCGAAGTGCGGTGCGCATTCGTCGAGATTGTCCGTCTTCGCCTGGCCGCCGAGGATCCAGCGGATCGAGGGGAAGGCTGCGAGCGCCGGAGCGGTCGCGGTCGGGTTGGTCGCCTTGCTGTCGTTGACAAAGAGAACGCCGCCCTTCTCGCGGACGCGTTCCATCCGATGAGGGAGGCCGGGATAGGTGCGGAGGGCTTCTTCGACTAACTCCTGATCAAGGCCCAGCACCTCTGCCACCGCGATCGAAACAGCGGCATTCTGATGATTGTGGGGGCCTTGCAGGGATGGCCAGTTCGCCTGCCGATCACTGTAATCCAAAGCAAAAAGCAGCGTGTTATTCGGTACGAGCTCGTGCAGTCCTCCGCGCATGGCCGGCAAGCTCTCGCCAAGAACAGCTGCGTGAAATGGCCCCGATTGCCGCTGCATCTCAAACAATCGCAGCTTCGAGTCTCGATAGGCCTCAAAACTCTCATACCGGTCGAGATGGTCGGGAGTGATGTTGAGCAGCACTGCGACGTCGCAATCGAGGCTCTGCGTCAGGTCGATCTGGTAGCTCGACAGCTCCAGCACGTAGACGCCGCCATCGGGCAGCGGGTCCTGCGCGAGGATCGGGAGGCCGATGTTGCCTCCCATCGTCGTTGGAACACCCGCGGTCTTGAGAATGTGATGGATGAGCGCGGTCGTCGTCGACTTGCCGTTGGTTCCGGTGATCCCGACAACCTTGTGCGACGGGAGCTCGGGCCGGGCGCGGGCGAACAACTCGATATCGCCGATGATCTCGAGCCCGGCCTCGCGGGCGCGCTCGGTGATCGGATGGCGGTTGAGCGGAAGGCCGGGCGTTACGACCAGGCTGTCGAATTGCTTTAGGTCGGCGTCGTCGAGATCGGCGAGATTGGCGCCCGCAGGCGCTTTATCCCTCGCCTCTTCCTTGGAGTCCCAGGCAGTAACGCGCGCGCCGCTGGCGAGCAGGGCCTCGGCCGTCGCAAGCCCAGACCGAGCCAGACCATAGACTGCATGATGCTTGCCGGCGAAGGCCTTGGCGGTGATCACCTCAACTTGAGGGTGGAAAGGCCGGCCAGGGCCAGAATGAAGCTGACGATCCAGAAGCGAATGACGACGGTCGGCTCGGACCAGCCAAGATGCTCGAAATGGTGGTGGATCGGCGCCATCCGGAAGACCCGCCTGCCGGTGCGCTTGTAGACGACGACCTGGATCACGACCGAGGCCGCCTCGAGCACGAACAGCCCGCCGATGACGACCAGCACGAACTCGTGGTGGGTCGCGACCGCGACCGCTCCCAGTGCCCCGCCGAGCGCAAGGCTGCCGGTATCGCCCATGAAGACAGCAGCGGGCGGCGCGTTGAACCAGAGGAAGGCGAGGCCCGCTCCAACGATCGCCAAGCACAGCACCGTCAGGTCGCCGACCCCGAGGATGTGCGGGATGCCCAGATATTCGGCGAACCTCGCATTGCCGACGAGGTAGGCGATGATCAGGAAGGCGATCGACGCGATGATCACCGGCATGGTCGCAAGTCCGTCGAGGCCGTCGGTAAGGTTCACCGCATTGCCGAACGCGACGATCACGAACGCCCCGAACGCGACGTAGAACCAGCCGAGGTTCATCACCGGCCCCTGCACGAACGGCAGGTAGAGGTTAGTGTTGCCCTGCTTCACCAAAAGCCAGGTCGCGAAGGCGGCGATCAGGAACTCGAGCACCAGCCGGGTCTTGCCGGAAAGCCCCGCGTGATGCGCCTTCTTCACCTTGTCATAATCGTCGAGGAACCCGATCAGGCCGAAGCCGCCGGTCACCAGCAGCACTGCCCAGACGTACGGATTGCGAAGGTCCATCCAGAGGAGGACTGACGTCGCCATCGAGATCAGGATCAACAGCCCGCCCATGGTCGGAGTGCCGCGCTTGGCGAGGTGGCTCTGCGGTCCGTCGGCGCGGATCGGCTGGCCCTTTCCCTGCCGGACGCGAAGCTGCGAAATGAGCCACGGGCCGAGCACGAGACCAATGAGGAGCGCGGTCGCGCTCGCGGCGCCGGCGCGGAAGCTGATGTAGCGGATGAGGTTGAGGACGCCCGGAAACCCGAGCTGTTCGGCGATCAGATAGAGCATGCGACGCCTTCTTTGACGCGCTCGACCAGTCTCGCAAGCCCGACCGAGTTCGATGCCTTGACGAGCACCGCATCTCCGGGGCGGAGCATCGACAGCAAAGCCTCGGTCGCATCGTCCACGTCGACGGCAAGATCGACGCCCACTTTGCCAACGATCTTCTCGGCAAGCGGCCGCATCTCGTCGCCGATCAGGATAACCCGGTCGACATGCGCGTCGATCACCGACGGAGCAAGGCTCGCGTGGAGCTCCGCGCTATGTTCGCCGAGCTCGCGCATCGGGCCGAGCACGGCGATGCGCCGCTCGATCTCCTGCTCGCTGCCGAGACTCCTGAGGGTCGCCGCCATCGACGCCGGGTTCGCATTGTAGCTCTCGTCGATCAGCAGGAATTCGCCGCCGTCGAGACTGACGTGATGCCGTTCGCCGCGGCCCTTGAGGCCGCCGAGATCGGCCAAGGCGAGACCCGCCACTCCAACGTCGAGCCCAAGCGCCTCGACCGCCGCGAGGACCGCCAGCGCATTCGAGACCCAATGCTCGCCGCGCTGGGAGATTGTAAAGGTAACTTCACTCTCGAGGAGAGCCGCAGTGATCAGGCTCCCGCCTTCCGAGGAACGAACCGCGTGGAGCGCATGGACGTCGGCATCGCCCGAGCCGAAGGTCAGGATTTGATCCGCGTAACGACGGGCGGCCCGAACCAACCGGTCGCGATGCGGCGTATCGTTGGGGACGATCGCGATGCCCTCCGGCTCCAGTCCTTCGAAGATCTCGCCTTTGGCGTCGGCGATCGCTTCTTCGGACCCCAGATTCTCGATATGCGCCGGGGCGATCGCCGTAACGAGCGCGAGATGGGGGCGCACCATCCGGGCCAGAGCGGCGATCTCGCCCTTGTTGTTCATGCCCATTTCGAGCACCGCGAACTCGGCTTCACGGGGCATCCGAGCGAGGCTCAGCGGGACTCCGGTATGATTGTTGTAGCTCTTGACCGAGCGGTGCGCCCCGCCGCCGCTGACCCGGTCGAGAACGGCGAACAGCGCCTCCTTGGTGCTGGTCTTTCCAACCGATCCGGTCACTCCGACGATCCGCGCCTTCGAACGCTCACGCGACGCTCGTCCGAGGTCTTCGAGCGCCCGGGAGGTGTCCTCCACGAGCACGTGCGGCCCATCGACGCTCTTCGAGACGACTGCTCCCGATGCTCCTGAGGCGAAGGCGCCCTCGACGAACTTGTGACCGTCGTGGACGGTCCCAGGCATGGCGATGAACAGGTCCCCCGGCTGGACTTCGCGGCTGTCGAAGGTGACTCCGGTGACCTCGAATGGGGTGCTTGCGCGGCCACCGGTCGAAGCCTCGATCTCGGCCGAGGTCCACAGCGCGCTCACGCCGCGCACTCCCGCGCGACGAGCGCGTCGTCGAACGGCAGGATGCGCTGCTTCGGGCCCGCGCCGATGATCTGGCCTGTCTCGTGACCCTTGCCGGCGAGCAGGATGATATCGCCCTGCCCTGCCAACCGTATGGCTTCGGCAATGGCTTCGCGGCGACCCTCGATCTCGATCGCTTCGGGCGCTCCCGCCATCACTTCGGCACGGATCTTGGCCGCATCCTCGCCACGAGGATTGTCGTCGGTGACGATCACGATGTCCGACAGGTGGGCCGCGACGGCACCCATCTGTGGCCTCTTGCCCGGATCGCGATCGCCGCCCGCTCCGAACACTGTGATCAGGCGATTGCTCACGTGCGGACGAAGCGCCGCGATCGCGGCTTCGAGGGCGTCGGGCGTGTGCGCATAATCGACATAGACGGGTGCGCCTGAGCGGCTGATCACCGCACGCTCCAGCCGGCCGCGAACGGGGGTCAGCCGCTGCATCGCGGAGAAGACGCTCTCGAAGCTGCTGCCTGTCGCAATGGCAAGGCCCGCCGCAACGAGGACGTTGGATGCCTGGTACGCACCGATCAAGGGCAGAGCGAGGCGATGCGTTCCCTCGCCATGCCGGATGACGAGATCCTGGCCGAGCGCGGTCGGCTTTTGTTCGATCAGTTGAATGAGCTCGCCGGAGCGGCCGACCGTCATCGGCTCGACGCCGCGCTTTCGGACGCGCTCGATGACTTCCGCCGATTTCGGATCGTCGGTCCAGATCACCGCCGCGCCATCCGCTGGAAGCAGCTCATCGAACAGCCGCATCTTTGCTTCGAAATAGGAGTCCATCGACGGGTGATAGTCGAGGTGGTCGCGGCTGAAGTTGGTGAACGCGACCGCCTTCAACGGCACCCCCTCGGCGCGATGCTGATCGAGACCGTGGGAAGAGGCTTCGTAGGCGACATGGCTGATTCCCATGCGCTTCAGGCCAGCCATATTGTTGAGGAATGTGACGATGTCGGGAGTCGTGAGCCCGGTCTTAACCTGATCGTCCGAAGTGGTGACCCCAAGCGTACCGATCGACGCCGAGCGATGCCCGGCCATTCGCCAGAGCTGGCGAGTCATCTCGACCGTCGAGGTCTTCCCGTTGGTCCCGGTGACGGCGACGACCGTTTCCGGATACGGCCCGTAGAAGCGCGATGCGAGCCTGGCGAACAGGCGCCGCGGTTCGGTTCCGCCGAGGTGCGGGACCTTCGGCACCGACGCTTCGTCACGAGCGACCACGGCGACCGCTCCGCGATCGACGGCCTCGCCGATGAAGTCCTCGCCGTTGAAGACCGCGCCCCTGAACGCGCCGAACACGCTTCCCTTCGCCACCTTGCGGTGGTCGATTGCAAAACCGGTCACTTCTGAATCGCTATCGACACCCGCGAGATCGCGCAGTTTCACCTGGTTTACTGCTCCGCTTTTTCGTGAACGAACGGCAGCACCTCGGCCATGTTGGGCTCGCGGTTCTTGTCGGGCCGGACGCCGAGCATCGGGGCAATCCGGCTTACAGTCCTGCTGACGACCGGCGCGACGTTCCAGCCGGCGGTATGGAAGCCGTAGGTATCCTTGGTCGCCTTGGGGTCGTCCAGCATGACGACGATCACATAGCGAGGTTCGTCCATCG
>JBKPKZ010000234.1:0-7791 GCA_046731355.1 Pseudomonadota bacterium | reverse complement strand
ATTCCATCGGCGCCCGCTTCGGCAGCAAGGATCGCCGCCCGGACCGGATCGGGAAGATCGCCACCGCGCGCGTTCCTGATCGTCGCGACGTGATCGATGTTTACGCCAAGGCGCAGGCCATTGATCATGCCTTGAGGTCGCGGCTCCCGGGCTTCTCCGCTGGCAAAGCGGCAAGCTCCGCCGGGAGATCGTCGGCCGGATAGTCCGGAACATCCAGCTGGACCAGCGAGACGAGCGGCACCCCGATATCGGCGCGCCCGTTCGAGCGGTCGATGAGGCATGCGGCGCCAAGCAGGTTGCCCTGGTAGCGGCGAATGGCGGCGATGCATTCACGCGACGACAGTCCCGTGGTCACGATGTCCTCGACCATGACGATCCGGGCGCCCTCGGGAATTCGGAAACCCCGACGGAGGCGGAATTCCCCTTCCTCGCGCTCGACGAAGACGGCCGGACAGCCAAGGGCGCGGGCCGTTTCGTAGCCCGGCAGGATCCCGCCCATGGCGGGCGAGACGATCAGGTCGACCTCACGGAAGCGATCCCGGATCTTCGCCGCCAGGGCGCGGCAGATCCGCTCGGTGCGATCGGGATATTGGAACACCCGCATCTTCTGGAGAAAGACCGGGGAATGCCGTCCCGATGACAGGATGAAATGACCCTCGAGAAGCGCGTCGGACGCGCGAAACTCGTCCAGCACTTCGTCTTCGGTCATCTTTTCTCCTTCCGTCCGGCGACGGCTGAATAGGCCCCGCGGACAGCAGCTTCAACACCTGTGGATGAGGCGCTTGAGAGAGCGAAAAGCCGTGCCTATAAGGCCGCTGATTCAAGGGGGCCCGGTCGCGGTGCTCTTAGTCCCCAACCCAAGTCACCGGGGTGAACATGAAACTGATTGCATGGGCGATTGCCCTGGCAGCCGCCGGCCTAACACCTGCAGCGGCTCAAGCACCGGCTCAGCCGCAGGCTGCTGCCGGCGCTCCGGCTTCGGCGCAGCCGACGCCCGAGACGCCCTCCGAAGCGAAGGCCGCCGCGCCTTCGACCGCGCCCGCCAATCCGGCAGCCGTGACGACGACCGAGACCGGCGTCGGCCACGCGCTTCCGACCGAGCAGATCGGCATGCCGATCAGGTCCGGCACCGGAATCCAGGAGCAGGTGACCGAAGTTGGCGAAGGTGCCGCACGCTTCCACAACAACTGGCTGCTCGCCCTTTGCGTCGCGATCAGCGCGGTCGTTCTGATCCTGCTCTGCGTCGCGCTGATCAAGTTTCGGCGAAGCGCCAACCCGACGCCGTCACGGACCTCGCACAACACGCTTCTGGAGGTCGTCTGGACCCTGGTCCCGGTGCTGATCCTCGTCGCGATCGCCATTCCGTCGATGCAGCTCTTGAGCAAGCAGTATAATCCACCGCCCGCCGACCTCACCGTGAAGGTCACCGGCAACCAGTGGTTCTGGGTCTATTCCTATCCCGACAATGGCGGGTTCGAGATCGTCTCGAACCTCCTCAAGGAGAAGCAGGACGTGAAGCCGGGCGAACGGTTCCGTACCGACGCCGACGGTCCGCCGCTACTCGCGGTCGACGAGCGCCTCGTCCTTCCGGCCGGCAAGGTGGTGAAGTTCCTGGTCACGTCTAACGACGTGATCCACGCCTTCTGGGTGCCCGCCTTCTGGAGCAAGATCGACGCCAACCCGGGCCAGGTGAACCAGATCTGGGCCAAGGTCGATCGTCCGGGCGTCTATTTCGGTCAGTGCACCGAGCTTTGCGGTGCCCGCCACGGCTACATGCCCATTGCGGTCGAGGTCGTGTCTCCGGAACAGTTCGACGCCTGGGTCGCTTCCAAGGGTGGTACTCCCAAGGGTGCCAAGCCGGCAGCGACTCCGGCTGCTGCCCCGGCGGCGCCGGCGGCCGCGGCTCCGGCTGAAGCCCAACCGGCTGCCGAGCAGCCCGCCACCAACCAGGCCGCGACGGCCCAGAATTAAGAGCGGAAACGAAAGCATCATGGCAACAACCGCAGACACGATGAAGCTGAAGGCTCATGAGGCGCACGACGCTCATCATGATGCCGATCACAAGCCAGGGTTCTTCGTCCGCTGGTTCATGTCCACGAACCACAAGGACATCGGCACGCTCTATTTGATCTTCGCGATCGTCGCCGGAATCATCGGCGGCGGAATCTCGGGGATCATGCGCGCGGAGCTGATGCATCCGGGCCTCCAGATCCTCAATCACTTCCCGTGGCCGATCGGCGTCGGTGAAGGCGCGCCCTTCGACGAAGCCACCCACCACTGGAACGTGCTGATCACCGCGCACGGCCTGATCATGGTCTTCTTCATGGTCATGCCGGCAATGATCGGCGGCTTCGGCAACTGGTTCGTACCGCTGATGATCGGCGCTCCGGACATGGCGTTCCCGCGCATGAACAACATCAGCTTCTGGCTGCTGATCCCGGCCTTCCTGCTGTTGCTCGGCTCGACCTTCGTCTCGGGTGGGACCGGCCTTGGCGCGGGTACGGGCTGGACGGTCTACGCTCCATTATCGACGAGCGGGTCGGCAGGCCCGGCGGTCGACATGGCGATCTTCTCGCTTCACCTTGCTGGCGCGAGCTCGATTCTCGGCGCGATCAACTTCATCACGACCATCTTCAACATGCGAGCGCCGGGCATGACGCTGCACAAAATGCCGTTGTTCGTGTGGTCGATCCTGGTCACCGTGTTCCTGCTTCTTCTGGCCCTCCCGGTCCTTGCAGGCGCGATCACCATGCTTCTGACCGATCGCAACTTCGGCACCAGCTTCTTCGATCCGTCCGGCGGCGGTAACCCGGTGCTCTACCAGCACCTGTTCTGGTTCTTCGGTCACCCCGAAGTGTACATCATGATCCTGCCGGCCTTCGGAATGGTCAGCCAGGTCGTCGCGACGTTCAGCCGCAAGCCGGTCTTCGGCTACCTCGGAATGGCCTACGCGATGGTCGCCATCGGCGTGGTCGGCTTCGTCGTGTGGGCGCACCACATGTTCACCGTCGGCCTGACCCAGGACGTGAAGATGTACTTCACCGCCGCGACGATGATCATCGCGGTTCCGACGGGCGTGAAGATCTTCAGCTGGATCGCCACCATGTGGGGCGGCTCGATCACCTTCGAGACGCCGATGCTGTGGGCGATCGGCTTCATCTTCCTGTTCACGGTCGGCGGAGTGACCGGCGTCGTCCTCGCGAACGGGGGCATCGATAATTACATGCACGACACCTACTACGTGGTCGCGCACTTCCACTACGTGCTCAGCCTCGGCGCGGTGTTCGGCATCTTCGCGGGCTTCTACTACTGGTTCCCCAAGATGAGCGGGAAGATGTACAACGAGCTTCTCGGCAAGCTGCACTTCTTCATCATGTTCGTCGGCGTGAACCTGATCTTCTTCCCGCAGCACTTCCTCGGCCTCGACGGAATGCCGCGGAGAATCCCGGACTACACGCCCGCGTTCGAGCATTGGAACACGATCTCGACCTGGGGCTACATGGTCACGATCGCGGGCATGGCGATCTTCTTCGTCAACCTGATCTGGTCGCTCGCGGCCGGAAAGAAGGCTCCGGACAATCCGTGGGGCGAGGGTGCGACGACGCTTGAGTGGACTCTGTCCAGCCCGCCGCCGTTCCACCAGTTCTCGACGCTTCCGAAGATCAACTAATCGGCCTCGAGTTCTCAAGGACAAGGACGCCCCGGTTCACGCCGGGGCGTTTTTGTTTGTTGGAAAGCCTTGGGGAGAATCCTGACTGACTTGTCGCGGGCGCTCGCCATCATGCGGCGAATGAAGACAGTCCGCACGGCGCTTTTCGCCACTCTCCTCCTTAGCTCGGCACAGCTCCCCGCGCAGGAAGTGAAACGAGGCGATCGTCCGATCCTCCAGGTCGCGAGCCAGCTCAAGAACGGTCAATTCGTCTGGGCTCCGGAGCTCAGTCCGGCCGGGCCGGTCCTGCTGGTCGTCAACCTCGAAACGCAGCGCGCGGTCCTGTTCCGAAACGGAGTCCCGATCGCGGCCACCACCATTTCATCCGGCAAGACCGGCAATGAAACTCCGACAGGAGTCTTCACGATCCTGCAAAAGAACAAGGAGCATTACTCCAAGACCTACAACAACGCGCCGATGCCCAACATGCAGCGGCTGACGTGGAGCGGCATTGCGCTCCATGCGGGCAATCTGCCCGGCTACCCCGCCTCCCATGGCTGCGTTCGACTCCCGGCCAGGTTCTCGAGCCTGCTGTTCGGAACGACCGCGCTTGGAATGACCGTGGTCATCACCAGCATTCCGGCGGTTCCAAGCGCGTCCGACGCACCCGCGGTCGCAACCATGGCTCCGTCGGCGGGCGTGTCGCTCTCGAACGCTCCCTACGACTGGCACCCGGAGAGCTCACCCGCCCACGTCGACAGCATGGTCTCGGTCGTCATCAGCGCGGCCGACGGCAAGGCGGTTGTCATTCGAAACGGCGTGGAGATCGGATCGGCGCCGGTCCGGGTGAACGGTGAGATCAAGCCGATGGCCTATGTGCTCCGCTCCTGGGACTCGACCGGTCAGCATTGGCTGAAGCTCCAGTTCGCAGGGGCTGGCGAAGGGATGGAAGTCACGAAGGGCGAGGGCAAGAGGTTCGAGGCGCCGGTGAAGTTCCGCTACGACGTCGGAACCGTCCTCAGGCCGGGCAGCGTCATCATCGTCACTCCGGATTCGCTGAGCTCCGGAAGCACGGGCCGCTCGCAGACCGTGATCGAGGACGAGCCGGCGGGCTAGGCCCCGTGCTGCTCAAGGAACGGGGGCCAGCGCCGCCGGCATCGACCAATCAGGGCAGGCGAGTTGCCTTGGTGATCTTCACGACGGGATCGAGCATCTGGCCGCGCATCACTCCTTCCCCCTTCGTCGGCGATGTCGGCGCCACGAGGATCTTGTTCACGACGTCCATGCCTTGAACGACATGGCCGAAGGCGGCGAAGCTGGAGTCGAACGACGGGATATCGGTCGTCAGGATGAAGAAGTCGGCCTTCGCGGTTCCGGGCGAGAAGGCGGCCATCGAGACGGTGCCGGCCGTATGCTTGATGCCCGTCTTGCTGACCGGCTCATGCTCGATTGCCGAATAGAGCTTGCGCGCGTCGGTGGTGATTCCGCCCTGGATAATCCCGCCGCCGCTTTCGAACTTCATCGCGCGGTAGAAGCTTTCACCGTTGAGCCGGCCGGAATCGACATATTTCAGGAAATTGTCGGTCGTGATCGGGGCGTGCCCATGGTCCAGCGCGAGCACGATTCGGCCAGCACCGGTGTCGAGGGCCACCTTAACGAGGTCTTCGGCGGGAACGGGTGCCGCCGGGCCGGTCTGGGCGGCTGACGGCGAGGCGAGCAAGAGGCTGAGCGCAAAGGCGAATCGGATTATCATGGGCGAGACCCTAGCCGAGGCTGCGGAGGGTTCCAGTCTCTGCCGGTCCCCACTATAGCCGCGGCGAGTCATGACCCCCTCCATCGCGCAACCCGCACTGACCGCCGACTGGCGCGACCTCGTCGCGCTGACCAAGCCGCGCGTGATGAGCCTGGTGGTGTTCACCGGTCTCTGCGGGCTCCTGGCCGCGCCGGTGCCGCTGCCGCCGGTTCTCGGTTTCACCGCGATCCTCTGCATTGCTCTCGGCGCGGGAGCGGCGGGAGCGCTAAACCAGTGGTACGAGGCGGACCTCGACGCGAAGATGCGGCGGACCGCCAATCGCCCGCTTCCGGCCAAAAGGATGGAGCGGCAGACCGCGCTCCATTTCGGAGTCGGCCTCGGCGCCTTCTCCGTCGTGCTGATGGACCTTGCGACAAATCATCTCGCCGCGATCCTGCTGGCGATTTCGATCCTCTTCTACGTATTGATCTATACTGTCTGGCTGAAGCGGCGGACGGCCCAGAACATCGTCATTGGCGGTGCTGCCGGGGCTTTCCCGCCGTTGATCGGGTGGGTCGCCGCGACCGGCCGGATCGACCTTCTGCCGGCGCTTCTGTTCGCGATCATCTTCCTCTGGACCCCGCCTCACTTCTGGGCGCTCTCGCTGTTCGTCCGGTCCGACTATGCGAACGCGAACGTGCCGATGCTCCCGGTGGTCGCCGGAATCCAGAACACCCGGCTGCAGATCCTGCTCTACAGCGTGACGGTCGCGATTGCCGGGATGGCGCCCTTCGCGCTCGGCCTGACCGGCCTCGTCTATGGTGTTTCGGCGGCCGTCCTCAGCCTCGTCTTCCTCGTCCTCGCGGCGGCGGTCTTTACCAACCCCGCCGAGGACCCGAGCGGGATGAAGCCGGAGCGGCGCTTGTTCGCTTTCTCTATTCTCTATCTCTTCGCCCTGTTCACCGCGCTCGTCGTGGACCGCTGGGTGATCGCGTGACCCCGCATCCCGAAGACGAGGTCCTCAAGCGCCAGCGGGAACGGGCCCGCCTGATGGCCTGGCTGCTCGGGGCATTCGTGATCCTTCTGTTCCTGATCACGGTCGCGAAAATCGGGCTGAACAAGTGACTGCGATTGCCAACCGCAATACCCGCACGGCCCTCAGAATGGCCCTCGTCGCGCTTGCGATGCTCGGCCTCGCGTTCGCGTCGGTGCCGCTCTACCGTGCTTTCTGCCAGCTCACCGGTTTTGACGGCACCCCGCTTCGAGCAGAGAGGGCTCCGGGCGCCGTCGCCGGGCAGATCGGCGTCCGCTTCGACGCCAATATCAATTCGGCCCTGCCGTGGAGGTTCGAGCCGGTTCAGGAAACCGTCCACATCGCTCCGGGCGCAAGGACGCAGATCTTCTATCGAGCGACGAACCTGACGGCTCGGACGACGACCGGCCAGGCGGTGTTCAACGTCTCGCCGGAAATCGCCGCGCCCTACTTCTCCAAGATCGAGTGCTTCTGCTTCTCCGAGCAGACCCTGAAAGGCGGGCAGTCGGTCGACATGCCGGTCGTCTTCTTCGTCGATCCGAGGATCATGAAGGACCCGGACACGAAGAACATCGACGAGATCACGCTCAGCTATACATTTTACCCGGTGGAAAAGCCGGAAACGTCCCGCTAGAGCCGCTAGCAAATCGAGACGAGGGGAAGCCCGCGAATGGCCGGTACGAAGAATCACGATTATCATCTGGTTGATCCCGATCCGTGGCCGTTGATCGGCTCGATCTCGGCCCTCTTCCTGTTCGGCGGGCTCGTGATGTGGATGCACGACAACCCCTACGGGCCGTTCGTCTGCATCGCCGGCCTCATCGCCGTGCTGGTCACAATGGCCAACTGGTGGGCGAACACGATCAAGGAAGCGCACGCGGGATATCACACGCCGGTCGTCCAGCTTCACCTGCGCTACGGAATGATCCTGTTCATCGCCTCCGAGGTGATGTTCTTCCTCGCCTGGTTTTGGGCCTATTTCGACGCTTCCCTGTTCCCGTCCGCCGCGGACGTGGTCGGCGGGCAGTGGCCGCCGAAGGGCCAGAACGTGCTCGATCCGTTCGGCTTCCCGCTCCTCAACACGCTCATCCTGCTCTGCTCCGGAACGACGGTGACCTGGGCGCACCATTCGCTGATCCATGGCGACCGCGAGGGACTGAAGACGGGTCTCTTGTTGACCGTGCTTCTCGGCCTGCTGTTCACCAGCATCCAGGCGTACGAGTACATGCACGCTCCGTTCGCGTTCAAGCAATCGGCGGGCGGCACGATCTACGGTTCGACCTTCTTCATGGCGACCGGCTTCCACGGCTTCCACGTGATCGTCGGCACCATCTTCCTGACGGTCTGCCTGGTCCGCGCGTGGAAGGGCGACTTCAC
>JBKPKZ010000233.1:0-3748 GCA_046731355.1 Pseudomonadota bacterium | reverse complement strand
CGGATCGGCCGCAAATTCTGACCAGCCTTCTCACTCTGACCAGTTCGCTTAATTACGAAAAAGGGGGGTACCGCAAGTCGGTGCCCCCTCACGTCGACTCAGAAGAAGTAGTCATGCCGAAATACTTCTTTAGCCAGATGTGCCCAGACCAAGTCATGACAGACGTTTGCGGGGAAGAGTTGCAGGATCGGCGCGAAGCGACGGCTCGGGCCCGCGAGCTAGCGATGGAGCTTGCTTTAGAGCAACTTGAACAAGGCCAAGGCCCCGCGGGCTGGGTGGAGGTTGAGGACGAGAACCGTAGACCTCTGTTCATGCTTCCTTTGCGGGCAGTCGCTTCCTGAACTTGAGGTGCGCGCCTGCCATTATCGGAATGCCTGCTTTCGACCCAAAGCAGACATTAGGCGAATGTCGTTAGCCGGCGTTCGGAGCCTTCAGGCATAGCGCATCATGGAACACTACCAAAGAGTGCGCCGAGCATTGCCGCGCCGCCGACTACCGTCAGCACGCTCAGCTTAGACTTCCAGGCATACAGCAAGCCCAGTGAGGCAGCGAAGATCACGGCGGCCAGCGGAATGGAGGGGACTGCCCGCGCAACGTTCCAACCCAGCTGTAAGGCTGTGACGGCGATCAAACCGACTACCCCTGCGGCCACACCCTCAAGAAAGCGGTGCAACCCGTCATTCTCGATGACGCTCTCGAGCCGGTCGTAGAACAACAGAGCGAAAGCGAAGGCGGGCAGGAAGATCCCTGCCGTCATCGCCAACGCGCCCGTTACACCACCCGCAAGATAGCCAACGAAGGTCGCGAAGATGATGAGCGGGGCAGGAATGATCCCGGATAGCGCGAGGCTGTCGAGGAACTGACCATCTGTCACCCATCCGCGCCCGACCGCATCGCCGCGAACGAACGGTATGGCGGTATATGCGCCGCCGAACGTGAGAAGGCCGGCCTTCAGGCCAGATAGGAACAGTGCCAAGGGGCCGACGGTGCCTTGCTGCACCAGTTGGGCCGCGTCGCCCGGAACCTGCGAACCGATCAATGATGGGAGACCACCGGTTATCATCGCCGCGCCGGCAGCGAATGCCACGATGAGAGCGGCGACGGAATAGCGCGTCGCAACGACCGCCGCGTAGGCCAGACCGGCTGCCGGCAATGTAATCCAGAAGCTAATCCCGACGGCGGCCGCAGCGGCGCTGCCAATCGCCCCGACCCAAAGCCAACGATCGCTAAGCGTATGATCTGCTATGCGATGCACCGCTCGGACGATCAGTGCGATGACACCGATCTGTATGCCGAGCAGCGTGGCTGCGACCAGCGGGTGATGCAGGTCCAAGCGCCCGTAGAGCCAGGCAATGCCAAGGATGAGAACTAGACCGGGGAGCATGAAGCCTAGGCCAGCGAGGACGCCACCTAGGCGCCCTCGCTTCATCATTCCGAAATGCACGCACAGTTCGTGTGCCTCAGGGCCCGGAAGGACCTGGTAGATCGCGAGCAGCCGGTTGAAGCGCGAAGATTCGATCCACCGCTCCTCCTCGACAAGGTCGCGTTTAATCATCGCGATCTGGGCGACAGGTCCGCCCCAAGCCAGCAATCCGAACCGCAGAAAGCGCCCGAAGATTGCCAGCAGTGTCGGCTCGTCCGCCTTGTCCGGCATTAGCCCCGAACCAACTCCTTGGGTTCCGACTTCGGTCGACTGCGAGGCTTGTGGGAAACCCAGTCGTGCGTTTCGTCCGTTGCGTCCCGACACCACCGATAGAAGGCGTCGTAAATCAGCATCCCTGCGTCCAGCTGCTCCAGATCGTCGGCATAAATGCGCGACAAGCCGAGCGATGCGGCAACCAGCCCGGCTGCTTGCGGAGCCAGTTCTGGATGAGCAGTGTCTGCCCCTCGAACGATGACTGCGAGGCGCTGAAGAGCCTCAAAGCCTTGCAGACCCAATTCCTCAAGCATGGTGTCGAACGTGCAGAGGTCGCCTCGGTGGCTGAAAAACACGCCCTCTACGTCGAACGGCGCCGCCTTGAACCGCTCGGCAACCCCAGGAACATCCTGCGGAGACACGAAGAGAAATACCGCCTCAGGGTCGACGAACCGGCGGATGAGCCAGGGACATGCAATCCGGTCGACCTTAGGGCGCGCACGGGTGACCCAGACGGTGCGTGCTTGATCGTCCCTGGCTGGCAGGACATTCTCATTCAGAACCGGCAGGCCCAAGCTGGCCCACGCCTCAAATCCGCCTTCCAGGATTTCCGCATCAACGCCGTGATGCCGCAACCAGGCTGCTACACCGGCACTGATCGAGCCGCCATGCACACAAGTAACAACGACTTTGTCGGCGGCGACGGAACTTCCCCACTCGGCGACCTGCTCGGCACGTCGCCTCACGGAGGCAGGTATTAGCCCATCGCCCTTGGGCCGGACGTCGATGATCGAAGGACCGTTGTTGGTCCCTATGAGTCGGAAGAGTTTGTCGGGAGAAATGCTGTTCAAGCTAGGCATAATGCGCCCTTTCTCAGTTAAGGACGCGATGCTTCAGCCTTGGCCTCATGGGGTGATCGCAGTCCCCATGCGCCGAATAGACGCCTCTCTGATTGCGCTGTCAACGAGACTAAGCTGGCTCGATGAAACGGATATGGAAGGCGCTCGCTATCATATTGATGGGAGCTGCGCTGGCTTTGGCGCTGTTGAACGGATGGTTTAACGGTTAGGCGCGCCCTGATCGCCTCGCTGCCCCTTGTCTCGGTGCTGGGAACGATCTGGCTGTGGCACGACAAGCGGGATGTGCCGAACGCGACCGCTTTTAGCTTCAACAGACAACGATTGTCCGGTCTTCACCCAGTGCGGACATTAGACGGCACCCATTGCGCCTTCTAGATCCTAGCCTGCCAAGATCGTTGCAGCTGTTTCTTCGATGCTTCCCGCAACGAGGATTGCGTCGCTTCCGATGATCCCGACCTTAGTCTGGTTATTCTCGTGGGAACGAAGCCAGGCAACGTTTTGCGCAATCACCATGTAATCCCCGCCGCGCGACTTCAACAAAACGAACTTCATGAATGTGCCTTCCTCGACGCTGGCGCGTACGCTTAGGGCAATGAGTTCTGTTTCCGGTTAACGCCGCGAAGAGTCTGCTTTCGACGCATTGCCGCACTAGTGAAATGTCTGCCTTCGACCAAAGCAGACATTCCTTCGCGCCGCAGCGTACATAAGCCGTGCGTGAGGCGAAGGGCTCAGCTGCCGCTCAGCCTCCCGGGCATCTACGAGCCTTGGCGTCCGCGGCTCAGTTGTCCGCGGATCGCTCCTCCCGGAAAGGCGGACGTATGGACGTTCACGTAGTAGTTTTCGGGGTGCTGGACGACGTCCTCGAGCAGCTTGCGATCGAACGGGAACTGGTCGCTCCCTTCGGTGCAGCCTTCGAGATCGATGGGTTCGCCGAAATTGAAGAAACTGATCTTGATCGGGCCTTGTCCCGTGGCCGGCGCATTGTGAATGTGCGACGCAACCAGCGGATCGAGGTTCGCGAGGTCCACGAGATTCCAGCACACGCGGCCCTGTCCGACGTTGACGGTCACTTGCGCGGTCCCGCGTCCATCCATGTCCGCAGTCAGGCGCCCGCCGTCGAGCTCCGCTTGGCCGGTGAGCGATTTCACGAACTTGCGGCCGCCTTCCGCCACTGGTGCGGCAAGGGTTGCGCCGATCAGCCCGGCGGCTGCCGTGAACGACAAGAGGAGTCGCGTTCTGGGTGTCATGGCAT
>JBKPKZ010000232.1:0-5810 GCA_046731355.1 Pseudomonadota bacterium | reverse complement strand
CGCACATCATCCACCAGATGGAGAAGGCAGCGCCGCAGAAGACCTTCATCGGAGTCCCGGGCGGTGACGGGAACTGCAATTGCAACATGTGCCCGTACATGGCGCTGAACACGCTCGAAAAGCTCTACGTCGCGCTTCGCGATCTCGAACCACGCATCGAGCTGTCGCGGGAAGTCATGGACCGGGCCCGAGTGCCGCTCGACCGGATGCTCGAAATGGCGGGACGGACGGTGGGGCAGGGCGACGTCGGGAAGCCGATCGTCGATCCGAGAATCAGCGGAGATTGAAGCGAATTGCCGGAGTCTTTCTCGGATACGTCCTGCCAATGGTCCTCGCCTCGGCACTGCTGCGCTACGTCGACTTCTTTGTGAATCCACCTGCCGGCGGTGAATATGCCTGGGCAATCCGTTGGGTCGCAGTCTGCACGTTCGCAGCCGCGGCACTGATTTGGAATGGCCGCCGGAAGAAATCGAAGAGCTAGCTCGCGATCCTGGCAATCGCCTCAAGCGTAACGGCATTGTTGTTGGGCAGGGTCGAGCAGCCGATGGCAGTTCGGGCGTGACGGCCTTTCGCGCCTAGGCGCTCGATGATCAGCTCCGACGCGGCATCGATCACCTTGTGAACCTGCGAGAAGCCATCGTGGGCATTCACTTGTCCGCGTATCAAAAGGATGCCCGCGATCTTCGCTTCGCCACCGGCCGCGTCCGCGAGGACCGCGAGCAAATTGGAAGCTGCCCGCCGCGCTGCTTCCTGGCCTTCCTCGAGCGACAAATCGGCACCGACCTTGCCAGTGATCATCGTCCCGTCCCGAGCGGAGCTGATGGCCGACAGGAAAACCACCTCGCCGAAGCGGGTGCAGGGCTCGTACAGCCCGACAGGATCGGGTGGGTTCGTCACCCGGCCAGTCGTATCCACAGTACCCCAACGTACATGAAAATGTTCATGTAGGCCGTCGAGGAGAAGCCCGGCGCCCGGTAAAGAGGATCGATCCGGTAGCCGATCCAGAAGATCGTCCGACTGATCACAAAGGTGATCGCAACCGCCGGGACATAGCTGATCCGTTCGATCGGAAGGCTTACCGACAGCGCGCAAATGCCGACCAGGAAGCAGACGAACTGCTGGAGCGTGTTGTCCGCGACCCGCCCGTTCACGACCATCTTCTGGCTCTCCTTGCCAAGCGTCGGATCGATCGACTCGCTTAGGAACCGCTCATTGCCGACCGCGACCAGCATGACGAACAAGGGCAGAACCGCGATTACCGACCACCGGAACGCATAGGCCAGCCGGTCGCCGTTACTGTCGGCGACGTGCGGCTCCGGGAAATAGGTCGCAATTCCCCACACGAGGAGGATCATCCCGACGATGCCGGAGACGGCCCCGATCGCGACGGTCTTCTGATCTTTGGTCATGGGCATGCCCCCGCAAGCGTCACGGGGTCATAACACAAGACCTGTTTGGTCAGGAGTTGGGGCCGATGACCTCGCCCGGAATCGTCGCGCCCGCCGGGTGATGCTTGTCGAGATGGCGCTTGATGATTCGCAGGTTGCGCGAATTGGAGCGGAAGAAGAAGTCCGGAACCGCTCCGACCCAGGGGATCAGCCCGAGCAGCCAGTCAACTCCGACATTCCCGGCCATCCGGCTCATCTGCCACTTGGTCATGCCGAGGTTGCGCGCTTCCCAGGCCATATAGGCGCCGAGCACGGCGGCAGCAGTGCTTCCGGCGAACGGCACCAGATCCAGGATCACGTCGAGACCGACGGGACGATTGATTCCCGGGATCACGACCAGCCGCTCCATGATCCTCTCGAGTCCCTCCACGCGCTGCCGGACCGATCCCGGATCGGTTCCAAGGGGCGGCATCATTGTCTTCGGGTCGATCACTCTCCACGCTCCCGGTCCGGCCGCTGCTGAAGCGCCGTCAGCGTATGATTGGCGAAGCGGTTGACTGCAAAGCCCTGCACCCGGCTCGAAACGAGCGACCATCGGATAGGAGCCGCGAGCGCGATAAATAGCTGCTGATTGTCCATCCTCTGCGCCGCCTGCGCGAGCAATGCATTGCGCTGCTCTGCGACGGATGCCGAGCGGGCGCCGTCCAGAAGTTCGTCCGCTTCAGGATCACAAATCGCGACTCCCCCGCAGCGGAACGACCGCAGGAACCAGGCCGGCGAGGTCGAGGGCGCCACGGCGTCGACCAGCTTCAGATCCGCCGGCTTGCCGGGTTGAGCGACCTCGACCGTGATCCCGAGGGCTCCCCAGTCGCTTGCGATCCGGGCTAGAAGGACCTTCGCTCCGGGCGCGTCGGGAAGCTCGATCCGGATGACGGGCTTCTCCAGGCCCCCGAAGATCCGGTTCGCGTCTGCCGACAGCTGCGCGCGGCGCTCGTCGATTGGCACAGCGGCCCATTGCGGTTGCACCGGATTGGCTATCCCGTCGAGCCCTGGCTCGAGGATCGTCACGCGGGGCAGGAGTCCGGGGACGTTCAAGGCATCGACCAGCGCCTGCCGGTCAATCGCTTCGTTCAGGAGTCGCCGGAACTCGAGGTCGCCCAAAGGTCCGTCGGAGCGCGCCGGCACGAGCCCGAACAGTCCAGAAGCCGGATCGAAACGGAGCGCATTCTTCGGCAAGTCGTTCGCCCGCGCGTAGGGGAGGTCGGCATAGGTGCCGCCAAGAACCAGGTCGGTTTTCCCCTTGAGGAATGCCTGTACCGCCCCCTGCGCAGGCTTTGCTGCGAGCAGGACCTGTTCGCGCGCAGTCTCTTCCTCGTCGGGCGCTGAGACGGTCCGTTCGAGATCGAGTTCGCCTTGCCCGCTTTTTTTCGCGATCTGGAATGGGCCGGTTCCCCGACCGTCACGAATCATCGCGAATTCCGGCTGCGCAAGAAGCTGGAGAAGATGGGGCCGTGCCGCCGTCAGGCTGATCTCGATGACTCGGTCGGTCATCGGGGTGATCTCTTCGATCGCGCCCAAAGTGTCCTTGAGGCTGTTACTGCTTCGTGAGGCGATCTGGCGCCGGAGCAAGCGGGCGACCTGATCGGCTGTGATCTTTCGGCCGTCGGGCCAATCCCCGCTCTGGAGGCGGAAGATATAGCTGAGGCCGTCGTCGGTCACGTTCCAGCGCTCGGCGAGGCCAGGGACGATCTGCCCCGAAGAATCGAACCGGACGAGGCCCTGGCCGACGTTCGCGAGCAGAACGGCCTGTGGCTCGGTCAGCGGGCCCGAAGCTGGATCGACGAACTTCGGCGGCTCGCCAATGACGATGACGTTGGTCTCACCCGCATCGGACCTCTGGCACGCGGCCAAGGCGAGGGTCGCAATGAGGATCGATGCCGCTGCACTGGCGCGACGGAATACCGGCGACCGCATTGCTGCTACTTAGTCATAAGGCCGCGTTCAGCAAATCTCTGGATATGTGGCCACGAGTGTTTTACTAATGTAAGGCACCTGAGGGCGTCCGGGAACGAGAGTGGTCGACAACGAGGGTATCTGGAGTCGCGGCGGCTCCAACATCGAAGAGTTGCCGGATCCCTTCGCACCGGCGATTCCGCCTGCAGTCGGGCCGGAAGAACTGCCGGAAAAGCCGAAGCGTCGAAGGCGCTGGCCGCTGTTTCTCTACGCCTTCGCAGCGCTCTTCTTCGTCACCTTGATCTGGCTAATCGTGACAGCGCCCCTGTCGCGTGCCCTCGAGCCCCTCGACGATCCGGCGATCTTGCTCGTTTCGCAGGAAGGCCAGCCGATCGCCCGTCGCGGCGCGATCAAGGAAGCGCCGGTCGACGTGAAGACGCTCAACACGGTCACCCCGGCAGCGTTCGTCGCGATCGAGGACCGCCGGTTTTACAGCCACTGGGGAATCGACCCTCGAGGGATCGCCCGTGCGATGGTCGCGAACATGCAGGCCGGCGGAGTTCGCCAGGGCGGAAGCACCATCACTCAGCAGCTCGCCAAGACCAGCTTCCTCTCGTCGGATCGGAGCCTCAAGCGCAAGGCGCAGGAAGTGATCATTTCCTTCTGGCTCGAAGCCTGGCTGACGAAGGATGAAATCCTCTCGCGCTACCTCTCAAGCGTCTACTTCGGCGACGGCGTCTACGGTCTGCGCGCAGCCTCGAAGCATTACTTCGGCCGCTCGCCGGAAAATCTCTCGCTGGCTCAGTCGGCGATGCTAGCGGGCGTGGTCCAGGCGCCGTCGCGGCTTGCCCCGACGCACAATCTCAAGCTCGCGCAGGCTCGAAGCGAGCTGGTCCTCAAGGCGATGGCGGACACCGGCGCCATCAGCCGGTCGCGGGCCGATGCCGCGAGCCCCGCTCGCCCAATCTATCAATCCTCGAAGATCCCGACCGGAACCTATTTCGCCGACTGGGTGGCACCCGAAGCCCGCGACGCTTTCGAGTCCGACTTTGGCGAGGTGAAGGTTCGAACGACCCTCGACGCCGACCTTCAGCGCATCGCTGTCAGGGCGATTGCCCGTTCAGGGTTGCCAGATTCGCAGGCGGCGCTGGTTGCCATGCGCCCCGACGGCCGGGTCGTCGCGATGGTCGGCGGCAAGAGCTATGCCGACAGCCCGTTCAACCGGGCCACGCAGGCACGGCGCCAGCCAGGCTCAGCGTTCAAGCTTTTCGTATACCTCGCGGCACTTCGGGCAGGGTGGACGCCCGACAGTATCGTCGAGGATCGTCCGATCACCATCGACGGCTGGACTCCGGCCAACAGCGACGGAGTTTATCGCGGCGAGATCACCATGCGGGAAGCATTCGCAAGATCGAGCAACGCGGCTACGGTGCGCCTTTCGGAAAGCGTTGGCCGGACCAACGTCATCCGTGCCGCCCGCGAGCTCGGGATTACAACTCCGCTTCACAATTCGCCGAGCGTGGCGCTCGGAACATCCGGAGTCAGCTTGCTCGAGTTGACCAGCGCCTATGCCGCCGTCGCAAGCGGGCGCTATCCGATCCGCGCGCGCGGACTGCCCGACAGGGACGATGAGGGGCGCCTCGCGGGATTGCTCCAGGGCGGCGGCCGAATGGACTCGCGTCGCGACTGGGCTCCTATGCTCGACCTGCTCTACGCTGCCGCAAACAACGGCACCGGCCGACGAGCCGCCCTTTCAGTGCCGACCTTCGGAAAGACCGGCACCAGCCAGGATAATCGCGACGCCCTGTTCGTCGGCTTTGCGGGAAACCTGGTCGTGGGCGTCTGGGTCGGACGAGACGACGATAAGCCGCTTGGACGGAAGGTCAGCGGCGGAACGGTACCGGCGCAGATCTGGCATAACTTCATGGTCTCGGCGCTTGCAGTCGACGGGCGAGCAGGTCCGCAGCTTCCTGGCGAGTTCCAGATCCCGAAGCCAGCACCCAGGCATGAGAAGCAGAGCCCGCTTCCAGAGGAATGGAGCAAGGGGGCCGAGCCCCTTCGCCAGGTCATTCGCGAGATCGAGAAGCTATTCGAATGACCACATATAATTAACGTTCATCAACCTGTTGGCTTAAGCATTTCTCAACGCACAGTCTCTAATTCTGCCTCCAACCTTCGCGGGACTTGCGAGGGTGTAGGGAAAGTAGACGTTCCCGGGAAACACGGACAGGAGACCAGAAATGTTCAAGCGCTTCGTCAAGCTGATGAACGACAGCAAGGGTGCAACGGCCATCGAATACGGCCTGATCGCAGCTCTCATCGCCGTTGCGGCGATTGGCGCGATGCGTGGTATCGGCACCAAGCTGAACACGACTTTCGGCAACGTTTCGAACGCTCTCTAAGAGCTCGTTTGAAACTCCGGGGCGGCGGTGCCGAAAGGCGCCGCCGCTTCTTTTTTGCGGTTAATGC
>JBKPKZ010000231.1:0-2289 GCA_046731355.1 Pseudomonadota bacterium | reverse complement strand
AGCATCGGGGCAATCCGGCTTACAGTCCTGCTGACGACCGGCGCGACGTTCCAGCCGGCGGTATGGAAGCCGTAGGTATCCTTGGTCGCCTTGGGGTCGTCCAGCATGACGACGATCACATAGCGAGGTTCGTCCATCGGGAAAACGCCGGCGAAGGAGGTCACCACCGCCGCCGAGGAATAACGCCCGCCGATGATCTTTTCGGCGGTACCGGTCTTGCCGCCGACCCGGTAACCTGGAGCATCCGCCTTTTTGCCCGTGCCCTTGATCACGACCAGCCGGAGGAGCGAACGCATCTTGTAACTGGTTTCCTCGGTGAAGACGCGACGACCCTGTGCGGCGGCGTGGCTCCTGTCGACCTTCAGCAAGGTCGCAGGGCGATAGACTCCGCCGTTGAAAAGGGTCGCGTAACCGGTCGCGAGATGGAGCGGAGTGACCGCGATGCCGTGGCCGAACCCGACGGTCATGGTCTCGAACGGGCCCCAGCGGCTGCCGGGAGTCAGCGTCCGGCCACGCTCGCGAAGTTCGATGTTCACCTTGTCGAGGAAGCCCATTTTCCTCAGGAAGGCCTCCTGGCGGGTCTTTCCGAGCTGCGCCGCGATCTGCGCCGTTCCGATGTTGGAGCTTTCCTCCATGATCTCCGCGACCGAGCAGGCGCGGCCGAACGGATGGGTGTCGGTGATCGTGTGGCCGTAGGCGTGAAGGGCGTCGGGGCACGGGTACATCTGGCCCATCGACTTCACGACCCCGCTGTCCATCGCCATCGCAACCGTGAATGGCTTGAACGTCGAGCCGAGCTCGTAGACGCCGAGCGTCGCCCGGTTGAAGCGCGCCTCCATCGACCCCTGGCCCGCGGCATTGGGATTGAGCTGCGGAAGCGAGGTCATCGCCAGCACTTCGCCGCTGTGAATGTCCAGCACGACGCCCGCCGCGCCGATCGCCGAGAAGGTCGTCATCGCGTCCAAGAGCTCATGCTCGAGCGCCTGCTGGACCCGGCTCGATATCGAGAGCTGCACCGGCTCGCCGCGCTCGGCCGGATCGGACAGGCGATCCTGCATTGCCCACTCCATCCCGGCGACGCCCTTGCCGTCGACGTCGGTGTAGCCGATCACGTGGGCCGCTAGACTGGTTTGCGGGTAGAGCCGATCGGGTTCCCGCTCGAGCGCGAGCCCGGGCTCGCCGATGGCATTGACCGCCTCGACGATGCCCGGAGCGGCCCTGCGGCGCAGGTAAAAGAAGCTCTTGTCCGAACGGAGCATCGCGAAATAGGCGGCCTCGTCCTTTTCGGGCATCAGCTGGGCGAGCTTGCGCGCGAGCACCAGCTTGTCGCCGATCACCTTCTTCGGCCAGAGACCGACGGTCCAGGCGTCCATCGTCCTCGCGAGCGGCTGCCCGTCCCGATCGATGATGTCCCCGCGCTCGGGAACCAGAAGAGTGAGATTGCGCTTCGCGCCCGCGTGATCGCCGAACGCGGCGAGGTAAAGAAGACGAAGGGCGATGAGCGCGACGATCCCGGCATAGACGAGCAGGCCGAACATCAGCCTTTGATGCATCATCGACAGAATCTGGCGCCGCTGCCCGACCAATCGGAGCCGCTCGGGCCGAGGTGCGACGAGAGCGGGGGACGCAGCGTTCATCTTGCCGTGCCGGTTTCCTTGGCGGTTTTCTTCGGATTAGCACTCGCCGGAAGCGGGGCCAGGGGATCGTTCTTGGCCAGTCGAACCGACTTTGTCACCGGCTTGGAAGCGGCCTCGACCTTCTTATCCCCAGCTTTCTTTTCGTTCGCCAACGGCTTCGTCGGAGGCGCCTTGGCCTGACCTGAGGACGCGGTCCGGGCGACCTTCGTCGTCTCGACCTTCACCGGTGAAGCGGCGCTTTTCGGAAGCGGTTTCGAAGCCGTCCGCACCGGCATCCTCGGCTGCAGCCTCTCGGCCGGCTCGACCACGACGTCACGGACCGGGATCTTGAGGCTCGCCTCACGCATCAGTTGAGCCGCCGGCACGGAGACGCCCGCGCCATCCGTTCTCGCCTCTGTCTCCTCGAGCGGAGCGGATTGGGGAGGCGGCGCGGGCGCCGAAGCCAGGACCACCGGGGCCTCGACATTATGCTTGGTTTCCGGGCGCGCGAGGCGCGCCAGCTGGAATCCGCCCTCGAGGAACTGGTCGGCCGACGGGGCCGACAAGGCGAGGACCTTGACGTTCCAGCGCTCGAGCTGGGCGAGGCGGCCGCGGGTTCCGATCTCGGTCTGCAGGAGGCGGATGTCGCGCTGGGCGAGGACGATCCGGTTCT
>JBKPKZ010000230.1:0-2706 GCA_046731355.1 Pseudomonadota bacterium | reverse complement strand
TTGGCGACCTGTATGCAGCGATCGACAATTGGCGGGAATATTTTGCCGAGGAGCGCGTAAACGCCATCCAGCTGTCGGCGCTGGTCGAAAGCGCTGACCAACCTGAAAGCCGGCGGCAGATCGCGCTTCATGTCGCCAAGGCGCGCGTCCTGCAGCGCCGCCGCGCGCTCAATTACCCCTATTTCTTCAAGCGTTTCGACGCGCTCAACATCCAGCCGGATGCAAGCCAGCTGACGATTGCTCGCGACCCGAAGGCGCTCTGCGAGCCGCTGGATCGTACCGACTAGGGTCGGACACGGCGTCCAAGATATCCAGCCGACAATCCTGAGAGGAGCGGGCGAATGGACATGTTCAACTATGTGATGGTGCTCGCCTCCGTGATCGTCGGCCTGGGTGTCACTCATCTGCTGCAAGGCATCGTTGGTATCGTCCAACACCCCGGCCGGGAAAGAGTGTACTGGATCCATCTTACGTGGGTCGGGGCCACGTTCCTTCGGGCGATATTCTGGTGGTGGTTCGAGTTCCGCCTGTCCGAGACGAGCCAATGGACGTTTACGCTCTACTTCTTTGTCCTCACCTATGCCTTCGTGATCTATCTTTGGTGCGCCTTGCTCTTCCCGCGCGATCTCGACGGATATGATGGCTACCGGGATTATTTCTATTCGCGCAAAGTGTGGTTCTTCGCAGTGGGACTAGCTGGTGTTGCGATCGACGTGATGGACACCTTGCTCAAGGGCGTCGCGCATTTCCAGTCGCTCGGGGTGGTTTATCCAGTGGCGATGTCCACGCTTGCGATCCTGTTCCTGGTGGCCATCCTTACGCGGAACGAACGCTATCATGGCGCGCTCGCGATTTTCTCAGTTGTGTATCTGGTCGTCTATCCTTTGACGAACCTTCAGACGGTGCAGTGAGATGCTAATGCTGAGCACATTGCGTCCCTTTTCCATCCACTCCGAAAATCACCGGAATGGCAGCTTTCGACCCATTGCGGACATTGGCGTCGGTTCGGGACGGCCCAGACCTCACGTTCTGGAGCGAACGGCCCGCATAGCGATGATTTAACGCATTTTTAACGACAACCTGACGCCCGCGTGACGCCTCTTCCGTATGGGCTCGTTGCCGCGCGGAGATTCCGATCGGCTTTGAGCGGGAGTGGGAAAATGAGAAAGACGGTCGTTCTTCTAGGGTCGCTGCTGTTCACCTTCAGCAGCGCATTGGCGCAGCCTCCCGTAGTCATCACGGGCGACGCGCTGCCGTTCCAGGTCGTGAGTTATGCAGATTTGAACATCAACTCCAAGGCGGGGCAAGGCCGGCTCGTTGATCGAATTCGTTCCGCAGCCGAGGATCTCTGCCTCGACAGTAGCAAGGAGCAAGTAAAGTTCGAGGCGGCACGCCACCGTTGTTATTCGACCGCCCTCAACAATGGCATCACCCAGATGAACAGTGCAATCGCAGAAAAAGCCAACGGATCGACCCTTGCGACGGCCACATTAGTCATCAGTGCCCGGTAAAGAATACTTCACTTACTGAAAGGGAGGCGTGGAAACACGCCTCCTCTTCATTGAATATCTTTCGTTGGGTCCACGACTCGGCGAACCATGCTAAGGGCAATCAAGTTCGGTCGTCGCGTGTTCCATTTCCGGCTCGGCGGGAAGACATATGGCAACGCCTTCAGGCATCTTGGTCGAACTGCGGCCACCGGTCTGGCACCTGGAGATCCGCGGCAGCTTCGCACTGAAACGTCCGGACGGGCGCAATGTGGAGCTCAGAGGACGAAAGGCTCAGGCGATTGTCGCCTACCTCGCCGCTCATCTCGGTGAGCATGTCAGCCGCGATCGGCTTGCCGAATTGCTGTGGCCCGACCGCGATGACTCGCAGGCTCGCGGAAGCCTCCGTCAGTCGCTCCTGGAGATCAGGCGAGCTGCAGAAAACCTGATTGGAACCGACCAGCAACACGTCTGGATACGAAACATCGATGTCCGCGACCCCGAGCATCTCTCCGGCGACGAAATACTGTTTGGGGATCTCGACGGCATCACTACAGAATTCGACGACTGGCTACGGCGCGAGCGCGCTCAGCAAAGCGGCAAGGAATGGTCGGACCTTTGCCGAAGGGTCGAAGGGAAGCTGAGCCACGGAGACGGTCCCGGCGCGCTGCCGTTGATCGAGCGCATGCAACGTATCGATCCCTACAATGAGGACTGGCTGCGTTTCGCAATGCGTGCGGAATTCCTCGCGGAGCATCCGGCGGGAATTCAGACCCGATTCCAAGAGATGAAAGTCGTCCTCAAGCGCGACCTGGACGTGAACGTTTCGTCAAGGACATGCGCGATGCACGACGAACTGCTGATCAAGCTTTCGCCAGTGGGTGAATCGCTACCCCCATCCGAACCAGGGCTGGCGGAGCGACTGATCCGTCGAGCTCGGAGCGATTTTGGCGCCATTTAACAAAGGTGCCGCGTCCAATCAGGATGAGCTCCACTGTCCGCCTTCCACCCATTCGAGACATTACGCTTTCACGTGCCATCGCAGGCTAGGATGGCGTGGTGGAGAGTTCGCTCAAAGCTCTGATAGCTTCCACGTTTGCAACGGTCGCAAGGGAAATTACAAGTGGCTGATCTATACCTCAGGGCACTGGAGTCCGAGCGAAAAAAGCTGTGGGCCGAATGCCGCCTGAAAGGCCTTGCCAAGGGTACACCGCAACGG
>JBKPKZ010000229.1:0-3788 GCA_046731355.1 Pseudomonadota bacterium | reverse complement strand
CTCGAGGCAATCATGGATGTCGGGGTCTTGAATGATATCCGGACTATGCCGGAGACGGAGCGGCGTTCGAGAGCAGCCTGAAGGGTCCGACCATTCCAGAAGGGGGTGGGAAGCGGCCATTTCGAGACGGACGGGCAAGGGGCTCGAGGATCCGTCAGTGGATTTCCGGATGGCGGCCAAGAGCTCCCTCCATATGCTCCGGGTCGAACCGGAGCGACCAATGTCAAATGACCAAAATCTTGGACCGGCGCATGAATATTTGCGCGATGCTTGGCAGCGCTCGATCCTGTTTCTCGATGTCCTTCGCCAGCGCGGGAACATCTATCGGGAACAGCAGGAGAAAAGCGCGCCGAACGTTCTCGAGTTCGACGCGGAGCTGGTCCTGGACGGCCGCAAGCTCGCTCGGCCAGTCAACTATTTGCTTGTCAGGGTCGTCCCACCCGAGGGGGTGAAGATCGACCCGGCAAAGCGCCCGTTCGTCGTTGTCGACCCGCGCGCCGGGCACGGACCAGGCATCGGCGGCATGAAGCGCGACAGCGAGATCGGCGTCGCGCTTGAGAACGGACACCCCTGCTATTTCATCGGATTCCTCCCCGAGCCGATGCCGGACCAGGTGATCGAAGACGTTTGGAATGCCGAGGCAGCCTTCATCGAGGAGGTCGGCCGCCGTCACCCGAGAGCCGGTAAACCGGCGGTGATCGGCAACTGCCAGGCCGGCTGGCAGACGATGATCATGGCAGCGACGCATCCGGACACGCCGGGGCCGCTGCTCCTGGCGGGCTCGCCCTTGTCCTACTGGGCCGGCGTTCGAGGCAAGAACCCGATGCGCTATACCGGCGGAATGCTCGGCGGCACCTGGCTGACGAGCCTTTCAGGCGACCTCGGCGCGGGCAAGTTCGACGGCGCGAACCTCGTTCAGAACTTCGAATCCCTGGACCCCGCGAACACCTATTTCGAGAAGCCGTACAACGTCTATTCGAAGGTCGACACGGAGGCCGAGCGGTTCCTCGATTTCGAGACGTGGTGGGGCAGCCCGGTCCTCATGAACGCGGGCGAGATGCAGTGGATCGCCGACAACCTGTTCGTCGGCAACAAGCTGACGTCCGGCGACATTCGAACCTCGGATGGGATGCAGGTCGACCTTCGCAACATCCAGTCGCCGATCGTCGTTTTCTGTTCCTGGGGCGATAACATCACCCCGCCCCAGCAGGCCCTTGGCTGGATCACCGACATCTATCGCGACGACGAGGATCTGATCACCACCGGCCAGACGATCATCTATTCGCTGCACGAGAATGTCGGGCACCTGGGAATCTTCGTGTCCGGCAAGATCGCCGCCCGCGAGCACGACGAATTCGCGAGCGCAATGGACATGATCGATATGATGCCGCCGGGGCTTTACGAGGCGGTCATTGAGGATATCGACGAAGCGACCGCCAACATCGACTTGATCGAGGGGACCTATCTTTTCCGGCTCGAGCCTCGATCGCTGGACGACATTCGCAAGCTCGGCGCAAACAGTCCGGAAGACGATCTGAAGTTCGCCGCCGTCGATCGAGTGTCGACCATCAACAAAAGGCTGTACGAGACCTACCTCAGCCCCTTCGTGCGGTCCGTCACTCCGCCCGCGTTCGGAGAATGGGCTCGGAAAATGCACCCCAATCGCGTCCGCTTTGCGATCTTCTCCGACGAAAACCCGTTCATGGGAATGGTCGCGGAAAGCGCCGAGCAAATTCGGAGGCAACGGCAGCCGGTCGAGGGTGCGAACATGTTCGCCGCCGCCGAGAAGACGATGTCCGAATCGATCAGCGCTACCCTGTCGGCGCTCGGTGCGGCGCGCGACGTGATGACCGAGCGCGTTTTCCACCTGACCTATGGCTCGCCATTCCTGCAGGCCCTCGTCGGTCTCGACCCCAAGGTCAACGAGGACGGCCGCCGCCCCGAGCGCGAAGCACTTCGCGAACAAGCGAAGGCGAAACGTCGCGAGGAGCTGGAGAGGCAATTCGAAGTCGGCGGGGCAGTTGAGGCTGCGCTGAGGGCGCTCGCCTACATTCGGCTGGGCGAAGGAAGCGTCGATGAGCGGGGATTCGCAATGCTCAAGCAGATCCACGATGCTCAGCCGGGCGGCCGCCTGCGCACCCTTGATGAGCTGAAGGCGATCCTGCGCGACCAATATCTGCTGCTCCGCCTCGATGAAGGCCGGGCGGTCGCCGCTATCTCGAAACTGCTTCCGCGCGACCCCGAAGAGCGCTCGCGCACGCTTCGAGCGATCCAGCGCGTCGCGCTCGCGCCGGGCGAACAGTCCGACGAGGGCAAACGCCGCTTGGCGAAGATCGAGAGACTGTTCGGACCCAGCCCCGCGGCGGGCAGCAAGGAAGATGCCGATGTCCGAAGCTGACGCTCCTGCTCGGGACGCCATTCGGCGCATCCTTACGGGTCACAAGTCCCTGATTGTCGGGATCGCGAACGACCAGTCGATCGCTTACGGTTGTGCGGACGCTTTCCGTGCATCCGGCGCACAGCTCGCGATCACCTGGCTCAACGACAAGGCGCGGCCGCACGTCGAACCGCTCGGCAAGGCGCTGGGCGCGGAAATCATGGCGCCGCTGAATGTCGAGAACGCCGGCGAGCTGGAGGCATTGTTCGACGAAATCCGGCGGCGCTGGGGCAGGCTCGACAGCCTGGTCCACTCGATCGCCTTCGCGCCGAAGGAGGACTTGCAGGGCGGATTGATCGATTGCTCCGCTCCGGGCTTCGCCCGGGCGATGGATGTATCGTGTCACTCGTTCATTCGAATGGCGAAACTCGCTGCGCCACTGATGAGCGACGGCGGGACAATGTTCGCGATGAGTTATCTTGGCGCGAACAAGGTTGTCGCCAATTACAATGTCATGGGGCCGGTCAAGGCGGCGCTCGAGGCAGCCTGCCGCTACCTGGCCTATGAGCTTGGCCCGCAGAATATTCGGGTGCACGCGATCTCCCCGGGGCCCTTGAAGACACGGGCGGCATCGGGGCTGAAAGACTTCGAGCTACTACTCAACGAGGCAGTAGAGCATTCGCCGCTGCACGAACTCGTAGATATCAATGATGTCGGGTTCGCCTGCGCCTACTTGGCCACGGACTTTGCAAAGCGGATCACCGGCGGAACCGTCTACATCGACGGCGGGGCGAACATCGTCGCTTGATGATCGGACCTAACGGCAGGTCCACGCAAGCTCGGCAACTGGGCATCTAATCGGCGCGCTCGATCTTGATTGTGCTGTAATCAAAAAGCGGAATCTCGTGGCTCTTCTTTCGATACGTTTCCATTGCCACGCCAGCGGCTTCAAGAAGGTCGCCCTTGCGCGAAACGTCGGCGACATACTCGACCGACTGACCGGCGGGCCCTTCAATGGAAACCTTGACCTTCATGTGCCGCTAGACGTCACAAATGCCTCGACTTCCTGACGAGAAGGTCAAGACTATCCTGAACATCCCTGAGCGATAATCGGGGTATTTGCCCAGAAAGCTGACCGGCTTGGAGCTCACCGGTAGGCCTTGCCGAATGGCTGGGACCCCGCCTGGCGCGCAATCAGAAGCTGATGAAGTTCCCGCTTAGGTGTAACCGAGGCGACCTACGAACTGGATAGCAAGAAGGTCGCGGCGTCGTGACCGCGTGACCGCGGCAGACCACATCGGGATCGTTAGCCGTCCAGGCGAGCATCGACACACGGAGGCGACCAATGAAAGCGATTGTGGTGACGGATCAGGCCGCCGGAACGGCCGGAATGAAGTTGGTCGAGCGACCC
>JBKPKZ010000228.1:0-4873 GCA_046731355.1 Pseudomonadota bacterium | reverse complement strand
CGCACGGGCGTGACGTCCACCTCGCCGAGCGATGTGCTCGACGGTGACCTGGACCGCTTCATGGCCGCCGCCCTATCACAGCGCGTGACCGGCGAACGTGTCGAGGTCGAGGATGTCGAGTAGGGCGTTCGTCGCCCTTCTCCTGATCACCGCCGTCGGGGCTTGCCGTGAGGCACCCCGGGAACCGCAATTCCCCAAGGCCCACCGCGAAGTCGCTCCGATCGTCGGCGATTCCTTCTCGACGGAGGACGCTCGCGACCGGGTCGGCGAAGCCGAGCAGGTCATCGAACTCGCGGGCATCCAACCGGGCATGTCCGTCGCCGACATCGGAGCGGGCGAGGGCTATTATACGGTCAGGTTGGCTCCCGTCGTTGGCCGCCATGGACGCGTCCTCGCCGAGGATATCCTGCCGGAAGTCGAGGATCGACTGGTCCAGCGGGTCCATCGCGAAAGCCTCGACAATGTCGCGGTGAAGCTCGGCTCACCCGACAACCCGATGCTCCCGCCGCGATCGTTCGACCGCATCCTCATGGTCCACATGTACCACGAGGTGGAATCGCCCTACGCCTTCCTCTGGCACCTGCGGGAAGGTCTGAAGCCTGACGGCCAGGTCATCGTTGTCGACGCCAATCGCGAACCTAAGCGGCATGGAATCCAGCCGCGCCTGCTCGCTTGCGAGTTTGCGGCGGTGGGACTGAAGCTCATCCACGTCGAGCCGATCGCGGAGGGCGAAAACTACTTCGCTTCGTTCCGGATCGCGGGACCGCGGCCGGAACCGGAGCAGATCAGGGCCTGCAGGGGCTGACCGCCTAGAGCCAACCGGTTCTTCGGAATCGCACGTAGAGCCAGAAGCAGATCATCAGGATCGCGATGATCACGAAATAATAGCCGTAGCGTGTGTGCAGCTCCGGCATGTTCTCGAAGTTCATTCCGTAAATGCCGGCAAAGGCGGTTGGAACGGCGAGGATGGCGGCCCACGACGCCAGCTGCCGGGTGATCGTCCCGACGCGCTGCTGTTCAAGCAAGGTGCTGAACTCGAAAACCGAGGTCAGTGCATCACGAAGGCCGTCGACCCGTGAGCCGACGCGGCGAACATGATCACGGACGTCCCTGAAGTAGACCCGCGCATCTTCGTCGATCCCGGGCAATTTCTGCCGGGCGAGTTTCACTGTCAGTTCCTCCATCGGGATGAGGATGCGCTGCAGTCGGCTGAGCTCGCGGCGAAGGGCGAAGATGTGGTTGACGTCCTCGCGTCCGAGAAAGGATTCGGCCGCCTGGCTTTCCATCTGGAAGACCTCTTCTTCGATCTCGTCGACGAGCGGGGCATAACCGTCGACGATGTAATCGAGCACCGCGTGGAGCAGGTAATCGGTGCCGTGATTGAGGAGCACCGGCGCCTTCTCGAGCTGCTCGCGAAGGGCTGTGTGTGCTCGCTCGGAGCCGTGGCGAACGGTGATGATGTGGTGCGCTCCGACGAAAATCGCGGTCTCGCCATATTCGATGCTTTCGCCCTGGAGGCGCGCGGTCCGGGCGACGACGAAGATCTGGTCGCCGTAGACGTCGACCTTGGGCAGCTGGTCGGCGTTGATCGCGTCTTCGACCGCCAATGGATGGAGGTCGTAGCAATCCTGAAGCGCCTTCATTTCCTCGGCCGTCGGGTCGGCAAGGCCGATCCAGACGAATTCGGATTTTCCCTCGCCGCCGTCGCATCGCTCGTCGATCGCGACGCTCCGGACGCGGGCCCCGTCCCGGTAGAGATAGGCGGCAACGACTGGCATTCGCGCCTCGAGCGGTTGCTGCGGACAGTCGTTTTTACCAGCAGGAGAGCGTCAAGTCTGTGACGATCTGGAGCGCGCTTAGCTTCGAGGCGAACGGGAAGCGCGCTCGACGAGCCTCACACGACTCGAACCATTTCCCGACCGTGCTGGATTTCATCCACAGCGCAGGTGATCGGTGACCTTGTACGCGGGGCCGAGCGGATTAATCTCTTGCCTCATGCGCCAGTATCTCGACCTCATGCAGCGGATCCTCGACGAAGGAGTGGAGCAACCGGACCGGACCGGTACCGGCACTTTGTCCTACTTCGGCGCACAGATGCGCTTCGACCTGTCGAAGGGCTTTCCGCTTTTGACGACGAAGAAGCTGCACCTTCGGTCGATCATCGTTGAGCTGCTCTGGTTCCTTCGCGGCGACACCAACGTCCGCTGGCTGCAGGACCACAAGGTCAGCATTTGGGACGAATGGGCCGACGACAATGGCGACCTCGGCCCGGTCTACGGGAAGCAGTGGCGGCACTGGGAGACGGCCGACGGTCGCGAAGTCGACCAGATCCGCAACCTCGTCGACCTGATCCGCCGCGATCCGTCGTCACGCCGGCAGATCGTCACGGCCTGGAACCCCGGCGAGATCGAACGAATGGCGCTCGCGCCTTGCCATTGCCTGTTCCAGACCCATGTGGCGGGCGGTCGGCTGAACCTGCAGCTTTACCAACGAAGCGCGGATTTCTTTCTCGGAGTTCCCTTCAATATCGCCAGCTATGCGCTTCTGACGCACATGCTTGCGAGGGAAACAGGGCACGAGCCGGGCATGTTCGTTTGGACCGGCGGCGACGTGCATCTCTATTCGAACCACCTCGAGCAGGCCCGGCTCCAGCTCGGCCGCGAGCCTCGCTCGCTGCCGCAACTGATCCTCAAGGATCGAGGTCAGTCGATCTTCGACTACGAGCCCGAGGACTTCGCCTTCGACGCCTACGAGCCGCACCCGCACATCTCCGCACCTGTCGCCGTTTAGGCGCAAACTGCCGTGTCGCTCGAAAATAACGGTGGCGGAATGGAGCGCTTCCGGACCAAGCGCGTTGGTTGGCCCATCAAAAGGAGGAATCTTCATGGTTCAGAAGCTTCTTACGGCGGCGCTGATTACCGCGGCGCTTGCGACCGCCGCGTGTAACACCGTTCGTGGTGCTGCTCGTGACGTGAACTCGGTTGCGAATTGCACCGAGAACGCGATCAACGACAAGAACTGCTGAGTAACGGCTCACAAGCCGACGCAGAATCGCAACAGTTGAAGGTGCCTCGCCGGGGAAATGCCTCCGGCGGGGCACTTTTCATGAGGCGTTCATCGCCCAGACAGTCGACAAGAGCATCAGTGGGACTATTGTTTGTTCCGGGTACGTAAGGAGGGTGGACATGAAATCGAAGTTGATCACGGCGTTGTTGGTGGGAACTTGCGTTGCGCTCGCGGCCTGCAACACTGTCCGGGGCGCTGCGACGGATGTCGGCTCGGCCGCCAATTGCACGCAAAATGCAATGCACGGTGGTCGCTGCTAGTCAGCGCCGACGAAGCGAAAAAAAGAAGCCCCGCCGGTTTTGCGCCGGCGGGGCTTTTCGTTTGCCCGAAAAGGCTAGCGACTATTCGGTGAGATAGTCGCCGGCATCCGCGTCCGTGCCGTGGCCGCTCGGAACGACCTCCGCCAACGGGTCTTCGCCCGTTCCGGCGGTGTCGTCACGACGCGAGCGAGCCTTCTCGGCTGCACGCAGTTCCTCGGCCGAGTCCGGAGCGATCAGCGCCTCCTGCAGGCGACGGTGGGTCGCCCGGAGAGCCGCGTCACGGCTGGAGGCCGCGACCCGGAGTTCCTTCATGCTGGAGCCGGTGCCGGCCGGGATCAGACGTCCGACGATCACGTTCTCCTTGAGACCGGTGAGCGTGTCGACCTTGCCCTGGACGGCGGCCTCGGTGAGGACTCGGGTCGTCTCCTGGAACGAAGCTGCAGAGATGAAGCTGCGGGTCTGCAGGCTCGCCTTGGTGATACCAAGGAGGACCGGCTTTCCTTCGGCCTTCTTCTGCTTCTTCTCGAGACGCGAGTTGACCTCGTCCATCTCTTCGCGATCGACCTGCTCGCCGGCCAGCAGCGTGGTGTCGCCGCCGTCGGTGATCTCCACCTTCTGAAGCATCTGGCGAACGATCACCTCGATGTGCTTGTCGTTGATCTTCACACCCTGCAGTCGATAGACCTCCTGGATCTCGCTCACGAGATATTCCGCGAGCGCCTCGACGCCGAGGACCTCCAGGATGTCGTGCGGATCCGGCGAACCGCCCACGAGGTTGTCGCCCCGTTTCACGTAATCGCCTTCCTGCACTTCGATGATCTTCGACTTCGGAACGAGATACTCGACTGCCTCCGAACCGTCGTCCGGAACGATCGCGATCTTCCGCTTGGCCTTGTAGTCCTTGCGGAACGAGACCTTGCCCGAGACCTTCGCGATGATCGCGTTCTCCTTGGGCTTGCGAGCCTCGAACAGCTCGGCGACGCGCGGCAGACCACCGGTGATGTCGCGCGTACGCGCAGCTTCACGCGGCATTCGGGCGAGCACTTCGCCGGCCTCGACCGTCTGGCCGTCCTCGATCGCGACGATCGCACCCGGAGCAAGCCGGTATACTCCGGCTTCCTCCGCCTTGCCGCCGGTCAGCGTCAGGCGTGGATGGAGCGAGTCCTTCTTGGACTTGCCCATGTCGTCGGTGACGACGCGCTGGGCGATACCGGTCGATTCGTCGATCTGCTCCGTCATCGTCCGGTTCTCGATGAGGTCCTGGTACTTCACGGTACCAGCACGCTCGGTGATGACCGGGCTGAACGACGGATCCCATTCGGCGATCCGGTCGCCCTTGCTGACGATGTGGCCAGTCTCGCACAGCAGGTGGGCGCCATACGGGACACGGTGTGTCGACAGCTCTCGGCCGTCCATGTCGAGGATCGCGATCTCGCCCGAACGCGACAGCGAGATGTGCCGGCCGCGCGGGTCGGTGATCGTCGGCATGTCACGGAACTCGATCGTGCCGTCGACCGGCGCTTCGAGGTTCGACTGCTCGTTGAGCT
>JBKPKZ010000227.1:0-9922 GCA_046731355.1 Pseudomonadota bacterium | reverse complement strand
TTGCCACCGACTGGCATGTCGTGGGTTCGGGTGACTTCAACGGCGATGGCCGCGACGACATCCTGTGGCGCAACAACGATGGCCGGATCACCGACTGGCTGGGCACCGCCAACGGCGGCTTTGCGTCCAATGCCGCCAACTCGCTCAACGGCGTGTCGCTCGACTGGCACATTGCCTCGATCGGTGACTTCAACGGCGATGGCCGCGACGACATCCTCTGGCGCAACACCGATGGCAGGATCACCGACTGGCTCGGCACCGCCAATGGTGGCTTCTCGGACAATGCCGTCAACGCCTACAACAGCGTTGCCACCCAGTGGCATGTCCAACCGGATCATTGGTTCTAGAACAATCGGGCGTAGCTTGAGACCTTGGCAGGTCCTCAAGCCCCCTTTGGAATTGCTGGCTGGGATCTGACGACCAGTCCCTCACGCCCCTCGGCGTTTCGCGATCAATGATCGCTCTCGGCATCGTCGATCGCCGAAAGCAGATCGGTGAACGTTCCTGTGTCAGGCAATGGGAAGGCCGAGCGCACTGCGAGCAATACGCACTGCTCCTTGTCGAGATCATCGCCTTGATCTTGGCCCAAGGCGGGGCTGCGGCAACCGTGGTCGGCTAGCTTCGGATCAATCGATTTCATGAGTTCGGTGAACCACGTCGCGAAGGGCGTGCGCGGTTGCTTCGATCTTCAACAATTCTTCGGCCAGCTCAACGGACATACCCGGAAGCTCGGCAATACGCTCACATGTTTCAAGGAGCCTGAGGCTAAACTCCTCGAGCTCTCCCGGACCTCGCTTCATCGCAGGATATTCATTGACGAATTCCGGGCGGGAGCTCCTTCGAAACTGGGCAACAGCGGAATCAATCCTCTGCTGGCCGACCGGTCCTGCCCGATCGACCCACTCAGCGACAGAGATCGGTTTCGAGAAGCGAATGCCGCAATGCTGCCCGGCAATCCAGGCGATCTCGCCGGATACGGAAAGGCTTCCACGCCTGAGAGCAACGATCTGCTTTTCTAAAGGAAGGTGGTTGCCCTCCAGAAGCGCGCCGTGGATCGAGATATTTCGGACGCGGACCGGACAGGACGTCGTTCCGGCGCGAAGCACCGCCATCAAAAAGACGTGCGAACGCTGATCCGTTCTCGGATCTTCACCATTTGCAATTGCCTGCATCAGCACCATCCTGCCATGCCGACACCCTGAGTATCCGGTCTGACGAGATGGTTAACCATTCCTCCGAACCGGCGGGAATTCCAGCAGATGCGGACGCTCCGAGCAGCGCCCGCACAACGGTCGATTCGACACTGCCGTGAGTTTTCTGTCGCCGGTGGCCGCAAAGCGCGCAAGCACAATGAAGAGTTCGCTTCAGAATGGTTCGGTCGAACCGGGGGTTACTCCTGCCAGTGGGAGCGATGCTCCCTTAGCTCCTCTATAACCCCCTGCAGTCGGGCCCCGAATTCCGGAGGCACGTCTTCCGCGTCCAAGATTTCCAACGCCTCGACCAGCATAGACATTGCGCGTTCAAGCGGCGCTTGATCCGATGCAGGGCCGGCATCCCGATTGGCTGCCGCCATAGAACTCATACCCCCGAGCAAAACACCACGGATCCGCCGCCCGGCGGTCGTGTCGTTCGCGTAATCAGATAGCACGATATTGAAGCAACTCGAATATATTCGGGCCGCTGTGCCGAAGCGACACGGCTCCAACCTGGTTCAAACCATGGATCATGCCGGTTCGAATTTCGGGCGACCCGAGCGCCACGTGGCGGTCGTTGCCAGGCTCGCCGAGCAAGCGCCTTGGCCCGAGCCGGCCTGACTGGAATCGCACAAGCCCTTCTTAAATCGGTCGAATCCGGTCCGATGCGGAGGAGTGTTTAAGTCAATGGTGGGCGGGACGCTCCTTATCAACGCTTACGCGTGAAGCCGCAGCTGGACTCGGCGCGCGATGCAGATGGGTTTGCGTTGAAGCCACGCGAGAATCGCGAGAAGGTGATGGTCAGGGCCAGAATGCGCGTCGATGCTTCCTGGCAGGACGTCTGCATTCTCAACGTGTCCCTGCACGGCCTCGGAATCCAGGCGGCTCGGCCGCCCGGACGCGGATCCTATGTCGAGATTCGGCGTGGGAGCCACCTGATCGTTGCTCGCATAGCCTGGTCCAAGGGTCATCGGGCCGGCCTCCGATCCCAGGATCCGATCTTCATCCAGCCCCTGCTTCGCGAGCAGGCCACCCCTTCCCCGCCGACGACAGGTCCGCAATCAACCGTCGAGCGCCGGCGCGCGCCTCGAAGCCCGGCCCAGACGCATGAAAGCAGCCGGCAGTTGGGACGAGCCATGGAATTCGCCTGCTTTGGGCTGATTGCCTGCGCGCTGGGCCTGAGCGCCTTCGGGACCGTCGAAGCAGCTCTCGCGAAGCCGCTCGAACAAATCAGCCTGGCGTTGAAATAGCCCCGCCGTGGCGGCCGTTGCAGCGCATGCCGAGCCCCCGTCTAACCAATTCCATTCAAATCGGTGCAAACTTCAATTCACAATGGTCCGATTCTTAACAACATGCCTACCGGCCATGGTTAATTCCAGTTTCACATTTTCGATGTGACCTAAAGGAACAGCCACGTGAACAATTTCTCGCCAGCGGAAGCCGTCAGGGAAGTCCAGGGCCTTCGCGTGCCTTTCCCGGAAGGCCAGTCCCAGACTCCATACGCTCGGATTGCCTCGGTTCGCCGGACAATTGCGGCACGGGCCGACCGCAAGCGCGTCTTCAACGCCAGTCTGTTCAGCGATCCCGCGTGGGACATGCTCCTCGAACTTTATGTCGCCTCGCTCGCGCAAAGGCGTCTGCAGATCTCCAGGCTGATGGAACGCACGGGCGTTCCTGGAACAACCACGCTGCGATGGATCGCGGCCCTCGAAAGGGAAGGCCTCATCCAGCGCGAGTCCGACCGCCTCGACGCCAGGCTTGTCCTATTGTCCCTGACCGAGGAAGGACGCAAAGCCATGGACGTCTATTTCGACATGCTCCCTGCCGATACAGCCGTGCTCTGACGCCGCCGCGACCTCAAGGACAAGTCTCCTCGAGACGCGGTCGAAAATCGCCTCGAAGGATTATCAACCACAGAATCCCAGGTCTCGAATCTGCTCCGAAGCGGAGCGATGATCAGGGTTCGCGAAAGGGCGAGCTGGCGACAGTTCTGCCATGCTCGCCACTCTCCTTATCGCCGGATCCGCAATTGCCGTGTCCCAACCGGCGGGATCGGCAACTCGATCGGCAACTGCAAGTGTCCGAATTGAGCGCGCGGCCTCGATTTCGGCACGGCATTGGAGCCAAGCTCCGATCGCCTCCCGGAGAGAGGTGGAACGGACGGATGAAAACGGACGAAAGATCATCGTCCGCCTAGTCGAACACCAGTGAACGGGAACTCAGTCTTGCTCGCCTTTTAGGACCCGTCCAAACGGTGAAGAACTGGCCAGTCACTCGACTACGGCAATTTACCCATTGCTTACAGCGATCTGGACCGTACCTTTGACGTCCATGATCCCAGTTCGAGGCCAGGAGTGGCGAACGCCGGAGCCGGTCCTGTTACACCACAGCTGGCCGCTCCACGAACTGGCCCGGCACTTCGAGCTCGGCTACATCCTCAATTCCGAGGCAATCGAAGCCGTCCAGCCAAATGCCGTCGGTGCCTTAAGTGCCCATCACGCCGCCTGCTGGGAATGTGATCTGGCCGACAACAGCCTGACCTGGTCAGGCGGAGTCTATGACATCTTCGGCCTCCAACGAAATGCCAGCATTACTCGCGATGAGTGTGTCTCATTCTATTCGGAGAGATCTCGAGTGATCATGGAGCGCCTCCGCTCGGAGGCAATCCGCAATCGGAACGGATTTACACTGGACGCGGAAATTCACTCAGTCATCGGAGAGACGCGCTGGATGCGCCTCATTGCGGCGCCAATTTTTGAAGACGGCCGCACCGTTCGCCTGCAAGGCGTCAAGCTGATTATTTCGTGACTCGGGAGCAGCGATTCTCAAGCTCCTGTGTCCGTTCCAGATCAATGCCTTGCGCTGTCCAGAATGGCTGATAGGTTGCAAATTAAGATGCTTGCCCGCGAACCTACTGGCCACTAATCCGTTGATGCTCGGTCCAACAGGTGTCGCGCTTCGCGCTGCCAGCGCAGGGGTATTCGATTGACCGACCCGAGCCACGACAGAGTCACTGAACACCTGCCGGAGAAGTCTGTCACGCTGACCGGGCGCGACTTGACAGATGCCAGGCGGCTCTTCGGGCTGCTTTCGGACGTGGAAGAGCCTTGCGATGGAAGCAGACTTGCGCGCACACTTTATGAGCGGCTTCGAAGCGAAGGCGACATTCTCGAACAGAAGGCTCGCCAGATCCTCGCCCTTCGCCAGAGACGCTCAAATTACTTCGCCAAGGCGATGTTCGGCGAGCCGGCCTGGGACATCCTGCTCGTGCTCTACACGGCTGGTGAAGGGCTCACGATGAACAGGCTGGCGCAATTGTCCGGCGTTTCCCAAGCGACTGGCCTGCGTTGGATGAATTATCTGTCGGACCAGAAGCTGATCAAGCTCGAATCCCATCCGACCGACGCGAGATCTATGCGTGTGCTCCTGGCCGAAAAAGGCAGAGAGGCACTCCATGCCTATTTGACCAGCGCCGTTGAGCTTGGTGGCTCCTGACTTCTGAGCCCCCGGCCCGCGCACTCCTTTCCCGGCACGATTTCCATCCAAAACGGCGCAAGCGGCAAGACTTGCGAAAGTCTGGCGGCGTAGTCCGTCCGGACACGTTTCCGCGAACCCACGGGAAGCGTGCCGAACCTTGGAAGGCTCGTCAGGCGTCCCCCGCCCGGCGGGCCTTCTTGTCATGGATGAGCATCGACCAACGGCTGTCGAACAGAACAGAAGCCGTCCAAGTTCCGGCACTCATGGATCTTTCGTTTTCGCGCTCTCTTCCAATATCTTGACCCAATAGGTTTAGGAAGCATCGCAACTTTACGTCGCTCGCAACGTTGATCATGCTCGAAGATGCATGAGGCCCGACGATGCGATTGCCCCGCGGTGTCAATCAGCAACGCGAATTCGATCCAAAACGGTGCAAGTGGTAATCGCTGCTTTAACGGTTTGGGGGAAGCGCAGACCCTTCTGAAAGAATGTCATCCTTGCCGCGATCAGCTGGAAGGCCACGATGCAAAGGAACAGGGGATCCCGAAGATGATTAGGCCGGCCTACTCTCGCCTGGCCCTGGCCATGTTGCCTGCGATTGCGGCCCCGGCTCTCGCCCAGCCTGTACAAGGTGCGACAGGCGAACGGTCCCGATCCGTTATCCGGATCAGCGTCAGTGTCGCACCGGCATTCAAGGTGGAAAGGCCGTCGGCCCCATCAGGAGCAGCTGGCCGTCCAGCAATCAGGGCAATCGATCAAAGCTTGCGCTACGCCGTGGTGACTCAACCGATGGGCGGCGACTCCTTTTTCGAACCAAATGGCGGACCGTCCGGAGCCGGCACGCTCGTCCTCATCGTTCCTGACTGAGACGTCCTCCCTCGCTCCTCCAGTCAATCGGATCTGTCCGAGCCTCAACTCCACATTAAGAAAAGTTAGAAACACGGCCGCGTTTAACGGCTTGTTTACGGGCGGAATGTTACCTCCAAAACGGACCAAATTTTAATCAACCCGTGTGGGGGACCAGAAAATGACGAATGCTCGGTTTCGTCGGCTTTGCGGTGCATGCGTCGCCGCAGCGCTGATGCCAGGGACCGCGTTTGCGGCCACTCAAGGAACGCTCGGCGCGACGTCGACCGGCTCGATCACGATCGGGGCTTCCATCCCCAATCGCGTGCAGCTGTCGAAGCTCACCGACGTTTCGTTCACCAACCAGGATCCTTCGGTCAACGCTGCGAATGCTCAGAACGTCTGTGTCTGGAGCAACACGAGCACCAAGGGCTACAACGTGACGGCGACGGGCAGCGGAGCGGCCAGTGCCTTCACGCTGGCCAATGGCGCTCTGACCGTGCCGTACAGTGTTGAATGGGCCGGAAGCTCGGGCCAGTCGGCGGGCTCAGCTCTTTCGACCGGCACCGCACTTACGGGCCTGACCTCGACGGCAACCAACATGAACTGCGCGAGCGGGCCGGCCACCAGCGCCAGCCTGATCGTAAGGATCAGCTCGGCCAACCTGCAGACGATGCAGGCCGCGACCACCTACACCGGCACGCTGACGCTGGTCGTCGCACCGGAATGACGAGGAAAACGTGGCGGCTGACGCACATGCTGCCACCGCCCTTGCAATAAGGGGGAGCGGATCGGGCAAGTCGCCGGGCAGTGCCGGGCGATCGGCCCAATCGCCATTGTTGCAACTCGCGGCAGGCATGGGGCTCGTCCTCATGGGCACGTCAGCAATGCTGCTGACGGCCTCGCCCGCCCTTGCCGCGAGCAACAAGGTTCGGGTTTCGAACCTCAATGACGTCGCTTTTGGCTCGATCGCAAACCTCGGCGTCGATTCAAGCCAAAGCCAAAGCGTCTGCCTCTATTCGGACACGAGCACGAGCGGCTACAACATCACAGCGACCGGTGCTGGTCCTGGGGGCACCTTCCAATTGTCGTCGGGTCCGAGCGCACTGACCTACGAGGTGCAGTGGAGCAGCTCGAGCGGGCAAGGCTCGGGAATCCAGCTGTCGCCGAACGTTCCTCTCACCGGCCAGACCAGCACGGCAACGCAGCAGACCTGCAACACAGGCCCACCGACCAGTGCGAGCCTCATCATCCTGTTCCGCTCGGGAGCTCTGTCGAGCGCTACGGCCGGCGCCTATTCCGGCACGCTGACGCTCGTCGTCGGGGCCGAGTGAGGCGAGGCATGATGCGAAGCCTCGTCCGCCCCTTTTTTTGCCTCGCGGCGTTAACCATAAATGCGCCGGCGATGGCCGAAATGGCCAATTCCACGCTCATTGCGACGGGGACCCCGGAGGGATTCGATGAGCTGGCCAGCGCTCGAACGGCTCTGGTCGACGTCTATTACGGTGACAAGAAGGTCGGAGAGACGCTTGCGGTCACGAAACCGGGATCGCTCCAGTTCCAGACACCTTCCGAAGTGCTTCAAATGCTTCCGCTGGCAGTTGCCGGGGCCGAGCTTCGTTCGGGGCTGTCTGCAGAACTTCCGAGCAACGCGGCGCTGGCCTGTTCGCGCTCTAGCTCCGCACTTTGTGGAGTCCTCGAGCCGGATGTCGTCGGAATCATCTATGACGAGGACCGGTTCCGCGTTTCCGTGTTCGTGAATCCACGCTTCCTGAGCGTGAATCGAATTGGTCAAGACGGTTACCTCCCTGCCCCCGACCGGGCCCTCTCGCTGACCAATGCAATCGGGTTCAACGCGTCGGGTACGATCGGCGAGCAGAACTTTTACAACCTGCAGAATCGCACGATCATCGGCCTCGGAAGTGCGCGCATTCGGGCAAATACGTCGGTTGCGTCCAAGCTCGGCCTGGTAGTCGACGATCTGGTCGGCGAGATCGAGCGAAAGGACCTGCGCTACTCGGCCGGTCTTTTCTGGAGCCCCGGCAACGAGTTCACGGGCCAGCGGCGAATTCTTGGAGCCGGCGTTGGGACTCAGTTCGATACGTCAATCGACCAGGAAGCGCTTCACGAGACGCCGCTGATCCTATTCCTTTCCCAGCCCGCCCGAGTTGAGCTTCTGGTCGATGGTCGACTCGTCGGCTCGGCCTCCTATCCGGCGGGCAATAACGAAATCGACACATCGGCTCTTTCAGACGGCTCCTACAACGTCGTTCTTCGCATCCAGCAAGCCAGCGGCAGCGTCCGGGAGGAGCGTCGGTTCTTCGTCAGGAATAATTCACTGCCGCCCGTCGGACACCGGATTTTCCATGTCTTCGCGGGCGTGCTCGCAAACACGGAACGCAACCATCCAATCAGCGCCTCGAGCACCTTCTATTACCAAGCCGCCACCGCATGGCGCCTGACTGACAGTCTCGCCGTCGATGTCGCCGCGCTCGGAACCCAGCACAAGGCGATGGTTCAGGTGGGAGGATGGTTCCTCAAGGGACCGGCCCGGGTTCGAGCCGCGGGACTCCTCTCGAGCGCGGGAGACAAGGGGGCTCTCCTTCAGGTGACGGCGACCGACCTGGGTCCCGTCAACATCAGCTTCGACCTTCGCCGCATCTGGTCGGCCGACGGCAAGCCCTTGATCCCCTTGTCTCAGCGCATCGAAACGTTCGACGGGTCTGCCCCGACCGGCGTTCAGCTCGCGAGCGGATCCTACACGCAGGCGACCGGAAGCGTCGGGCTGCGCCTCGGGGACGGATATCTGACCGTCGTTGGATCCTATCGGAAAGACCGTGACCTTCCGGCGGACTATAGTATCGGCCCGACGATCAACTGGCCGGTGGTCTCGCGAAATCAGTTGCAGATCGTACTCGAGGCCTCGGCGCAACGGACGCGCACCACGAGCGCGGCCTTCGTCGGAGCCAGGATTTCATTCGCTTCCGGCGGCCTTTCCACCCTGAGCACAGTCGGCGGCAGCTTCCAGAACGGGCGCAGTGGAATCCAGGCGTCGCGGTCGAGGGCTGTCAGCACCTTCACGGCGCAATATTCGCACCAGATGGAAGACGAGACGCTCCTGACTTATGAGGGCGGGCTTGACCGGAACATCGATACCTCGGCCGTTCGAGGCGGCGGAACGATCACTAGCCGGTTCGGCAATGTTCGCGCCAACGTCCTCCACAACCTCGAGGGCCGAGGAGGTACGCAGTACGACCTGTCGTTCCAGTCGGGATTTGCTTTGGGCGCCCATACCTCGACTGCCTGGGGAACTCGCAACTTGGAACCGAGCGCGATCGTCGTCTCGGTGGACGGCGATGCGCCCGACGCCCAGTTCAGCGTGCTCGTCGACGAGGTCTCTCGAGGACGGGTCAAGGCCGGCCAGCGCTTCTCGCTCTTCGTTCCCGGCTTCCGAACCTACAAGGTGCGCCTGGTCCCGATCGACGCGCCGGCCGTCAGCTACGACACGGCCTCGCGCGACGTGACCCTTTATCCGGGCAGCGTGAAGTCCCTCTCGTGGCGCGCCGAAACCACGTTTTCCGTATTCGCCCAAGCCGTTTCGCCGAAAGGCTCGCCCATCGCCAATGCATTGGTCCAGACGGCAAAGTCCGTCTCCGAGACGGATGAGAACGGCTATTTCCAGATCGACATGCGGCGGAATGACCAGATAACAATCGGCGCAGCCGAGGAGACACCGTGCCAAGTCATCCTCGGCAACGTGATTGTGAAGAACGATTTTGCTTCGCTCGGGAAGGTGACGTGCCAGTGAGAAGAGCCGGTCACGTAGGATCGCTGATTGCCGCTGGGCTGGTCCTGCTGCTTCCCTCCTCGGCGCGTGCCGACCTGGTGTTAAGCGAGCTGGTGGTCGAGCTTCAGCCCAACAAGCACATGCGGGAGGATCTGGAGGTCTGGAACGATTCTCCCGAGCGCAGCTTTGTCGCGATCGAGCCGCGTGAGATCATCAATCCCGGCTCCCCGGAGCAAAGCGTCCACCAGGATCCCGATCCCGAGAAGCTCGGTCTTCTCGTCGGCCCGTCGCGGATGATCCTCGAGCCCGGCCAACGAAAGCTTGTCAGGATTGCGAGCGTGTCCGGCAGTTCGGATCGCGAACATGTTTACCGCGTGACCGTCAAGCCGGTCGTCGGTGGCATCGAGTCCGAAGACTCTGGCCTTAAGGTGCTAGTAGGCTACGACGTTCTCGTGCTTGTCCGGCCAGCACAGCCTGCTGCAAACGTCAGTGCCAGCCGCAACGGGCGCAGCCTGACGTTCAGCAACTCCGGAAACGTCAGTGTCGAGCTGGTGAACGGCCGTCAATGCAAGGCCCAGCAAGCGCAGTGCACCGAACTACCCGGGAAAAGGCTCTATCC
>JBKPKZ010000226.1:0-1730 GCA_046731355.1 Pseudomonadota bacterium | reverse complement strand
ATGGGAACGCGCTGCGGATCGGTCGATCCCGGAGTCCTCATCTACCTGATGGACGAGAAGGGCATGGACGCCCGCGCTCTCGAAAGCCTGATCTACAAGAAATCCGGTCTTCTCGGAGTCTCCGGAATCTCGTCCGACATGCGTACGTTGCGGCAATCGGACGAGCCGAACGCCCGCGAGGCGATCGACCTCTTCATCTATCGCATCATCCGCGAGATCGGGTCGCTTGCGGCGGCGCTCGGCGGAGTGGACGGGATCGTCTTCACTGGAGGCATCGGCCAGAACGACGCCGCCACCCGGCGCGAAGTGATTGCTGGCTGCGCCTGGCTCGGAGCCCAGCTCGACGACGCGTCGAACAAGGGCATGGAAGGCCGTATCGATTCCTCCTCTTCGCAGATTCCGATCTGGGTGATCCCGACCGACGAGGAGCGGGTCATCGCTCGCCACACCGCCTCGATCCTTCGGCTTTAGGTCAGGCGCGCCCAACCACGCCGTAATTGGCGTCGAAGCACCGGCGAAGCAGCTCCAGCTGACTTTCGAGCTCGTCACGCCAATCGAGCGGCAAGTCCTTGCACGAAAGGGCATCAGTGGTCTCGCGCATCGCGACTAGCAGGGTCCGGCTGAAGGCGGCGCTGTTCAAATGCCAGAAGGCCCCGCCGTCGACCTCTCCGCGATCGAGCTGCCTCGCGCCCTCTTCGAGCTCTTCGATGGTCAGCGGCAGGATGATGACCTCGCACATGCGGTGAGACTAGGGCTGCCGGCAGTCGAGCCTATCCAGATTTGCCCCTAGAGACAGGGAGGCCACGGACTATTCGGTCCGTGGCCTCCGATCTCGCGAAACCTGTCGTGCATTGGTCTAAGGGGACCTCAGGTCGGTGCGAGATTCCGTTTCAACTCAACTGCGCCAAAACTGCGGATAGCCGCGCTTCAACTTGGCAAGCTTGGGCAGGTCGTTGACGACGACATAGGTGCTCGTCGGATGCTTTCGGACGTAATTCTGGTGGGCCTCCTCGGCGACGTCGAACCCGCCGGATTCCAGTCGCGTGGCGATCGGCTTCCCGAAATGTCTTGAGGCGCGCATCTGGTCGAGGACGGCCTTCGCGATCTGCTTCTGCTGTGCGTTCTGTGGAAAGATCGCCGACCGATATCTCGGTCCGATGTCGGGCCCCTGCCGGTCGACCTGCGTTGGATCGTGAGCAACCAGCATGAAGATCTGCAGGAGCTGCTCGTAGCTGACCTCAGCCGGGTCGAAGTTGACCCGGACCGCCTCGGCAAATCCCGTCCGTTCCGAGACGGGCCGACCGAATCCGCCCTTCGTTCCCCCGGCAAACCCGGAGACGACGTTCTGAACGCCCTTGACGTGCTCGAACACCGCTTCCGTTCCCCAGAAGCAGCCGCCGGCGAGCACCGCGGTTTGCGACGCGGCTGCTGCCGGAGCGCTGGCCATCAGGAAGCTGAGGGCTAGCGCGGCGGCAGTTGCCCGCCGGAGAGATCCGGCGGGCCGTGCCAGAGGAATCCGCAGCCTAGCCACGTTCCGGTGCCGGGGGCGGCGGTGGAGGCGGAGGCGGCGGAGCCGGGCAGGTCTCGGTCGCGAGGATCACCGATCCGTCCGGGCACGTCTGCGTCGCGGGCGGCGGCGGGGGCGGAGGTGGCGGTGGCGGCGGAGCCTCGACCGGTGCAGGAGCCGGCTTCGGCGGCAGGAAGTCGATGGTCGCTCCGACGAACAGCAG
>JBKPKZ010000225.1:0-14182 GCA_046731355.1 Pseudomonadota bacterium | reverse complement strand
CCTGAGCGAGCAGCAATTGCGGCGGTGAAGCCCTCCGGCTAAGCCGCGCCCATGGTGCTCGCACTCTTCAATATCGCCGACCTCCTGCTTCGGGTTCTCGGCTGGATCATCATCCTCCAGGTCATCCTCAGCTGGCTGGTCGCCTTCAACGTGCTCAACACCGGTTCGCAGGGCTTGCGCGCCTTCGTTCGAGCGCTCGATCGGATCATCGATCCGCTCTACCGGCCAATCCGGCGGCTGATGCCCGACTTCGGAGGGATCGACTTCTCGCCCTTGGTGCTGCTGCTGCTGATCCAGATCCTGCGCATGCTTCTGAGCGGCGTCGCGGTGGACCTGGTCTATTCGGGCGCATGACCGCGAAGATCATCGACGGAAAGGCGATTGCCGCTGACCTGCGGCGGAGGGTTGCGGAAGCAGCGAGCCAGTTCCTCGACATCACGGGGAGGGCGCCCGGTCTCGCGGTCGTGCTGGTCGGTGACCATCCGCCCAGCGCCGCTTATGTCCGCTCGAAGGTCAAAGCGACGCTCGAAGCGGGCATGGAAAGCTTCGAGCACCGCATTCCCGAAGAGACGACGCAGGATGAGTTGATCGCCCTCGTCGACCGCCTGAACGCCGATCCGGCGGTCGACGGAATTCTCGTTCAGCTCCCGCTCCCGAAGCATGTCGACGAACAGGCGGTCCTGACCCGGGTCGATCCCGCCAAGGACGTCGACGGCTTTCACCCGGTGAACGTCGGGCGGCTGTCGATCGGCCTCGATGCGCTTGTGCCGTGCACGCCTCTTGGATGCCTGATCCTGCTGCAGCACACGCTTGGTGACCTGTCGGGACTGGATGCCGTCGTGGTTGGACGCTCGAACATCGTCGGCAAGCCGATGGCCCAACTTCTTCTTCAGTCGAACTGCACCGTCACGATCGCGCACTCCCGAACGCGATATCTGGAGGATGTGGTGCGCGGTGCGGATATCGTCGTTGCCGCCGTTGGACGTCCCGAGCTGATCCGCGGAAGCTGGCTGAAGCTCGGTTCGACCGTCATCGACGTAGGCCAGGAACGTGTCGAACAGCCGGATGGGACCCGCAAGCTGCTTGGAGACGTTGCCTACGCTGAGGCAGCGGAGGTCGCCGGCGCGATTACCCCGGTCCCGGGAGGTGTCGGGCCGATGACCATCGCCTGCCTCCTACGTAACGCGGTCGTCGCGGCGCACCGCCGGGAGGGCCTACCCGACCCGGAGGGAATGTAATGCTCGATCTCCTGTTCGCAGCCGCTGCAATCACCGCTGTCGATGCCGAGCGGGCCTTTGCCGCCGACGCCGGCAAAATCGGCCAGTGGACCGCCTTTCGAAAATATGCCGACGAGACGGCCGTGATGTTCACTCCGCAAGCGGTTTGGGCTCAGGAGTTTCTGGCTCCGCTCAAGGATCCTCCCAAGGCCATCACTTGGGGACCATCGGACAGCTGGCTTTCGTGTGACCGACGGACCGCGATCAATCGCGGACCATGGACGTCCGCGTCGGGCACGACTCACGGCTACTTCACAACGGTCTGGATGCGCCAGGGCAAGGGCTGGAAGTGGAGCTATGATGGCGGCGACGATCTCGCCCAGCCCATGGCCCTGCCGAAGAAGCCCCGCGTCGCGCGCGCCAGCTGTGCCGGTCGCGATCGGATTCCGAAGGAATATCGCGAAGAAGTTACACCGACGGCGCGTCTTGCAGGAAAGCCGCCAGCCGACGCAGGGCAGGGCCGTTCCTCCGACGGCACCCTGATCTACAAGTGGAAGGTCGCGGCCTCCGGCGAACGGCGTTTCGAAGCCAAACTCTGGAACGGCCACGACTATCGAACCATCCTCGACCAGCACATCGCCGCGCCCAAGGAATGATCGAGGTCTTCGGCTCCGCGCTGGTTACCTTCCTGGTCATCATCGACCCGCCCGGCTGCGCGCCGATCTTCGCCAGCCTGACCCGAGGAACTCCGGGGAGGCATCGCCGGTCGATGGCAATTCGCTCATCGATGATCGCCTGGGCGATCCTGATGTTCTTCGCGTTGCTCGGGCGCCCGATGCTGCATGCGCTGGGAATCAGCCTCGCCAGCTTCCGCATCGCTGGCGGAATCATGCTGTTCATGATCGCGCTCGACATGGTGTTCGAACGGCGGACGCAGCGTCGAGAATCCCGTGCTCAGTCGATCGAGGGCACCCCAGAAGCGGAGGACATATCCGTTTTCCCGATGGCGATCCCGATGATCGCTGGTCCCGGATCGATTGCCAGCGCCATGCTGTGGGTCTCGCGCGCTGACGGAACCGCGGAGGTCGCCGCGGTCCTCGCCGCAATCACCGTGGTAATGCTGCTGACCATGTTCGCGTTGCTTGCCGCCGGCCCGATCATGAAGGTGATCGGTGAAAAGCTGGAGGCCATGATCACCCGCATTTTGGGTGTCATCCTGGCGGCGCTCGCGGCCCAGTTCGTCATTGATGGCCTGAAGCAGAGCTTCCCCTCCTTGTAACGACTGTAGGAACCAAGACGCCATTCAAGCGCTTCCTGCCCTCGTCCCCCCCAATAAAAAGAGGAAAGCGCAATGAAACTCACGCTGAGGATCGGCGCTGCCGTGGGAATTATCGCGTTGGCGGGCTGTAGCCAGGGCAGCCAGGACAATTACACCGACAACGCCGACATGAATGCCGGCTACGCCAATGAAACAGTCCTTCCGCCCGATGAGAATACGGCGGGCTCCGATACGCTCGGAAATCAGATGAACCAGCTCAACGAAAGTGACATGAACATGTCGAACACTGACGTGAACATGTCCGGCAATACCACCAACAGTCAGTGACCGTGGGGTGGCCAGTAGGGCGTCCGCTTGCGTGCTGCGGGCGCCCGTTTTCGCGTCTGAGTTGCCTGACTGCGAGTTCATCAAATAATTGTAAACGCTAGCTTTTTTCGATCCATCGCCGCCACGGTTCAACTCATCGGAAACGGCTCGACCGAACAGCTGTCTGGCGTGTTGGTCATCCATGATGACGTACACACGCAGGAAGTATCGCCTGGGCATGACTGCGACCGCCGCGGTCCTTGCCCTCTCATCAACCCAGCTCCTCGCCCAAGAGGCGCCGAGCGCTGAAACCCCGGCCGCGGAGGCTCCGGCGGGAACGGTGACGGTGACGCCGGCACCGCCAGCGCCTGCAGCCGATCCGCTGGCGCCGACGGCTGAGTCGGCAACCCCTGCTGATTCCACCGAAGCTTCGTCTGAGCAAGCCGAGGCCGCGGTTGCTCCGACGACGTCGAAATCCGCTGTAAAGACGGCGCGCACCACCGAGCGCTCCACGACCAAGGCCCCCGAGCCCGTCGCTCGAGCTCCAAAGCCCGCCGTCGAGCCGAGTGAAAATTCGGATTCCTCGCTGCTGGATTCGATGGAGCCGGCCGAGATAGCGTCGATCCCAGACGCGAAGCCGGTGGAAAAGGCCGAGCTCGACGAGGCCGTTCCCCTGGCCGGCGGTGCAGGCGCCGTGATCCTGGCGCTAGCGGGCGCGGGCATGGCGGTCCGTCGCCGCAAGCGTCGCCAGTACGAAGACGAGTTCGAACAAGATTGGCGGGCCGAGACGGCGATCGCCGCCGAGCCGATGGGTGAGCCTGAGCCCCTCTGGGATCCCCCGGTGCGCGAACCCGCTGCGATGGCACCAGCCAAGACCGCCCAGGCGAATGACTTGTCCGAGGACTTCGACACTTCGAAGTTCGGACCGCACGTCCAGGCCGCTTATCGCGGACCGACTCCGGAGAATCCGTCGCTGTCGTTGAGAAAGCGGCTGAAGATCGCCGGCGAGCTCGACCGCCGCGAACGCGGGTCCGGCCAAATCGCTGAAGCGGGCAAGCTGGCCGCTCCGGCAAGCAAGCCGATCGTTGCTACCGCCAGGGCGCCGCAATCGGTGAGCTTCTCGTTTAGCGGCACCCCGACACAGGTGAAGTGGCCCGAGAAGCAGTATTGATTGAACGAGAGGCTCGCTCAAGAAAAGGGCGTCGTCGCAAGCCCGGCGGCGCCCTTTCTTTGACTAGCTTCGGTCGAAAGCCGACAGGATCGGGCAATTCCCGCCGCGCTGCTTCGAGCATGCCGTGGCCAGGCCCGAGAGCGCCTCGCGCGCTTCTTTCAGCTCGGCGATTTTCTCGTCGAGAGCTGCCACTCGGGCCTGCGCAAGCTCACGTGCCCGAACGCGATCATCCGACGCACTGAGTTCCATTAACTCACCGATCTCGGCAAGGGTGAAACCCGCGGCCTGCGCGGCACGGATGAACTTCAGACGCCGAACGTCTTCGTCACCATAGCGGCGGACCTCGCCATGAGGTCGCGCCGGTTCGACCAGCAGTCCGCGCCGCTGGTAATAACGGACCGTTTCGACACCGACTCCAGCGGCTTTTGCGAGCGCTCCGATCGTGTCCGATCTTTTTGCTTGATTCCGTACCATGGTACGGGTGCCATATGGGTCGAGCCCACTTCGGGGCAAGAGGAGAAACGACAATGATCCATTTGACCGAGCAGCAGGTTCAGGCCGCCAAGCTCGCCAGCCATCGCGGCTGCAACTGCAAGCCGTGCACCTGCAAGAACTGCAATTGCTAAAGTAGAGCCGGGCCGCGTCTGTCAGGGACGCGGCCCGCTCATCTTACCGGCGTGGCAGCGATCTCCCCAACGACCGTCGTCCATTCGCGGACATGCCAGCGGGCAACCAGGCCGTTGCGCACGTAAGGGTCTGCGCTCGCGAAATCTTCAGCGACCGACTTGTCCTCGCCTTGGAACATCAGCACCGCGCCGTCGACCGGATCGGCGAGCGCTCCGGCAACGACAATCTCGCCGCGCTCGGCAGCGGCCCAGGCGTGTTTCAGATGCTCGGCCCGAAACTGAGGCCGGCGCTCGAGATAGTCCGGGCCGGCTTCGTAGAAGAGCAGGAAATGTCTCATTCCGCCCGAATACCAGCGGAAGGTGCTCCTGTCCTCAGCGGTGCTTGAAGCCCTGAACTTCGCGCTCGTGCTTTTCCGCTCCTGCCCGACTCGCAAAGGTACCGAGGTTGCGGCGCTTTCCGTCCGAACCTTTCTTGCGCGAATAGAGGCGGTACTCGCCCGATTTCAGCTTTCTGATCATGCCGCAACAACGCTTGGGCGAGGCCCCGGTTCGGCCAGTTGTCGGGCCAATCACCCGTTCTAGCGGGCTTGCGCCCAGGCCAGCGGAGTGATGTTGGCGCGCGCTGAGCTGATTTACGTCAACGACCGCACACGTCCGCGCCGCCGGTGGAAGAGATGCGCGTGTAGGCATCTGGAGCAGTTCCGATGATGATGCCCTGCGTCTGGCAACGGCGGAGCTGGAAGCGGACCTTGCGCGCCCGGAAGTCCAGCGAGATCCGACGGAAGGATTCGAGCAGGTCGGTCCCAAGCAGCAGAGCCGGCTCGTCGGCGAGGCCGAACGCCTTGAACGGCGGCACATCGGCGAACGCCATCGGAACGTCGTGGAGGGTCACCGGACCCAATTGAAGCTCGCCGATCTTCGCAAGCTCCAGCTTGGCCGTTTCGCCGGTCACTCCGGTCACCGGGACCGTGATGAATTTGTTGCGGTTCTTTTTGATCAGCTTGTCGCGAAGGGCGAGATTGCCGATCGTAATCTCCGATCCCGTATCGATGACCGCATCGAGTGGCAGGCCGGCGGCCCGGACCTCGGTGAGAATCAGCTGGCCGCGCTGACGGCGAGCGATCACCACGATTTCACCTGGCATTCGCTTCCAGGGAATCCGCGCGTCCTCGACTTTGATCATCTTCCTTTCGAAATCCATCATCAGGCGCTGCTCGACGAGCGAATCGATGCCCACCATTCCGTCGCCGCCCAAGTCGGATTCCCGAAGCGCGGGAAGCTGAAGGTTTCGGAAGGTGCTCGAGCCGATGGTCAGCTGCTCCACCTTCACCCGATCAACGATGTTGCGAGCCGTCATGGCGTGCAGGATTGCCGGCGTACCCAGCGGAAGCTGCAGCTGGTTCGCAATGCGCAGTCCGACCACCGAGGTGTCGGCGCCGCTGTCGACGATGAAGTCATAGGGGCCGCTGCCATTGACGAAGACCTGGACGCTAAGTCGCGTTTCGCGCTTCCGTGCCTTCAGGTCCTCTCCCCCTATGGCCAAGCTAGGATCGTAATAGGCCGGTGGAAGCGGGAGCACGTTCGTGGGCGTGTCGGCGGGAACCGGTCTCGGCTTGCTGACCTTCGGCGGCTCGGCGGACGCGTGTACGTCACTCGTCGCGGCCGAAAACATCAGCCCAATCGCAGCGATCGGAGCGAGGCGACGCACAGACAATCCGTCCTCCCCTCAAGCGGACGGATCCTTATCAACGCGTTGCAGCGTGCCCGCCACGGCTATTCGACGGACGGTCGCGAAATGACCGTGCGACGCGCTTTAGGATCTCTCACGTTCCAGCAAGTGGAGCACGAAAGTCCCCGCACCGTAGCCCACCATCGGCATTGCTCCAGTGGGATCGCCGATCCTGCCCGGGAACAGCTCGCACGGGACCGCGACGTACATCTCCGGGATGATGTTGTGGTCGGCCGTGGCCTTGTCGACGATTCGGCTCAGCATCGCGTCGGCCTCCGCGTTCAGGCCCAGACGGCGGTACAATTCCGCGAGACTGAAATCGACGAACACAAATTCCTGCTGCTCGTACCAATATTCGAAAATCTTGGGATCGGTGTAGGTGCCGCGGACGCGCCGGTAACCTCCGGAGGCGACCTTCAGAAGCTCCATTCTCTGAACGACGTCACGGATTACCTGGCTGTCGTTGACGAGGCCGAAATTGATGACCGGAAGAAGCGCTCCGTCGATGTCGTTCTTCACGCCTTCCTCGAGCGTACCGCGCAGCTTTCCTTCGCGGATGAACGCCGCGGAAAACCCCTTTTCGAGCAGCGCGACGTTGGCCAGCGCCCGCCCCCGCGCGACCTCGTCGTCGGCTCGCTTCGCAACGTCGGCGAACTCGCGAAGACCGACGATCGCCAAAGCCGTAGAGAAAGCGAAGTGCTTCTTGTCCTTCTGCCGCTCCTCCCAGATGGAAGTGTCGGCGGCGATGATCAGGCCGTCGCCAAATCTCTCCGCATTGGCCATGAGCGGCTTCACGATGAAGTCGCGGGCACTTTTGTATAGCAGACCGCGATGGGTTGCTGCCCTAAGCAGGCCCGGGTCATCGTACTTGCGCAGATATTCACCCAGCACCCAGAGCACTTCGCCCCAGTTGTCGAATTCGATGTTGGTGCTGCCCTCCTGGGTAAAGAAAGGTTCTTCGGCACCGTCGCCCCAATAACGGACTACCGAAATCTGATAGTCGGCGCCGCCTACCTCGGCGCGCATTTTGCCCGTCGGCCGTGCCTTGAAATAAGCAAGCAGCGCCGCACGTGCCTCTTCGCGGTGTCCCATCCGGATAAGTGCCGCGGTGGCCCAGGCCATGTCGCGGACCCAGGGAGTTGAAAAGACGTCGGGCAAGGCAGCGACGATGAGCCCGTTGCCGTGCCGGTCCGCGCGGTTCGGTTCTCGGCTCTGCGCGATTCGAAGCATGGTTTCACTCTGCCGCCAGAGATGACGCTCCTTCTCGGACCTGAAGTGGACGGCTGGCTTCACGCGCCATTGCTCGAACTCGGCGAGCTCCCGACTGACGAGCTGCTTGGGTGAGAGGCGCGCACGCCAGCGGGTCAATTCGCGAACGGCGGGCTCGGCTTCGCTTTCCCTTTCTACGGCGATCAGCGCCCACGCCCCGCTCGCCGCCAAGGGTTGCCCAGATCGAGCCTTTCGCGAAGGTCCCAAGGGTATCAATAGAAGCCGCTCGTCGATCCCTTCGAACCGCAACAACTGCCCACCGCTCACGGCCTTTTGCGACTTGATGGGCCGGTTCCACTCCACGCGCCATTGCGCCTCGTCGGAAGCAATGATCAGCGCCGGGCGGCCAAGCCCGAACGGCATGAAGACGGTGCCGCTTGCGCCAGCGCCGCCCATTCGGATGACGTGCGAGTCCTCGACATAGTCTGCGCCCGCCTGTCGGGAGCTGCCCCAGCCGAGCGACTTGATGAAGTTGGCCGTCTCGATCCCCTCGCCAAGCGGGTTGGCGGGGTCGGCCCGCGTGTAGCTGTGGGGATGCGGGTAGAATTTCGTGACCGCCCCGCTTTCAGGCGCGACAACGGCGAACCCGAAGCCATTGCCAGTGACCAGATGGGATGCTGCCGCCGGCGCGCATGCAGTAACCGCGAGGACGGCCGCGAGAATGCGCAGAGCCTTCCTGACGAGCGACGCGAACATCCGCACGCGAGAAGCTAGTTCCCGCGGCGCCGGTGAACGAAGCTGGCCATCAGCAGGAGGGCGGTGACAATCCCGATCGCTCCGCCGGCCGTCGAGGTGATGGTCGCGATAGCTCTATCCGGATCAGGCGCGTGCCAGGCGTCGATCCTAACCTGCCACACCATCCATGCCGCACCCACGACGATGAGCGCGTCGATGATGACCAGCCCGATCAATGCCCTCGCGGATTTCTTCATCGCTTTCCCCCTCAGCCATGTAGGTTGCGGGCGGCTTATAGCCGTTGCGGCCGTCGGCACGAAATTGGCTGAGCGTGCGGTAAACAGGGAGGCGGGGAAAATATGAGCTCGGTAATGCGCTACTGCCGGATGCCCATCGAGGTCGAATCTCCGGAAGAACTGGGCTACGGGAACATCCGCTTCAATCTGTCGGAAAGCTCGATCGCGGATCAGTCGCTTTCGAGCTTTGGCCTGGAGATTCCCGACCTCACATTGCTCTATGGCGAGCATCGCGGCAGCCCCGGATTGCGTGAGCTGATCGCGGCGGACGACGAGAGCCTCTGCGTGGACGACGTGCTGATTTGCGGCGGCGCGGCAGGGGCATTGTTCATTGTCGCAACTGCGCTGCTGGGGAATGACGACAACCTCGTCGTCGTCCGGCCCAATTATGCGACGAACCTGGAGACGCCGCGCGCGATCGGGTGCGATATTTCATTCATCGACCTCACGTTCGACGATGGCTTCGCGCTCGACCCGGAGCGAATCGAGATGGCGATCGAGCCATCGACTAGGCTTGTCAGCATCACCTGCCCGCACAATCCGACCGGCACCAGCATCGGCGAGGTCGAACTTCGGCGGATCGTCGAGATCACGGCGCGGCGCGGAGTCATGCTGCTGGTCGACGAGACGTACCGCGACCTCGCGCTGACACCGGCGCTTCCGATTGCGGCGACGCTTGGAAAGCACGTCGTCAGCGTGTCCTCGCTGTCAAAGGCGTTCGGCGCGCCCGGCATTCGCGTCGGCTGGATCATCAACACCGATCCCGCGATCCAGGAAGTGTTCCTCGCGGCGAAGGAGCAGATCAGCATCTGCGGAAGCATCATCAACGAATGGGTCGCCGAGGAAATCCTGCGCCAGAAGAATGCCTTCCTGACCCGCACGCTGACTGAGTGGCGCAGCCGCCTCGACCGGGTCGCCGATTGGGTCGAGGGGGAGGAGCTGCTGGACTGGGTTCGCCCAGCGGGCGGCGTCGTCTGCTTTCCGCGCATGAAGGCGGAGCCGGCGGGCGGAACGGACGCGTTTTACTGGCGCCTGCTGCAGGACCATGGCACCTACGTCGGGCCCGGCCATTGGTTCGGGATGCCTGACACCTTTTTCCGCCTCGGTTACGCATGGCCGACCGCGGATGAGCTCGAAGGCGGCCTCGCCGGAATTTCCGCGGCACTGCGCGGCTGAGCCGGACTGGCCTGGAGCAGCGAGGACGTGCATGGCTCGAATAACGCAGTGAGACTGGGAGGCAATCGATGACCCGTTCGGCGATCGTTGCAGCGGCTCTCGTGAGCCTAGGAACTGGGACCTCGGAGGCTTCTGCCGAAGCGGTTGCTCCGCCAGCGGCAATGGTTCGGGGTCATTCGGTGACTCACCCCCAGTCGCGCTTGACCGTACGCATGCCGAAGTCGGCGACTTATGTCGGAAGCGACCGCTTCGACCTTTACGGGGTCGCGGACGCGGAGATTCAAGTTTTCGCGGAGGCCGGCAGAAACAAGCGCCTGACGAAGCTCTACTGGATCCAGTTCGAGAGCTATTGGCCGAGCAAGCCGGAGCTGACCCACGACTATACCGGCGACCGGCGCGAGCGGCACTGGGGCACGACCGTGTGGGTGAGTACCGGAATCTCGTCCCCGTCCGAACCGGCTAGGGCCGGCTCCGACACGGAGCATGTGCGGGCGATCCTGAAACGCTCGGGCTATACGCCGCCGGAAGCGCTGGCGAACGTGCGTTTGGTACAGCTGCTCGACGATCCGAAAGGCACCGGGCACGGCCGGGAGGAGCTTATGTTCATCTACGCGGAGGACCTGGCTCTGTCGGGAAGGACCAGGGCGGAATTGACAACCGACGGCAAACTCAACGCGAACTGGGCTCCGATCGAAAAAGGCCTGGTGGAGCGCGCGGCAGGGGCATTCGAGGTCGATCGGAAGTAGGCGGCGCCTGCGAAAGACGGACTTCAGTCCTCGATGATTCTCGCCTTCCCGTCCCTGTTCAGGCGGGCAAGATTGTCTCTCATCTCCTGCAGCCGTTCGGGCGAATGCCCAACCCACTCGTCGATCTCGCCAGTGACCTTCAGCGGATCGAGTGATCGATATGAAGCGGTCGTATTCCCCGGGAATTTCTTGTCGGTGAGGTTGGGATCGTCTTCGAACGGCCCGGTCGGCTCGACAATGTAGATTCGTCCTCCGCCTTCGCCGCTGGCCAGTTCGGCGCCCCAGGCCGCCGCGTCGAGGGTAGCGCTGAAATAGATATGCTTCAGTGCGCGCTCCACGAAATTACTGCCGAAGCCGGGCCTGATCAGGTCGCCCACGTTCAGGTTGGCCTTGGTGCCGTGGTAGAAGGTCGTGCCGGGCGGGACGTCCCTGGCGTACATCAGATGCCTCGCTCGTTCCGTAGGATCGTGCGCCCGAACCGCTCCGAACGGAGGGAGGTTCTGAGCGCCGAAGTGGGATCAGGCCTTGCCCGGCCCGAGTCCATAGGCCGTCATGATCGACTGAAGAAGTCCGGGGAAGCGCTGGTCGATCTCGCCGCAGCGGGAATAGTTGCGCATCTCCACGCCCTGCCGCTCCGAGCGGATGAGGCCGGCTTCTCGCAGAATCTTGAAATGCTGGGACAGCGAGGACTTCGGAATCACGCGCGAACCCGTGTCCGCGAGGACGGAGCAGCGCTGCACGCACTCGCTGCCCGCGATCTCGGCGAAAATCGCCGCGCGCTCGGGGTCGGCCAGCGCGTGGAGGATCGCTTCGGGACGAAGGGTGTCCAAAGAGGGGTGAAGAAGGGGTCTCATCGAAATTTCAGATAAGGGGACTTGAAGGTTGGTTCAATAGTTCCATATTTCCGAACTATGGGAGTAAACGGCCATTCCGGCCCCCCATGGAAGGAAAGCAACAATGTCGAAGCTTGCAGGCAAAGTCGCCGTCGTCACGGGTGCGTCAAAGGGCATTGGCGCCGGAATCGCCAAGGCGCTTGCCGCTGAAGGCGCGGCGGTCGTCGTCAATTACGCGTCGAGCAAGACGGGTGCCGACGCGGTAGTCGAGGTCATCACCGGCGCGGGCGGCAAGGCGGTCGCCGTCCAGGGCGATGTCTCCAACGAGACGCAGGCCAAGGGTGTCGTCGATACCGCTCTCAAGGAATTCGGGCGGCTGGACATCCTCGTCAACAACAGCGGCGTCTATGAGTTTGCGCCGATCGAGACGACCACCGAAGAGCAGTATCGCAAGATGTTTGACGTCAACGTGCTCGGCACCTTGCTGACAACCAAGGCCGCCGTGCCGCATCTCGGCGAGGGCGCCAGTGTCATCAACATCTCCTCCGCGGTCACGAGCGTCCTGATGCCCGAGTCCGCCGTCTACACCGGCACCAAGGGCGCGGTGGACGCGATCACCGGCGTGCTCGCCAATGAGCTCGGTCCGCGCAAGATCCGCGTTAACGCCATCAATCCGGGCGTCGTCGAGACCGAGGGCACGCAGGCCGCGGGTTTCGTCGGGTCGGAGTTCGAGACCGGCATCGTCGCCCAGACCCCGCTCGGCCGGACCGGCCGACCGGACGACATCGGCAGCATTGCGGTGTTCCTTGCTTCCGACGACGCCGGCTGGCTGACCGGCGAGAAGCTCACCGCCAGCGGCGGCTTGCGCTAGGTCGCACGCCACAGGAAAGAGCGTGGTCTCGTTCGCCGAGATCACGCCTTTTCGCATTCGTCCGGCAGCTAAGTTCGAGCCGAATGATTGCTTGCAAGGATCACAGCCGCTGCGCCGCCGAACTGCCGCGCGTCCTAGTTAAGGTCAGCTCGCTCGGAAGCTGCAAAAAACAAATTACTCCGCCGCCGGCACGTAAAGCTCACCACCCTCATCGTGGAAGCGCCTGCTCATCTCAGCCATGCCTTCGTCGGCATCTGCTGAAGCCGGCTGAGAGCCCGTGCTCGGCACGCCCCCGGCATCCCGCGCTCGTTCTTCCTCCATCCGGGCAAAGTCCCTCACCTCCTGTGTGATCTTCATCGAGCAGAACTTGGGCCCGCACATCGAGCAGAAGTGGGCGGTCTTGGCGCCTTCCGCGGGGAGTGTCTGGTCGTGGTATTGCTCCGCCGTTTCCGGGTCGAGCGACAGGTTGAACTGGTCGCGCCAGCGGAACTCGAACCTCGCCCGTGACAAAGCGTCGTCATGCGCCTTTGCGGCCGGGTGGCCCTTCGCAAGGTCCGCGGCGTGGGCCGCGAGCTTGTAGGTGACAACGCCGACCTTAACGTCGTCGCGGTCGGGAAGGCCGAGGTGCTCCTTGGGCGTGACATAGCAAAGCATCGCCGTTCCGAACCAGCCGATCATCGCAGCACCGATCGCACTGGTGATGTGGTCGTAGCCGGGCGCGACATCGGTGGTCAGCGGGCCCAAGGTGTAGAAGGGGGCCTCGCCGCAACTTTCCAGCTGCTTGTCCATATTCTCCTTGATCTTGTGCATCGGCACGTGACCGGGGCCCTCGATCATCACCTGGCAGTCGTGCTCCCACGCCTTTTTCGTCAACTCGCCCAATGTGTAGAGCTCCGCGAACTGGGCTTCGTCATTGGCATCGGCGATGCTTCCGGGGCGGAGGCCGTCGCCCAATGAGAAGGCGATGTCGTACGCCTTCATGATCTCGCAGATTTCGTCAAAGCGGTCGTAGAGGAAGCTCTCGCGGTGGTGGGCGAGGCACCATTTCGCCATGATCGAGCCGCCGCGACTGACGATGCCGGTGACGCGCTTCGCGGTCAGCGGAACGTAGGGCAAGCGGACGCCGGCGTGGATGGTGAAATAGTCGACGCCCTGCTCGGCCTGCTCGATCAGCGTGTCGCGGAAGATCTCCCACGTCAGGTCCTCGGCCACGCCGCCGACCTTCTCCAGCGCCTGGTAGATGGGCACGGTGCCGATCGGCACGGGCGAATTGCGGACGATCCATTCGCGCGTGTCGTGGATGTTGCGGCCGGTCGAAAGGTCCATGACCGTGTCGGCGCCCCAGCGGATCGCCCATACCATCTTGTCGACTTCAGATGCGACATCGGAGGCAACCGCGCTGTTGCCAATATTGGCGTTGATCTTGACCAGGAAATTGCGCCCGATCGCCATCGGTTCCGATTCGGGGTGGTTGATGTTGTTGGGGATGATGGCGCGGCCGCGGGCGATCTCGTCGCGGACGAACTCGGGCGTGACGAAGTCGGGGATGGCGGCTCCGAAATCTTCACCGTCGCGGATTTGCTCTAGCGCCTGCTCGCGGCCGAGGTTCTCGCGGATGGCGACATATTCCATCTCTGGTGTGATGATGCCGCGCTTTGCGTAGTGCATCTGCGTGACGTTGGCACCGGGCTTCGCGCGGAGCACGCGCTTCCGGACGTTGGGGAAGGGTTGGACGCCCCCTGAGCGATCCGGACCGAGCTGGCCGTTGTCTTCGGGGCGGACCTCGCGCTGGGCGACTTCCTCGACGTCGCCGCGGCCGCGGATCCAGTCGCGCCGGAGCTCGGGAAGGCCGGCCATGATGTCGATCCGGGAGCGAGGGTCGGTGTAGGGACCGCTCGTGTCATAAAGGACGACCGCCGGCTCGCCCGATGAGGGCTCGAGATCGACGGCGCGCATGGCGACATGGATGCCATCGCGGCCTTCCACAT
>JBKPKZ010000224.1:0-2858 GCA_046731355.1 Pseudomonadota bacterium | reverse complement strand
CATGTCGGACGAGATTCCGGAGACTCCGAGAAGACCGGATTTCTTGTAGATCAGGCTTTCGAGAGCGCGGGCGTCCATGCCCTTCTCGTCCATCAGGTAGATGAGGACTCCGGGATCGACCGATCCGCAGCGCGTTCCCATCATTAGGCCCTCGACCGCGGTGAAGCCCATTGTCGTCGCGGTGCTCCTTCCATTCTTCACGGCACAGATGCTCGCGCCGTTGCCGAGGTGGGCGATGATCACCCGACCGGTGGCAAGGCCTGGAGCGATTTCCTTCAGCCGGCCAGTGACGAACTCGTACGAGAGTCCGTGGAAGCCGTACCTTTTGACACCGGAGTCCGTCAGCTCGCGGGGAAGAGCGAAGCTCTGCGCAAGCGCCGGCTGGGCCTGGTGGAACGCGGTGTCGAAGCAGGCGACCTGCGGAATGTGCGGCGCCGCCGACGCGATCGCTTCGATCGGGGCCAGGTTGTGCGGCTGGTGGAGCGGCGCCAGTGGACAGAAAGTCTTGAGGGAAGCGACGACTTCTTTCGTCACCAGAGCGGGGGCCGTGAACTGGGTTCCGCCATGCACGACGCGATGGCCAATGCCCGAGACGGGCTTCCCTCCGAGCAGTCCGATGGCAGTTTCGATGATCGTCGTCGTCGCGGTTCGATGATTGAGATCGTTGGCTCCCCACGAATTTTCGAGGACTTTCTCGCCATCGGAATCCTTGACGGTGAGCTTCGGCGCGACGCCGATCTGTTCGATCTGTCCGCCAAACAGCAGGTGCTGATCCTGGCCGTGCTGATAGAGCGCGAACTTGATGCTCGATGAGCCTGCGTTCAGGACCGCGATGCAGTCGGCCATGCGTCGTCTACTGGATCGCTGAGGCGGCGTCAGCGCGCCGGGCTGCGACCAGAAGCTGGGCGACCGCGCAGGATGCAAGCCGGGCCATTTCCTCGTCCGCCCTGCTGGTGAGGATGATCGGCACCTTTGCGCCAAGCACGATTCCGGCGGCGTCGGCGTCGGCGAGGAACGACAGGCTTTTCGCGAGCATGTTTCCGGCCTCCAGATCAGGCACCACCAGGACCGAAGCGCGGCCGGCGACGGGCGAACTGATCTTCTTGATCGCCGCTGCTTCGGGGCTGATCGCATTGTCGAGAGCAAGCGGGCCGTCGAGCTGCGCACCGGTGATCTGGCCGCGGTCGGCCATCTTGCAGAGTGCTGCCGCCTCGATTGTCGACGGAACGTCCGGATTGACGCTTTCCATCGCGCTCAGGATCGCGACACGCACCTCCTTCTGGCCGAGCGCATGGGCGAGATCGATCGCATTCTGTGTGATGTCGATCTTGCACTTGAGGTCGGGCGCAATGTTCACCGCCGCGTCGGTGATGATCAGCGGCTGGTCATGGTCCGGCACGTCCATGATGAAGCAGTGGCTGATCCGCCGCGAGGTTCGGAGGCCGGTGTCGCGCTTGACGACTGCGCCCATCAGTTCGTCGGTATGGAGGCTTCCCTTCATCAGGGCTTCGGCGCGCCCCTCGCGGACCAGCGCGACGGCTTTTGCAGCGGAATCCTGGCTGTATTCAGCATCGACGATCTCGAAGGCGCTGATATCCAGATTGTGCTTGGCGGCGACGTCCCGGATGCGCTGCTCAGGGCCGACCAGGATCGGTTCGATCAGCCTCAGTGCGGCTGCCTTGGTCGCGCTTTCCAGCGAGACCTGGTCGCAGGGGTGAGCGATGGCAACCTTCGTCGGGGGATGCTTCTGGGCAGTCTCGATCAGCCTGTGCAACTTCTCATGAGTATTGCGGCCCACGGGGGCCTCCGCCTCGAGCACCGCCATGGGGGTCTCCTGTAGGTCGCCAGCCGGACGCCCTGGCGGGCGCGCACACAACGGGTCCGGAACTGAACCGGACAATAAGCGGCGGTTCCCCACGGTTAATCGGGATATCCCCTGAACAAGCTGCGAGAATCCACCACCGCCGATCTTCAGACGAAGGGTTTCCTCAGCATTTGGATGTGTCTGCTTAGGGGTTCGTCCTGATACCGCGCACCTAACGCAAACCTAAAGCTTGGCATTGCTGCGAGTGGATTTCGCCCCGGTGCCTTGGGCGCCGCCCGATGTCCCTCGGTTTCGCCTCGGGAGGGCACGATGGACATCGAAGGCCACGACGAAATGTTCACCTATCCGGAACTCGATTTCACTGAACCGCCGGCGGGCGCCGACCGGCGCACCTTCATGATGCGGAGCGCCATGGCCGCCGCGGTAACCGCGCTCGGCGGAACTGTGAATCCATTGTGGGCGCAGGCTCCAGCAGGGAAGCCACTGGGCGGCGGCGACGTTGATCCCAACCTCGACGTTGTAAAGAAGTCCAAAGGTCCGGTGATGACGCTGGTCGACGAGTTCTACAAAGTTGGGCCGGGGCCGTCCTCGTCGCACACCATCGGCCCGATGCGGATCACCTACGATTTCTACCAGCGCGCTTCGAAACTGCCCGCCGATCAGCTGGCACAGGCTACGGCTCTCAAGGTGCACTTGTTCGGAAGCCTGAGCGCGACCGGCAAGGGCCACGGGACGGAACGGGCCGCACTTGCCGGGCTCGCTGGCTATGAGCCGGCGACCATCGATCCGGCGATCCTCGATGACCTCGTCGTCCATCCGGACAAGCAGTTCCCCGTGAAGCTTGGATCCAAGACGATCAACGTCTCGCTCAAGGACATCATCTACGATGCGCCGAAGGGCGAATTCCATCACCCGAACACCATGACTGCCAAGCTCATGGCGGGCGACAAGGTTCTGCTCGAGCAGGAATATTATTCGGTCGGCGGCGGCTTCATCGAATGGAAGGGCTATACTCCGCCCAAGAAGAACCCGC
>JBKPKZ010000223.1:0-20219 GCA_046731355.1 Pseudomonadota bacterium | reverse complement strand
GCTCAGTCACGGATCTACAAGCAGCTCGACCACCTGCGCATGCAGGTACCCGACGACAGCGGCCTCGACATGATCGAGCCCTTCATGGGCATGCTGATCACTCTCGCCGCGTTCGATCTCGGCCAGGATCGCCTCCCGAATTTCGCGGCATTCCGCTTTCTCTATGAGCGGCTGGTCGGTGCTTCGGCCCGCCCGTGGCTGCCGGCGTCATTCTGCGCTGCTGCAGCGCTGCCGCACTTGCACCCGGATCGTCGCCGGACTCTGCTCCAGTCGATCAGCGAGAGCGCTGCGACTGCGCCGGGCTGGTCGAACCGCGAACCAGTGTTCTGGCCGGAGTGGGTCGAGAAGGTGGACCTCAAAGCGGCCGCCTAGGCGTCCGCTCCAACACTTATCGACGGGTAGACCTTCGCCAGCTGGCGAAGCGTGTCTTCCGCATTCCTGTGGTGGACGAAAATTCCGCCCGCATGCACCCACAAGTCGCAGTGGTTGAGCCGGTCGTCGACCAGAACGTCGCCGGGCTCCATGTGGAGATGCTTCTTGCGCGCGAGCGTTGTGATGATCGGCACACCGGGAAAGTGCTTGGCCGCCCACCGCTCCTTCTGTGGCGTGGCCCAGGTTCCGAGCGGGATTCCGGTAAGGATTGTCGGTTTCAGATGCTTGACCGCCTGGAACAGGACTTGTGCGTCCGGCATCTCTTTCAAGTCGCCATAGAAATTGCCGTGACGGGAAAGGCGCTTCCAGAACTCGCCTCGGCCGTGGCGCGCTTCGAACTGCTTCGGGCTCATTCCGAGCAACAGCTTCGCACCCGCATCGAAGTCCGCAAGCACCCCATCGCAGTCGAGGAAGAGATGGGGCCTTCGCGGCATCAGAAGCGGCCGGGCTCCAGGCTGATCGGGATGGGATGATCGAACCTTTCCCAGCCGCGCTCCTTCAGAACATGATTGCTCTCGCGCGCACGGCGGCCTTCGCCCAGCGACCAGGTGATGTGGTAGGTCGACCCATCGGGACGGTTCGTCGTCCCGTCGATCGCGACGACCATGGCCTGAACGCCGCTCTCGTCATCCGTCCGGCCGACCATTTCGGCCTCCACCTCTGGTGGAAGGGGCTCCTGTTCGGCTTCGGTCTTCAGCGTGACATGGTGCGCGACCACATTTTCATACTTCGGAGGAAATTGCTGGAGCAACTTCTCGCGGTCGCGCTCCGCAAGGAGCCAACCGACGACGCTACCGGGTTCTGCCATGCCTGCCCGACGCCGAAGCGGCCTATGGGTTCCGCTGAGCGAGCCGCTCGACCAGCTCAGCGGCGAATTCGCTGAGGGAATCGTCGCGGGCGCCCATGATGACGATTCGATCGCCGTCGCGGGCTTCGGTCAACAGGGCTTCGCCAATTGCGGCTCGTTCCGGGATATGTTCCGCATTGCCGCCGCGAGTGCGCACCTGCTCGGCAAGCCAGTCCGATCCGCGCGTCTTCTCGACGGTGCCGCCCTGGTAGACTGGATCGGGGAGATAGAGCCGGTCATCCGGCCCGAGACCATTGGCGATGCTTTGCGCGAGCTGCTCGCCCATCTTGCTGAGCGGGCCGTAGCCATGCGGCTGGAACATGATCAGCAGCCGGCCGGGTTGCGCGCGCAAGGTCGCAAGCGTCGCGTCGATCTTGTCCGGATTGTGGGCGAAGTCATCGATGACCGTGACGCCGCTAGCCAAGCCGACCGTTTCGAGCCGCCGCTTGAGCCCTTCGAAGCGGCCAAGTGCTGCGGCCGAGTCCGCAAGCGCGACTCCAAGAGCCCGGGTCGCGGCGATTGCCGCAAGAGCGTTCGATGCGTTGTGGCGGCCAGGGACGCAGAGGTGGATGTCTTGGCTCTCGTCGCCCGCGATAACGGTGAAGCTGCTTCCGCCCGGTGCCAGTTCCAGGTTCTTGCCCATGAATTCCGCGCCTGGGCTATCGAAACCGTAACCGACACGTTGATCTCCAGGGAGCACGTCGGCGATTGCGCGGGTCTCGGGATCGTCGAGGTTCACGACCGCGCGGCGAGCGCGAAGCAGGAACGCCGCGAACAGTGACCGCAGCTCGTCCATCTCCTTGTGGTCGAGGCTGATATTGGTGACGACCGCGATCTCCGGCTTGTAGAGGGTGATCGAACCGTCGCTCTCGTCCACTTCGCTGACGAATAATTCCGGGTCGCCTACCAGGGCACTGGCAAAGGGCGCCGAAGGGGTGATGAAGTTCTTCATCACTGCGCCGTTCATGACAGTGGGCTGGCGGTGCGTGGCATGCAGGATCCAGCCGATCATGCCGGTGACGGTCGACTTCCCGCTTGTGCCGCCGACGGCGACACTTCGCTGAGCATCGTTGAGGAGCTTGGCGAGGAATTGCGGGCGCGTCAGGTGCTGAAGCCCGAGCTCGCGGGCGCGGACGACGTCGGGAACGGTCTCCTCGACCGCTGCCGAGGTGATCAGTGTCATGCCCGGCTGCAGGCCAGAGCCGTCCTGCGGAAACAGGCCGATCCCGAGCGAGCGGAGATAGGCGAACTTGTTGGCGACGCGGCCCGCGTCGAGCGAACGGTCAGAGCCCGAAACCTTGGCGCCGGTGGCACGAACAATCGAAGCAAGCGGAAGCATGCCGCTGCCGCCGATCCCACAGAAAAAGACGGTCGATTCAGTCATCGCTGTCTGCCCTATTGGGCTGAGGCCTATTTGCAAGCCGCCTGAGTGCCGTCAGTCTCACCCCAGATGATGGTCGTCCCGACAAGTCCGGTTGCGCATTACGCATTCGATCTTCTGGCCTGGGTTGCAGCTGCGCTTGCTGCGCGCTGGCAGTTCAAGCGTTGGCCGGAACAGACGGTGCAGCTCTCGAAAGTCACCAGTCCAAGCTATTTCGTCGTGCTGGGTCTGGGCGCCGTCGCCGGCGCCTGGCTGGTCGGCTCTGCCAACAGCGCGGGGGCGATCTTTGCGCCCTCCCACAGCATCGCGGGCGCACTGGCCGGAGGCATAGTCGCTGTGGAGCTCTGGAAACTCGCGCACGGAGTTCGTGTCTCCACCGGTGGTGCGCTGGTCCTGCCGATTTGTGTGGGGATTGCGGTTGGGCGCCTCGGCTGCTTCTTCGCGGGCTTGCCCGATTATACCTATGGGACGCCGACGGCGCTGCCGTGGGCGGTCGACCTCGGCGAGGGCTTCGGCCGCCATCCCGTTCAACTCTACGAATCCCTGGCCATGCTTGCTTTCGCGATCGCCTTTGTGCGAGCTCGGGTGAGGGGCTCGGCCTGGGCACGCGACCATGCTTTCCACGCCATGATTATCTTCTATGCTTCCCAGCGTTTCTTGTGGGAATTTCTGAAGCCGTATCCGGCGGTGCTCGGTCCGCTAAACCTTTTTCATCTGCTGATGCTGGGGCTCATCGCATATGGACTTATCTGGTGGCGACGTGGCGTTGGAGGCGGGCTCCGCTCCGCCTGAACCCTTCGAGCGCAAGGCAGCGAACTATCTCTTCCACGGCCAGACACAAAGCCTCTGCGAGACCTGCCTCAACCTCGTCCCGGCGAAGATCATCATCGAGGACGAAAAAGTCTACTATTTGAAGCGCTGCCGGGTCCACGGCGTTCAGAGGACCTTGATCAGCGACGATGTCGATTATTGGCGGCAACAGAAATTGTGGATCAAGCCGGGCGACCGGCCGCTGACCGTCCAGACTCGGACCGAGGCGGGCTGCCCGTTCGACTGCGGGCTGTGCCCGGATCACGAGCAGCACAGCTGCCTCGCGATTATCGAGATCAACGAGGCGTGCAATCTCGCCTGCCCGGTCTGCTTCGCCAATGCGACCGATATCCACGGGAGCCACCGTCCACTGGCGGAGATCGAGCGGATGCTCGATGTCCTGGTGGACAGCGAAGGCGAACCGGACCTCGTCCAATTGTCGGGTGGAGAGCCGACGATCCATCCGGATTTCTTCGCCATCCTCGACGCGGTGAAGCGGCGGCCGGTTCGCCACGTGATGATCAACACGAACGGCGTGCGGATCGCTCAGGACCCGGAGTTCGTGCAGCGGCTGGCGAGCTACGCGCCGCGCCTGGAAGTGTACCTGCAGTTCGATTCCCTGAACGACGACGCGCTGATGGACCTGCGCGGAGCGAAGCTCAGCCGCATCCGTCAGCAGGCGCTCAAAGCGTTGGAGGCAGTTGGTCTATCGACGACTCTAGTCGCTGTCGTGAAGCGCGGAGTAAACGACCATGAGGTCGCCGACATTGTCCGACATGCGCTTGAATGGAACTGCGTCCGAGGAGTGACCTTCCAGCCCGTGCAGGACGCCGGCCGCAACGAGCATTTCGATGCCAACGAGAACCGCGTCCTGCTGACCCAGATCAGGCGTGAGGTCGGCAAATCGGGCGTGTTCGAAACCGGGGACATGATCCCGCTTCCGTGCAACCCGGACCAGATTTCGATCGGATACGGCCTACGCCAGGGAAAAGACGTGACTCCGTTGACGCGGCTGCTGCCGAAGGAGCTGATCCTGAACGGCCCGAACACGATCAGCTACGAAGCCTATCCGGAGCTTCGCGCAAAGATTCTCGATCTCCTTTCGCTGGCGACGGCGCAGGCGAACACGGAGGAGAAACTGGCGGGGCTGCTGTGCTGCTTACCGCACGCGATGGTGCCGGAGGAACTCAGTTACGCAAACAGCTTTCGCATCGTGATCCTGCAGTTCCTCGACCGCTACAATTTCGACATCGGCACGGTGAAGCGAAGCTGCGTGCACTTCGTCACCGACGAGGGGCAGATCATTCCGTTCGACACCTACAACACGTTCTACAGGAAGGGCGCGGAAGGGGCCGACGTGCTCGCCCGCAACCGCTCGAGGGTCAGCCAATGAAGATGCTCTTTGGAGGAATATTGCTCGCCGTCGGAATCCTGATCGCTGGGGCAAGCGGCATTTGCTCGCTGACGGTGTTGTTTGGCGGAGGGTTCGGTGGCTCCGGCGTTGACGATTTCCTCAGCATGCTGCCGCTCGTGGCGCTCTTCGGCGGGCCGCCGCTTGCAGCCGGCATCGGCATTGCGTTCGGTGGTAGAGCGCTGATCAGGAGCGCCCAGCGGGATGCGGAACGGCCGGGCGAATAACTACTTGCACGCACCACCATCGGCCCAGCCGGTCCAGCCCGGTCCTCGCACGAATCGGCCCGGCTTGGCGCCGGTGTGCTCGCCGTCCTTCAGCACCTGTGTTCCATTGATGAAGACGTCGCGGACGCCTGTCGACAGCTGCTGCGGCTTTTCGAAGGTGGCGTGATCCTGAACCTTCGCCGGGTCGAACAGGACCACGTCGGCATAATAGCCGTCGCGAAGCACGCCGCGGCCCTTGATGCCGAGGTTGGTCGCCGGCAGCGACGTCATCCGCCGGATCATGTCGGCCAGCGGCGCGGACTTCTCGTCGCGCGAATATTTCCCCAGTGCGCGAGTGAAATTCCCGTAGGCGCGCGGGTGCGTGCTCGACTTAAGGAACACACCTTCCGGCGCCTGGGACTCGGCGTCTGAGCCGAAGCTCATCCAAGACAGCCCGGTCTCCCGCCGGACATTGTCCTCGTTCATCAGGAAGTAGACGGTGCCGACGCGGCTATCGTCTTCGATGACGAGGTCCATCGCCGTTTCCTCCGGACTCTTGCCACGCATCGCGGCCACCTCGGCAAGGGTCTTTCCGGTCAGCGGCTTCAGCTTCGGGTTCTTGAAGCTGACGAGGAGCACCTTTTCCGGGCCACCCGAGAGCAGCACGAGATTCTCCCAATCGGCCTTCTTGTCCTTCATCTCGGCAATGACCTTCTGGCGGGTCGCCGGATCCTTGAGACGCTTGATCCATTGCTCGAGACCGCCGGCCTGGACCCAGACCGGCATGGCCGCGTCTAGACCCGTTGCGCCAGCCGGGTAGGTGTACATGTCAGCGGTGATCCGAAGGCCTTCCGCACGGGCCTTCTCGACCCTCGCGATGGCATCGTCGAGCTTGCCCCAGTTCTCGCTTCCGGCCTGTTTGAAGTGATAGATTTCGGCGGGCGCCCCCGATTTTCGTGAGATCTCGATCAGCTCGTCGATGGCGTCGAGCAGCTTATAGCCCTCGTTGCGCATGTGGCTGATGTACATCCCGCCGCACTTGCCGGCCTCCTCGGTGATCGCGATGAGCTCAGGCGTCTCGGCGAAATAGGCGGGCATGTAGATGAGCGACGAGCCGACCCCGAGCGCTCCTTCCTTCATCGCATTGCGGACAAGCGCGCGCATTCTGGTGAGTTGCTCGGGAGTCGGATCGACATCGCCTTCACCGAGCTCGTGCACCCGAACGGTGGTTGCGCCGATGAAGGATGCGACGTTCGGCGTGACGCCCTTCTTCGTCAGATAGGTCAGATACTCGCCCAGCGTGGTCCACCTGATCGGATATTTGATGTCGCCCTGCCGCTCGACGGCGAGCTTCTTCATCTTCGGATTGAGCGGACCCATCGAATCCCCTTCACCGAAGACTTCCAGAGTAACGCCCTGCTTGGTGTCGCTGAGGCCGCGGCCATCCGCGATCAGGCTTTCGACGGCCCAGCTCAGCATGTTGATGAAGCCGGGCGAGACGGCCATGCCCGAAGCGTCGAGGGTCTTCTTCGCGGTGCCGGTTGCCTGTGGGCCAACATAGGCGATCTTGTCTCCCTTGATCGCCACATCGCCGGTGAACGGCTCACCTCCCAGGCCGTCGTAGATCGTGCCGTTGTCGATCAGAAGGTCATATTGCTCGGGCGCTGGAGCCTGCGCGATTGCCGACGATGCGAGCAGCGACGCGGCGACAGTTGCGAACATTGGCTTGAGCATCGAATTCCCCTCGGCTGATCAGGCGGGCGAAGCTGCCCCATTGCGTGCCGGCGCGCCATGGGAAATGTAGACGGCATGAAGATCGCGGTCGTCGCCCCAAGCTGCACACTTTCACACGAGGCGGCTGACCGGCTCGAAGCTCTCGTTGCCGAGCGCGGCGACTGCGAAGTCGCGGTTCATCCACAGTGCTTCCTTTCGGACGGGCATTTCGCCGGAACCGACGACGAGAGGCTGTCGGCGCTGCGTGAAGTCATGGGCGATCCGTCCGTGGACGCCGTTTGGTTCGCGCGCGGGGGATATGGCTCGAATCGCATCGCGGAGGCCTCACTTGCGGATCTTCCGGATGCTTCGAGAGCGAAACTCTATCTTGGATACAGTGACGCGGGATTCCTTCACGCGGGATTCAACAAGGCGGGGCTGGATGTCGCCTGGGGACCGATGCCGCAGGACCTGATGAGGAACGGCGGGCGAGCGGCTGTCACTCGCGCGCTAGACTGGCTGGTCAACCGTGAACCGTCCGCGCTGGAGCCGGACCTTCAAGGGCCTGCGATGGCGTTCAATCTGACCGTATTGGCAGCGCTCTTGGGCACCGTCCTCGAACCGGACTTCACCGGTGTCGATTTGCTCATCGAGGATGTAAGCGAGCACCACTATCGCATTGATCGTACGATGTTCCATGTCACCGGCAGTCCCAACATCCGGAAAGTCGCCCGGCTGCGGCTCGGAAGGGTCGGCGACATACCTTTCAACGATCCTGATTTCGGACGCGACGAGGTGGCGATCGTTCAGGAATGGTGCGGGCGATCGGGCATCGCTTTCGGGGGCAGAGCGGACATCGGGCACGACGTTCTGAACCGAGTCGTCCCGTTTAAGAGAGAGAATCCCCGAATTTCCCTCTGAAAACGCATTGCCAAGTTCAATTCTTTGCGCTCTATCAATTTGAGAACAACAGGAGGGCCGTATGGCATCAAAATCATCGGGGTCGGGCAGGAAAGCAGGCGGCGGACTGGCGAGGCCAGTTCAGCCTTCAGCGGATCTCGCTGCAATCACGGGTAGCGATCCGCTTCCGCGCAGCCAGGTTGTCTCGAAGGTGTGGGATCACATTCGCAAGAACAACCTGCAAAACCCTCAGAACAAGCGGGAAATCGTCGCTGACGACAAGCTGCGCAAGATCTTCGGCAAGGATCGCGTCAGCATGTTCGAGATGAACAAGCACCTCTCGAACCACCTGAAGTAAAGCGTCGCCACTCAAGGCGAACAGGGGATCCGCAGGAAACTGCGGGTCCCCTTTTTATTGTGACGGGGGCGCGACTCGGCAAAGTCGGCTTGACGTCTCAAGCGGCCATCAGCCGCGCCAGAGGCCTTCGAGCTTTTCCCGGGTGACCGGAAATCCGATGCCTTCGGGGATGGTGATGAAATGCTCGCCATCAATCTCATCGACCCATGGGCTGATCGGCTCGATTGCATGCGACCGTGCGTCGGCGACGATCTCATCGTAGGTCGAGTGCTGGGCGAGCCGCTCCAGCGTACGCCGAGTGGGGAAAATCAGCTGAAGTTCGCCACGCCGGTCGCGCTCGAGAACCTCGGCCGCAGTCATCCAATGGGCACCGGTGCACTCGCGCTCGAGCACCTTCGGGGCCCAGTCTCCCTCGGGCGCTCGAGCGACGAAGAACAGGGTGTCGAAGCGGCGCTTGGCGTGAAAGCGCGGGACCCATCTGGCAAAGGGGGTCAGACCTTCCACATCGAGGCTCAGGCCATGCTTGTCGATGAGCCGTCCAAGCTCAGCATCCGCAAGTAGTTCGCGCTGAAGATCCGCCGAGACTTCGGGGGAGGGAAGGGGCGCAAGACCAACCGGAATAGCCGTTTCTTCCAACGCTTCGCGAACGGCAGCGATTCGTGCTGCGCCGTCTTCGCCAAGATGCTCTCCAAGGCGCCGGTCCGCGTCGTCGATCCGCCCACCCGGAAATACCCAGGCTCCGCCGGCGAAAGCCATGTCGACCGCCCGTTCCACCATCAGCAATTCGGGATTGGCCTGACCAAGTTCGCGGACGAGGATCACGGTCGCTGCGGGAATGGCGTCGTCGCTCATCGACAAGCGCCCTAGGCGTGACGCAGGCAAAGAAAAAGGCCGTCGCCAAATTGGATGACGGCCTCTTCCAATTCGGCTCGGGCGATTACATGCCCTGGACGTCGTCCTCGACTTTCGACGGGCTGGTCAGATTGCCGTCGACCGTCTCCGGCGTGTCCGAATTGGCCGAATTCTCGGCCTCGAGCTGCTGCTGCTGGTTGCCAAGAGCCTCGAGCTCCGCATTGGCCGCGTTCGCAGCGAGGTCATTCAGCGCGTCCGCCTCGATATTCTGTGCCTGTGACTCGTTGAGATTGTCCGCATCCCTGTTTCCGCAAGCGGCAAGAGCGAGCGCGGCCGTGCCAACAAGGAGAAAACCAAGCTTCTTCATCGACTTACCCCCAAGAGCATTCCTTATCGGAAACGCATAGCAACCGGGCAAAAGCCATGCAAACTTGTCCGGCGCCCTCAGAATCCCTATCTTGGTCGCCGCCGGGGCAACCCGGCTACGTCGGTAGACTGTCGCGTGGAATAGGCACTTCGGACCCGGGGGGCAGTACCCCGGCGCCTCCACCACCAGCCGCCCAGCCGGAAGAATCCGGCGGCTGTTGATGGGGGCGAAATAGGATCGACGAGTGCAATAAAGGCGTGGCTGCCGATCGGTAGGAGACCACCGTGACGGCTCATTCACACAAGTGCCAACGATAACGAGGCGCTCGCTCTTGCCGCGTAACTGACGTCCTAACGGATTGAAGTTACAAAGCTAAAGCGCGGTCGGACCCCACCGGGCAACAGAAGGGGATTCCAGCGGCACGGGGGACGCCGGGCAACAGAAGTCCCCCACTTCCCTACACGGTTGTCTCATTGCGCTTTTACCCTGCTCGGCTAGTCTTCCCGGCAGGGGGTACGTCATGCAAACTTGGGGCAAGCGCATCTTCGCCGCGGCAGCGCCGCTATTGCTCGGCGGCTGCCTGTGGGGTCCGGGCAAGTTTACGTCCGATCTGATGCTGAAGAGGGACGGAAGTTTCGTCCTCGATTACAAGGGAGAGATCGTCCTCCAGACGCCGCCGGACGCGGAGGCCAAGGTCGAGCCTTGGACCAAGGAAAAGGCGCGCTGCCGCGAAAGCGGCATGGTTGAAATCGAGCCGTTCCTTACCCCGGTCGCGAAGGACGATGAGGATAAGGTTCGCCCATGCACGGCGGCCGAACTCGCCGACGCCAAGAAGACCTATGAAACGCAGTCAGCCGAGCGCGTGAAGAACAAGCGCCAGGAGGCCGAGCAAATGGCGAAGATGTTCGGGCTGCCGGGCTTCGATGAGGAATCCGCGCGGGCTTTCGCGACCAAGCTCGGCAAATATGCGGGCTACCGGTCGGTCCAGTATCGCGGGAAGGGCGTCTATGACGTCGATTATCACTTCGAAGGCAAGGCGACGCAGGACTTCATCTTCCCCGCGCTTCCGGACAATGACTTCATCATCCCCTTCATCGCGATGCGACGGCGCGGCGACGGCTCGGTGTTTGTGACGGCACCCGCCTTCACAGGCGGAGCGGGACCGCTCGGAGCGCGTGCCGGCGCTGCCGCTGCAAGTCAGATGAAAGACGGGCCTGTGTCGAAGGCTCAAGGGCGCTTCACGATCATCACCAATGGCGAAGTGCTGACCAACAACAGCGAGGACGGAACGGCTCAGCACCCGGTCGGGAAGCAGGTCCACTGGGACGTCGGATCGGGCTCGAGCAAGATTCCAGAGGCGCTCATCCGTTTGCAGTAGGAAGGCGTTCGTCGAACGACATTTGCCTCCTTTTGATTGAGCCCTAGGGTGCGCCCCTTCGACAGGGGAGCTTACCGTGCGCCATACGATTCTCGCCGCCTTGCTGATCGCGTCCGCGCCAGCCGCAACTGCCGCTCCGACGCCCAAGGACCAATTGCTCGTCCCGCCAAAGGACGCAGCGCATTACGTGGTCATTTCGACCGCCGGCAAGCATGGCGACGAATATGCGTGGAAGCTGCCGGACGGCCGAATGGCGTTCCGCCAATCGATCCTGCTTCGAGGACTGATTTTCGAAACGGACGAGACGTTCCGGTTCGGTGCGGACAATATGCCGAGCGAGATCGTCGTTCGAGGTGTGACTCCAAGCGGCGATGCTGCGGAGAATTTCGCGATCAACGGCGGTCAAGCGACCTGGACCAGCCCGGTCGACAAGGGCAGCGCTCCCTACGCGAACGGGACCTACTACCTCCCGCAGGGCGGGACGTTCTTGTCTTTCGCACCGCAGATCGATCGACTGGTTGAAGCTGGGAGTGCTGGCTTGCCCTTGCTGCCGTCCGGCAAGGCATGGCTCGAAAAGATTTCGGAGCTCGAGATCGACGGACCCGCGGGGAAAAGAAAGGTCGACCTTCAACTCCTGCGCGGAACGACCCAGACTCCGACGCCGGTCTGGACGTCGGACGGCAAGTTCTTCGCAGCGCTCGTCGGCCTCGCGATCATGCCCGAGGGCTACGAGGCCAACATGGACAGGATGCAGGCTGCTCAGGATTCGGCGATCGCCGGCCTTGCTCCGGCGATCGCGGCGAAGTTCCTGACGACCGACGCCAAGCGGCCGGTCCTGTTCAAGAACGTCCAGATCTACAACACGGACGGCGAGAAATTCGTCGCCAACCAGAACGTGCTGACTGCCGACGGCAAGATCGTCAGCGTCGGCGCCGCGCCTGCCTCATTGCCTGCCGGAACGCGAGTGGTCGACGGTGCGGGCAAGACGCTCGTGCCGGGCTTGTGGGACAGCCACATGCACGTTCCGGACGACTTCACGACGGTCAGCGAGCTGGCGCTGGGCGTGACGTCCTGCCGCAATCCCGGGGGGCCGCTGGAGCTCGAGGTGTCGCAGCGTGAGCGGCGCGCGAAGGGTACGCTACTTGCGCCCGAGTGCTTCGATTCCGTCATCGTCGATCAGAAGGGCCCGCTCGCCGCGCAGGGCAGCATGGCCGTCGGTAGCCTCGAGGAGACGCTCGCAGCGGTCCGCAAGATCCACGATGCGGGTCTCACCGGAGTGAAGTTCTACACCTCGATGAATCCGGCTTGGATCCCGCCCGCGGCTAAGCTCGCGCATGAGCTTGGACTTCACGTCCACGGCCACATCCCCGCAGGCATGCGGACGCTTGACGCGATCAACGCTGGCTATGACGAGATCACGCACATCTACTTCGGCACCATGCAGGCCATGCCTGAAGCGATCGTCGCCAAGTCGAACACGACCGCGCGGCTGACCGGACCCGGGCAATATTTCAAAGACGTCGACCTCGATGCCGAGCCGATGAAGACGGTGATCAGGACGATGGCCGATAAGAAGATTGCGCTCGACCCGACGCTCGTGGTCGTCGAGGGGACCTTGCTCGCCAATGCGGGTCAGGTTCAGCCAGCCTACGTCCCATATGTCGGAACCCTTCCGGCGGCTCTGGAGCGCGGCTTCAAGTCGGGCCCGATCCCCTATCCCGAAGGCATGACCCGCGCCGACGCCGAGGCGAGTGTCAAGAAGATGGGCGTCTACGTGAACAAGCTTCGCGCAGCCGGTGCTCCGATCGTGGCCGGAACGGACGGGTACGGGATGGAGATCGTTCGTGAGCTGGAGCTTTATGTCGATGGCGGAATGACGCCCGGCCAGGCGCTCGCGACCGCGACCATCAATGCCGCTCGCAACGTCAAGGCGGACAAGCGCACCGGGTCGATCACGGTCGGCAAGGAAGCGGACCTAGTCCTCGTCGACGGCGATCCTTCGAAGCGTATCGGCGACCTCCGGCACGTCGACCAGGTGATGAGCGACGGAGTGTTGATGGACGGCGATGCCTTGCGCACCGCCGCGGGCTTCAACGGCAAGCCGAAATAGTCAGGTCGTGCGAGCGGTGGACGGATTCATCCGCTTGCCGGACTCGCTCAGCGCCTGATCGAGGATCACGCCGGCGACAGTACGTCCCTCGCAGCCGTCGATCATCGCAAGCACGGGTGCGGGCAGGCGGTCGACGGCATCGCGTGTGACTTCGGCGACCAGTTGCAGGGCTTCGCCTTCACCTTGCTCCACGGTCCACTGCATCAGCTCCCCGAAACCGGACGTCTGGGTTCGCCCATAGAGCTGCAACAAGATCCAGTCGAACAGCATGCGCAAGTCGGTTTCCTGAAGCAGTCCGTCGAGGCCAGGGCAGGCCGCAACCAGTCTCAGCCTCGCGATGTGCGGGAAATGCGTGCGGAACTGCGCCACCGTCGCCTGCTGCTTCCGCTTGCGGGCCCAGGATGCGAGCAGCACGACGAGGACGCCACCGGAAATCCACAGCCACAACATCGACTAGCGCCGCTTCAGCTCGTCGCGGATTTCCGTGAGGAGATCGATCTCGGTCGGCCCCGCGGCCGATTCTTCCGGCCTCTTCATCATCTTGTTCGCCGTCCTCACCAGCAGGAAGATGATGAAAGCGAGGATCAGGAAGTTGATCGCTACGGTCAGGAACTGGCCCCAACCGAGCACTGGGATTCCGGCTTTCTTGAGCGCGGCATAGTCCGTAACTGATCCGGCATAGTCGGTCGGAATCTGACCGAGCACGACGAAGTGGCTCGAGAAATCGAGACCGCCGAAGATCGCTCCGACGACCGGCATGATGATGTCGCCGGTGAGGCTTGTGGCGATGGCACCGAATGCTGCTCCGATGATGACGGCAACGGCGAGGTCGAGAACGTTGCCGCGAGCGATGAAGTCCCGGAATTCCTTCAGCATGAGAATTCTCCCCTTTGGCGTCGCACAGTGGAGCCTAGCGCAGATACGGCCGTTTGGAAGCTTTGCAGCGCCAAAGTGTGTTGCTTGCGTAGAACAGCATATTGAAACCATGGCCTACCGCCTCTACTTTCCGCGCCCATTGTTCCTCAGGGGAAACGAAATGACCGCTCTGCGTCGATTTGGCCTCCTTGCTCCTCTTGCCGCTCTCAGCCTTGCCGGTTGCGGACTGAACAGCGTCCCGACCGCCGAAGAGAATGTGAATGCCAAGTGGGGCGACCTGCAGGCCGACTACCAGCGTCGCGCGGACCTCATTCCCAATCTCGTCCGAACCGTCGAGCGCTATGCCCAGCAGGAGCGGACGGTTCTGACGGAAGTCACCAACGCCCGAGCCAACGCGACGCGCGTGCAGCTCACCGCGGACGATCTCAGTGACCCGGCGAAGGTGCAGGCGTTCAACCAGGCGCAGTCGCAGCTCGGGAACTCGCTCGGCCGTCTGCTGGCAACGTTCGAGGCCTATCCTGACCTCAAATCCAACCAGAATTTCTTAGCTTTGCAGGACCAGCTGGAAGGCACCGAGAACCGCATCAACGCGTCGCGTCGCGATTATAACGAGGCGGTGCAGGCCTATAACACCCGCATCCGCACGTTCCCCGACGCGATCGGAGCGAAGATATTCTACGGCGCCAAGCCTAAGGTTCCGTTCCAGGCGGCGGCTGGCGCAGAGCAGGCGCCGACAGTGAACTTCAACGCGAGCTGACGTGACCCGCACCCTCGTTGCCCTGCTGCTGGCGTTCTTCGCGCTGGCAGCGCCCGCTTCGGCGCAGAACTTTCCGAAGCTCACCGGGCGCGTGGTCGATCAGGCGAACCTGCTCCGGCCGGAACAGGAGCTCGACATTTCGAGCAAGTCGCAGACGCTGGAGGCCCAGACCGGGCGCCAGTTCGTGGTTGCAACGGTCAACAGTCTCGAGGGTCATCCGATTGAGGACTACGCCTACCGGCTTGGGCGTGCCTGGAAGCTTGGCGACGAGAAGAAGGACGACGGCGTCCTCCTGTTGATCGCTCCAAACGAGCGAAAAGTCTGGATTGCGACTGGCTACGGCGCCGGCGCATTTCTGACGGATGCCGTCTCTGGCGTCATCGTGCGCGAGAGGATCATCCCCGAATTCAAGAAGAACCCGCCCGACTACGGCGCCGGAATCACCGCGGGCGCAGATGCGATCATCAAGCAGATGTCGCTTCCGCTCGATCAAGCTCAGGCAAACATCGCCAAGGCGCAGCAGCAACAGTCCGGGCGCAGGAGCCAGGGCGTCCCGATAGTTCCCGTCATCATCATCGTGGTCGTCTTCTTCTCGATCATTGGCTCTCTTTCGAGGGGGTTTAGGGGTGGACGGCGGTATCGGTCGCGGCGCGGCGGCGTCGATCCGTGGATCGTGCTTTGGGGCCTCAACGAGCTTAGCCGCGGGTCCCGTGGCGGTGGCGGCTGGGGCGGTGGTGGCTTCGGCGGAGGTGGCGGCTGGGGCAGTGGAGGCGGCGGCTTTTCGGGAGGCGGCGGTTCGTTTGGCGGCGGCGGAGCGGGGGGAAGCTGGTGATCGTGAAGCTGACGGAAGAGGATCACGCGAAGGTTAGTGCCGCGATTGCCGTGGCCGAGGCGAAAAGCGACGGCGAGATCATCGCTGCCGTGACCGACCTCAGCGACAGCTACCACGACGTCGCTTTGCACTGGGCGGTGCTGGTTCTGATCGCCGTTCTCGCTTGGGCCGCAATTTGCCCGTCGTGCCTGGAGTGGTGGCTGAACCTGTTCCTCGGAAGCTGGCGTACGGAGACCACATCGCGCGAGCTTTTGACCTTCCTCATGATCCTCGCCGTGGCGAAGTTCACGGTCGTTCTGCTGATCCTCAAATACATGCCGCTTCGTCTGCTGCTGACGCCCTCGGCGACCAAGGAGCGGCGCGTCCGGCGCCGCGCTATCGCCACCTTCAAGGCGGGTGCCGAACGGAGAACGGTCGGCCGCACCGGCATTCTCATCTATCTGTCGCTGGGTGAACGTCGCGCAGAGATCGTTGCCGACGAGGCCATCACCAAGGTGACCACGCCCGAAACCTGGGGCGAGGCCATGGCGGCGCTTCTGGTCGAAGTGAAGGCGGGCAAGCCTGGCGATGGCATCGTCGCTGCAATCGACCGGGTCGGGGCGGTGCTTGCAGAGCACTTCCCGCGCTCGGCGACAGACACGAACGAAATCCCCGACAAGCTCATCGAACTATGACCGATGATCGCGACGCTCCGCTCGAGGTGAAATGGGAGGGCAAGTTCGTCCGCGCCCTGAAGCGCGGCCGCTGGGAATATGTCTCGCGCACGGGAAGCGTGAATGCCGTCGTCATCGTCGCCGAGACTGAGGGAAGAATCGTCCTCATCGACCAGTACCGGGTCCCGGTTGGAAAGCGGTGCCTGGAATTGCCTGCGGGTCTCGTTGGCGACGAGGATCCGGACGCGACCGTCGACGGCACGGCAGTCAAGGAACTCGAGGAAGAGACGGGCTACACCGCTGAGCGGATCGAGGTGCTCGGCGAGTTCCAATCTTCACCCGGAATGCTGTCGGAAAGCTTCACCCTCGTTCGCGCTCATGGCCTTCGGAAAATCGGTGAGGGCGGCGGCACCGAGCATGAAGACATCAACGTCCACCTGGTCAGTCGGGAGGAGATTCCCGCTTTCGTCGAAGCAAGGCGGGCCGAGGGTATGGCAATTGACGTCAAGTTGCTGATTTTTATGCAATTCTGACGGATGGAAACGGTTCGCTCGGGGACCATTATCTGCCGTTTGTCGAAGGCCCGCTTGTCGCGTCGCGGTTCATCCGCAATGCGCTGGGCCGCAAGAGAATCCTGAACGAGGGGTAATATGAAGATGCTGCTGGCCACGACGGCCATCCTTTCCATGGCCGCGCTTGGTTCGGTCGCAAACGCCCAGTCTCCGGCTGCATCCGCGGCCGTGGCAGTTCCGAACAACATCCTTCTGGCCGACTGGAGCGGCCCGTACGACGGCGTTCCTCCTTGGGATAAGGTGACCCCGGCGCTCTTCCCACAGGCGTTCCAATTCGCGATCGACGAGCAGCGCAAGGAGTATCTGGCGATCGCCAACAATCCGGCGGCGCCGACCTTCGAGAACACCATCGAGGCGATGGAGAAAGCCGGCCGGCGACTGGGCCGGGTCGAGTCCGTCTTCGCCGTGATGACCGACAACATGTCGACTCCGGAATATCAGGCGCTCGACAAGGAATGGTCGCCGAAGCTTTCGGCCGCCGATGACGAGATCAACCTCAACGAAAAGCTCTTCCAGCGCGTGAAATCGCTTTACGACCGCAAGGCTTCCCTTGGGCTCGACGCCAGGCAGGATCGCCTGCTGACCCGCTCGTACGATGGGTTCGTCCGCAGCGGCGCCAAACTCAACCCGGCGCAGAAGCAGCAGCTGTCGGCGATGAACCAGGAGCTCGCGACGCTTTTCACGACGTTCAACGAGCGCCTTTTGGCCGACGAGGGGACGTACATCAGTGCCGCCGAGGCTGAGTTGAAGGGCGTTCCCGACGATGTGAAGGTCGCGCTTGCCAGCGCGGCCAGGGACCGAAAGCAGCCGGCCGGCACCTATGCGCTGAAAAATACTCGCTCGGTCGTCGATCCGGTGCTGACCTTCGCCGACAATCGCGCGCTTCGCGAGAAGGTCTGGCTCGCGTTCGTCAACCGCGGCGACAACGGCAATACCAACGACACAAACCAGATCATCGCCAAAATCGTGAAGCTGCGCGCCGACCGCGCAAAGCTTCTCGGCTTCAAGAACCACGCCGACCGCCGGATGCAGGACACAATGGCCAAGACCCCCGAGCGGGCGATGGACCTGATGATGCGCGTCTGGACCCCGGCGGTGGCCCGAGTGCACGAAGAAGTCGCCGACCAGCAGGCGCTTGCCGACAAGCTGGGCGACAAGATCTCGATCGAGCCTTGGGACTATCGCTACTACCAGGAGAAGGTCCGCAAGCAGAAGTACGACCTCAGCCAGGACGAGATTAAGCCCTACTTCGCGCTCAACAATCTCGTCGACGGCATGTTCTGGTCGGCGGGCCAGCTTTATGGTCTCGGCTTCAAGGAAAACACTGGCAAGGTGCCGGTGTTCAATTCGGACGTCCGTACGTTCGAGGTGACCGACCAGGCCTCCGGCAAGGTCGTCGGCCTGTTCTACTTCGACGGCTTCGCCCGCGACGGGAAGCGTTCGGGCGCCTGGATGACGACCTACCGCAGCCGTTCGAGCCTCCTTGGCAACAGCATCGTGCTGGCGTCGAACAACAATAATTTCACCAAGGGTGAATCCGGCAAACCGGTGCTGATCAGCCTCGATGATGCGGAAACCCTGTTCCACGAGTTCGGGCACGCCATCAATTACCTGTTGATCAACGTTCGCTATCCGAGCCTAGGTGGACTGCAGCGCGACTTCGTCGAGTATCCGAGCCAGGTGAACGAGAACTGGCTGCTGACGCCGGAGGTGCTTCAGCGCTTTGCCAAGCACTACCAGACCGGAGCGCCGATGCCGCAAGCTCTGGTCGACAAGATCCAGAAGGCGAAGACGTTCAACCAGGGCTTTGCGACGGTCGAATATCTAAGTTCGGCGATCGTCGACATGAAGTTGCACACCGATCCCGATGGAGTGGTCGATCCGGATGCGTTCGAGAAGGAGACGCTAGCGGAAATCGGCATGCCGAAGGAGATCGTAATGCGGCACCGCTTGCCACAGTTCGGTCACCTGTTTTCGTCAGACGCCTACTCGGCTGGCTATTATTCCTATCTCTGGTCGGAAACGATGGACGCCGACACCTGGGCGGCGTTCGAGGAAGCGGGCAGCCCGTGGGACAAGAAGGTTGCCGGCAATTTCAAGAAGTACCTGCTATCGACCGGAAACGAGACCGACCGCGCGGAAGCTTATCGCCAGTTCCGCGGCCGCGATCCGGACGTCAATGCGCTGCTAAAACGGCGCGGCTTTCCGGTGGGCACGACCGCCACCGGCAGGTAAGCTCTAGATGTCTTGAAAAGCCCTCCACGAGCGATCGAGGAGGGCTTTCCTTGCCTCTTTGATCGAAACGCAGGCGTTCTCGCTCCCGCCGCTCATGATGACCTCGCGCGGGCTGCGTTGTTACCGTGCAAACTCCGACAATTGCCGAGCCGCGACCCGGAACAGGAGCGCCGAAAGGAGCCAGAGGCCCGAGAAGGCCATGGTAAAGAGGGCGCCGCGTGGGTCAGCAGTAAGCCCGACGGCTCCAGCGGCAGCCTGAGCGACCGCGACGAGGATCATCACCTTCATCATTCCGGTCGCCTCGAACCCGACGAGGATCGATCCGAGCAGGGCGACCCCGATCACTCCGGCGAAGACCAGATTGTATGGATTGCCCTCAGACCCGATCATTCCGACCGCCAGATTTGCCCAAACCGTCAGGAACGCCGTTCCGACCGCAATTCCTGCAGCGATGCGATAGGCCCCGTTGGTCGACGCCCGGGCCGCCAGCTCACAAATGCCGCAGCCCGTCGCAAGCATCACGCCCATGACCGCGAAATCGCGCTCGTCCCAGGCGACCTCGCCGGTAAACTGCATCGCGATTGCAGGCAGCATCAGAAGGAATGCGGCCGATCCCCACATGATGACCCGCCAGCGGCTCCAGCGCGAGCCGGCGACAATATCGGTGATCGCTTCCACGTTTGCCTCCATCGAACATGAGGCGTGCAACCTGCCGCGGCCGGTTCCGAAAAGCCTGAGCAAGTCCTGAGGATGATCTGAAAAGCGTCAAAGCCGCGCGTTTTGGGCTTCCGTCCAGGCGAGTTCTGCCAGAGGCTCCAGGCGTTCCACCATTTGCGCCGCATGCGCGGACGACGCGTTGCCGCGTGCGAGCCTTCCCTTGATCCCGTGGAGGATGGCGGCAAGGCGGAACAGGCAGAAGACGATCAAATAATCCTTGTTGGGAAGGTGATCCCGGCCAGTTCGGCGGCAATAGGCGGCGACATAATCTTCCTCGGACGGAATGCCGAGCGTGCGCAGGTCCATGCCGGCGAGGCCGCTGAAGTTCGGCCCGCCCGGCATTCGGTACATTAGCAGGTGATAGGTGAAGTCCGCGGCAGGATCGCCGAGCGTCGAAAGCTCCCAGTCGAGCACGGCCCGAACGACGGGCCGCTCGGGATCGAAGATCATATTGTCGCAGCGATAGTCACCGTGGATGACGCTGGAGCGCTGGTTGTCGAGTGGCAAGTTGCTTCCGAGCCAGTCGACGAGCCGGTCCATTGCCGGGACTCGGCCGGCATCCGTGTCGCCGAGATATTGCTTCGACCAGCGAGCGACCTGCCGTTCGACGAAGCCGCTGGCCTTGCCAAAGTCGCCGAGACCGATCGCCTCCGGATCGTAGCTGTGAAGCTGGGCAATCGTCGCGTTCATCGCGTCGAAGTGGGCGGCTCGATCTTCGCTGCTCATGCCGGGGAAATGTGCCTCCCAGACGATGCGGCCGGGCACCATGTCCATGACGTAGAACGCGGTGCCGATGACATTCTCGTCTTCGC
>JBKPKZ010000222.1:0-6457 GCA_046731355.1 Pseudomonadota bacterium | reverse complement strand
CGTTCACGCTCGACTCCTTCTCGATATAGGTGTCGGTCCGCGGGACGTAGGCTTCCGGCTGGTAATAGTCGTAGTAACTGACGAAATATTCGACCGCATTGTCGGGGAAGAAGCTCTTGAACTCCCCGTAGAGCTGGGCCGCGAGGATCTTGTTCGGGGCGATGACCAGCGCCGGCCGCTGAAGCGTCTCGATCACCTTGGCCATCGTGAAGGTCTTGCCGGAGCCGGTTACGCCGAGCAGCACCTGGCTTCGCTCACCGTCGCCCGCCGCTTCGGTCAGTTCCCTGATCGCCGTCGGCTGGTCGCCCGACGGCTCGAAGTCCGACGAGATCCTGAAGGACTTCCCGCCCTCCGCCTTTTCGGGCCGCGCGGGCTTGTGCGGGACGAAGGCCTCGCCCGTTTCCGGTTCGGCCAGGGTGGTACGGATTTGAATCGCCATCCATGTCTATATGGTCGGGGGCAATGACGGGAACAACCGGCGAACGATGCCCGCCAGAGCTTGCGATTTTCATGTCCGGTTTTTTTCGAATAGGGTGCGTGGCCAAGGCGCTGTCACAGGGGGCACCGATGAACAGACTTCTGGTCCTTGCATCCGTCGGGCTTCTCGCCGCCTGCGGAAAAGGCGAGACGGTCGAGATGGAGAATGCCTCGGTCGGCGACGTCGCCAAGGAGATGAGCAGGAAGAACACCGACGTCGCGTTCGTGAACCCCGGCAAGTGGGAGCAGAACGCGACCCTGGTCTCGATGGAATCGCCTGGAATTCCGCCACAATATACCGAGCAGCTGAAGAAGTCGGTCGGGACATCCCAGGTGCACCAGACCTGCCTGACCGCGGACCAGGCGAAGCATCCCAAGGAGGACTTCTTCGCGGGCGCCGACAAGAGCTGTCGCTACGAGCACTTCAAGTGGGGCGACGGCAAGGTCGACATGAAGCTGCTCTGCGAACACCCGCAGGCAACGCAGACGATGGAGCTGGCCGGCACCTATGAGCCGAACAGCTACAAGATGACCATGAGCGTCTCGTCCAAGGGCAGCACTCCGATGGAAACGATGAATATGAAAATGACCGTGGACGCCAAGCGCGTCGGGGAGTGCGACGCCAGCCAGGGATAGTCTTCAAAGAGGGGGAGTTGAGTTGCGCAAAATCGTGATCGCCGCGACCGCGGCCATTTTCGTGACAGCTTGTTCGAACGATGCGGCGCCGGCTGCAAAGCCGCAGGAAGACACGCCGACCGTGCTCAAGAGCGGAGAGTATGAGGGCAGCTGGAAGGTCGCTTCGGTCCAATCGGTCGACAGGAGCACTCCAGCGACCAAGCTCAAGCAGGATGCGAGCGGAACTGCCGAGGGTTGCGTGACCGCCGACGGGACGATCGACGCGGCGCTGTTCGCCGAGGACGGCGATAAGTGCACGATTGCCAATCCCTATGTCCGCAACGGCCGGATCGGCATGGACCTCACTTGCACGCGCAAGGGACAGAGCGGCGAAGTCCGGCAGTCCGTGAGCGGCACCTTCACCGCGGATGCGCTCGACGCCGAGGTCAGTACCACCACCTATTTGTCGGGCACCGGCGACTATGCGATGACCCGCACCGTCACCGCCAGGCGCGTCGGAGAATGCCCGGCGGCGCCAGCAGCAACAGAGAAAACGTCATGATCGGCTACGTGACAATCGGGTCCAACGACCTCGACAAGGCGCGGAATTTCTACGATGCGCTGATGCCCACCCTCGGGGCCGGGCGAATGCTCGAGTTCGGCGACAATTTCACGATGTACGGAATGGGGATGGGGAAGCCGGGTCTCGCCGTCTGCAAGCCATACAATGGTGACGAGGCGAGCGTCGGCAACGGCAACATGACCGCGATCGCCTGCGCGAGCCGGGCCAAGGTCGACGCCATCCATTCCAGGGCGATGGAACTCGGAGCGAGCGACGAGGGCGCCCCGGGACTGCGCGGCGAAGAGGGACCGCAGGCTTTCTACGGCGCCTATTTCCGCGACCTCGACGGCAACAAGCTTTGCGCGTTCCGGATCGGTCCGGCTGATTAGATCATTGTGCGGGGGATGGCCCGCACTCGCGAAGTCCTGGTCTGCATCAACCGCTCGAGCGGCGGAGCCTCGCGCGGCAAGCGCGAGACCGCTGAAATCCGCAAGGCTTTCGCCAAGGAGGGGTTGAAGGTCCGCGCCGTCTTGCTCGATGGTGGTGATCTCGCCAAGCAGGCTCGAGAGGCCGTCGACCGCGGCGATCCGCTCCTGATCGTGGGCGGCGGAGACGGCACCATCAGTGCCGCCGCCGGCATTCTCGCGGGGACGAGGACAAAGCTCGGCATCCTTCCGCTCGGAACGCTTAATCACTTTGCTCGAGACCTCGGCATTCCAGTCGCGATCGAGGAGGCCGCGGCGCTGATCGCGACCGGCAAGGCGCGCGGCGTCGACATCGCGGAGGTCAACGGCCGAGTGTTCATCAACAACAGCGCGGTCGGTCTCTATCCGCTGATGGTGCTCGACCGCGATCTTCAGCAGCAGCGCCTCGGCCGAAGCAAGAGGCTGGCCATGATTGTCGCGAGCATCCGGACGCTCTTACGCTTCGGCCATTATCGGCTGGCCCTTACCGTCAACGACCGCCAGTCGCGGATCGACACGCCATTGCTGTTCGTCGGCAACAACGATTACCGCCTCGACCTCCGCGCTCCGGGGCGGCGCGAAAGCCTCGACGACGGGCGCCTTTCCGTGTTCGTAATGCGAAAGAAGACCCGGCGAGGGTTCGTCGCCGCGAGCATTCGTGCGCTCTTCGACCGCTCGCGGCCGGACGATATGGTGCGTATCGAGGACGTCGAGCGGCTGCTTGTCGCGAGCCGGCGGAGCAATCTCGTCGTCTCGCTCGACGGCGAAGTGCAAAGCATGGCGCCGCCGCTCGACTACAGGGTCAGGAAGCGAGCGCTCGAGGTGATCGCGCCCTGACCCTACTGGCCGGTCGGCGCCTTGAACGTCTCGGGCGGGCTGGTCGACCGGTTGCCGAGGCCGAGCTTGTTCTTGGCATCCTGCTCGTCCTGCCTTTGCTGGCCGGCGGTCTTGCAGACCTGCTTGACCATCCGGCTGCCGGTTTCGCGGACAGAGCGGCAGACCTTCTTTTCCTGCGGCGGCTTCGTACCCTCCACGATGACCGGCGGGTTTTCCTGGGCGGCAGCCAGGGCCGCGACGACGAGTAATAAATCGAGCACTGCCGTCTCCTTTTAAGAGAAGCTTCTTCCCCCGGCGGCATCCAGTCAATCGGCAGTGCTTGCTTCCGGCGGCGGGCTTGAGCCAGTATCGCACGAATGAGGGGCGTTGCACTGGCATTCCTGACCTTGTCGGCCTGCGCGACCGTTCCGGAGCAGGGGGACATGCCGGTGTCCCAGGTCGGCGTCGCGTTCGACCGTGAAGGCGAGGTCGGTAGCTTTACCGACGGCCTTGCCGATCCTGCTGCCGGCCGCGCGGTTACTCCGGACGACCCGGTCCGGATCGCTTCGGTGAGCAAGCTGGTCCTCGGCGTCGGGGTGATGAAGCTCGTTGAGCAGGGCAGGCTCGACCTCGACGGCGACGTCTCTCGATGGCTCGGCTGGAGCCTTCGCAATCCGGCCTTTCCCGAGCGTCCGATCACGCTTCGCCAGTTGCTGTCGCACACCAGCTCCGTCCGCGACCATGACGATCAATATGCGATCGCGCTCGGCAATACGGTCCGAAACGTCATGGCGGCGCCGACGAGCTGGGACCCGAAGCACGGGCCCGGCGATGTCTACTTCAAATATTCGAACCTCAATTTCCCGATCGTCGCCTCGATGATCGAGCGCGTCACCGGCGAGCGGTTCGACCAGTGGATGCGGCGCGAGGTCATCGAGCCGATGAAGCTCGACGCATGCTACAACTGGCCGACGTGCAGCGATTCCAAGGTGGCCCGCGCCGTCGTTCTGTTTCAGGACGGCAAGGCGGTAAAGGATGACCTCGGCGGCAAGCAGCCCGTTTGCCCGGTTTTGGTCGAGGAGGGCCCCTGCGACCTTGATCGAACTCGCCTGGGCGAGAATGGAGCCTTGTTCGCGCCGCAGGGTGGCCTCCGCATCTCCATGCGTGACCTGGCGCGGGTTGGCCGAATGCTTCTCAATGGCGGCACTTTGGACAACGTGCGCGTCATCTCCCCGCAATCGGTCGATTTGATGCTCACCCCCGTGTGGCGCTTCAACGGATCGAACGGCGACACCGACCACGGCTTCTATTGCAGCTACGGTATCGCGACCCAGCAGCTTCCTTCGGGAACGCGCGGTTGCAAGGACGATCCGGCCGGCGATGGAGTCTCCCGGGCGGGGCATGCCGGCGACGCCTATGGGCTTCGCTCGGGCCTCTGGATCGACCGCGCCGATGGAACCGGAGTGGCCTATTTCGTCTCCGGCCTGTCGGACGATCCGCCGCGTGGATCAAGCGCCTACCGCGCTGCCGAGGAAGCGGCGCTCAAGCGAAGCCTGCATCTGCTCGGCGAGGTCGCTCCCTGCAGCATGCGCCGCAACCGCACGAAGGATACGAGCAAGATTCGCTGCAAATATGCGGGAATTCCATCGCATCGCGCTGGACGGCTGACCTAAAAGGCAGCCGACGCCAGCATCTTCTCGCGGGGAAGGCTGACGGTCAGTGCCGTCCCCTTCTGCGCCCGGTGAATGGAAAGCCGTCCGCCAAGCTCGCGAACGCGCTCCGACATACCCATGACGCCCACGCCCATCGGGTGGTCATGGTTCGCGGTCGCGGGATCGAACCCGATGCCGTCGTCGCCGATCATCAGGTGGATGAAGCGCTCACGCCCGATCAGGCGGACGAGAGCATGCTTGGCGGCGGCATGCCGGTGGATGTTCGCCAGCGCTTCCTGGGCGAGCCGGTAGATCGCTGCTTCGACCGACGCCGACGCAAGTCCGACCTCAGTGACCTGGAGTTCGATCTCGAGGCCCGTCCTTGTCGCAAAGCCGGTCGTGAGGTCTTCCAGCGCACGCGCAAGGCTGTTCGTGGACAAGGACGGCGGATGATAGAGGAAGGACAGGCTGCGGATCTCGCGTTGCATGTCCATGACCGTCTGCTTGCAGTCGGCGATGAGCGCATCGGTCTCGGGCTGCGGCCTTGAGCGCTGAAGATTGATCAGGTTGAGCTGCAGCGCCACGAGCATCTGCGAGGTGGAATCGTGAAGCTCGCGGGCGATCCGCCGCCGCTCCATCTCCTGGGCCCGAAGGACCTGGCTCCCGAGGCGCCGGTGCTGTCGCTTGAGGGTCACGAGCTCGGTCACATCGTGGACACTGACCAGCACGTATCGCCGGCCCGCCACCTCGAGGCCCGAGATCACGAAGTTGAAGTCGCTGCCCGTGAATGTGCCCTCGCCGATGTAGGTGCAACGGAAGCGGTTCCGCCTTCCCTGCGCCACGTCGTGAAAGGCGTTGAGGATCGAGCGGGCGCCATCGTCACCCTTTTCGACGAGCCCCTCAAGGAAACCGACATAATCGCGGCTGATGTGGATCCCCGAGCGCGCCTGCCGGCCGATCTCGACACGCCAGCGATCGTTGACCGCCAGGATGGTGCCGTCGCAAGCGACGAGCGCGACCTGCTCGACGAGGCCGTCGATCATCGCCTGCAGTTCGCGAAGAACTACGCTCCCGTGCGGTTCGCCACCGGCCCTACTGGCGGAATGCTCGGCTACTTGGGCATCCACGGAAGGCGGTTGATCGATTTCCACGCGATCACCCCCTGCTTGTCTGACAAGCAGACTAGGCCCTTTCCGCTTTAACCTCAATCAATTTCCAACGAGGACGGACTTCTCGTTCAGACGTAAAGTTTAACATGTTCAGTGACTTGGTCCGGGACTCCGACGGGTTCTGGAGGTATCGGCTCCGACTGGTCCAAGGCACGCACGAGGTCTTCGTAGCGGGCAGCCATGTCGAGGTGGGCTCTTCGAGCCTTGTGATGGTTCGCCCTGATCGCCGCGAAGAACTCCTCGCGTGCTCGACGGCGGAAGTATTTTGCGTCCGTTTCCATTGCCCTTGGCTTCGCTCCAGAGAATCCAGTCTGACTGGATCGAGCGTCCGTTGACATCCCGACTACTGCCGATGCGAACTTAGTGAATCTTCCTGATCCTTTCGGTCCCGTCATGAGCTGTTCGACCGCAACTCGTTGCGCTCGACCGCAAAAGCCGCCATTCATTTGGCGTTCAATGGCGGCGGGTATCCCACTCGTCAGGGTGAAGTATCGGGGGCGATGAATGCGCTTGGCCTTAGTCGCGTTAGCCACTCTTGCCGGTGTTGCAGCGGCATCGCCCGCTCACGCGGCGACGATCGTCGTCTTCACCAATCCCGAGACTCTCGAGCAGCGGATGGTGGTGGTCGATCGTGACGGACCTGACCGCGTCTTCATGTGCATGCTTCCGCCGGGCGAAGCCGGCTGCCACCAGGTTCCGGTC
>JBKPKZ010000221.1:0-9828 GCA_046731355.1 Pseudomonadota bacterium | reverse complement strand
CTGCGGCTGCAGCGGCTTTCGGCTTTGCGGAACGCGCCACGTTTGACCCTCTTTATCGCGCGAATTGAATGAGCGGGGGGTCTATAGGTTGCGCCGCTGCGGGCGGCAATGCCGCGAAACCCTAGTCGCCTTCGACGAATGCGGTGATGCGCCATTCGCCGCCGCGCTTCTCCATCGTCAGGCGATAGTCGCCGCCAGTTCGGAGCCGGCCAGCCTTTACATGACCGGTGCGTCCGTCCGGCAGCCTCACCTCGACGAAATCATCGCTCATCGACCATGCGATGACGGTCACGACGTCCCAGTCGAGCATGGCAATGACCTTATCGCCCTCTCGCGGATCGCTCCAAACAGCCGTTCCGGGCTTGGCGAGAGCAACTTCGAACAGGTCTTCATCCGGATCGAGCTGCGCCGAAAGCGAAGGAGCAATGGCGACACCGTCACGGATCGCACAACCTAACGCCAGCGATTCCTTCAACTCGCTCCAGAGATCGCCCTTCTTTGAATCGTTGGAATTCCATTTTTCGCGAAACGCGGCCCGGCCAGAGCCGCCACCGAAATCGACCAGCACCTTGTCGTCGAGAGCGCGAACAATGGCTTCCATGTCGTGCTTTTCGGCAGCGGCGATGAGCCCGGCGCGAAACTTCGGGAACGTGGGATCGGAAGCGCATTCATCGATCGGCGGCAGCTTGGTCGGTCCAGCGATTGCAGCGAGCGCCAGAAGGACATGCCCGATCACTGGTCGAGCGGGACGATCACCTCATCGGGACGCACGAGGCCGAGCTTGTCGCGCACCATCTCGTCGGCGAGGTCCGGATCCGCCTTGCGGGGATCGAGCAGCGCCGAGCGATGCCGCAGCTCCGCCTTTTCCGCCTCGAGCCGCGCTAGCTCCGCTTTCCGCACCTGAAGGTCGCGATGATATCCGCCCCAGGCGAGCAGGCCGTTCGGGCCGGCGACCGCATAGCCAGCGAAATTGCCGACGATGATCAGCGCCAGCGCAGGCCAAAAGACCCGGCGCATCAGTCCGAAAGTACGATTGCTGCCCACCACGGATTCTTAAGAATCACGAAGCCCCCGTGAACGCAAGGGAAAATAGCCCTTTGGTGGATAATCCTGTGGATTAGGCCGGCTTGTAAGCCTTCAGTGCCTTAATCCCCGGATAACGCGCTGTATCACCAAGCTCTTCTTCGATGCGCAAAAGCTGGTTGTACTTGGCGGTCCGGTCGGAGCGGGCGAGGCTGCCGGTTTTGATCTGCCCGCACGACAAGGCGACGGCGAGATCGGCGATCGTGGAATCTTCCGTCTCGCCCGACCGGTGCGACATGACCGCGGTGTATCCCGACGTCTGCGCAAGCCGGACCGCGTTGATTGTCTCGGTGAGAGTGCCGATCTGGTTCACCTTCACGAGGATCGAATTTGCGATCCCGTTTTCAATGCCTTCTGCCAGTCTCTTCTCATTGGTTACGAAGAGATCATCGCCGACCAGCTGGACGCGATCTCCGATCAGGTCGGTCAGGGCCTTCCACCCTTCCATGTCGTCTTCGCCCATCCCGTCCTCGATCGAAGCGATCGGATAGGCGGCCGCCAATTCCGTAAGGTAAGCTGCCATTTCCACCGGAGTCAGGCTCCGCCCTTCACCTTCGAGCTCGTACTTTCCGTTCCTGAAGAACTCGGTCGAGGCGCAATCCAGGGCGAGGACAACGTCGCTTCCGGCCTTGTATCCGGCAGATTCGACGGACCTGAGGATAAAATCGAGTGCTTCGCGGGCCGAAGCGATGTTCGGCGCGAAGCCCCCCTCGTCTCCAACCGCTGTCGCCAGACCGGCCTTGTGCAAAGCCGACTTGAGCGAATGGAAGATTTCCGTGCCGCAACGAAGGGCTTCCGAAAAGTTCGGAGCGCCAACGGGCATGACCATGAATTCCTGGAAGTCGATCGGATTGTCGGCGTGGACTCCGCCGTTGAGGATGTTCATCATCGGCACCGGCAGAACGTCCGAGCTGACGCCGCCGACATAGCGGTACAGCGGTGACCCGAGCGCATCGGCAGCAGCCTTGGCCGTTGCGAGACTAACGCCAAGGATCGCGTTCGCTCCAAGACGCGCCTTGTTCGGAGTTCCGTCCAATATTGTCAGTGTCATGTCGAGTTCGGCCTGGTTTTCGGCATCCAGTCCGAGAACCGCGCCCGCGATCTCGTCATTGACCGCTCGCACGGCTTTCTCGACGCCCTTCCCGCCCCAGCGATCCTTGTCTCCGTCGCGAAGCTCCACCGCCTCGTGGGCGCCGGTCGATGCACCGGACGGGACAGCAGCGCGACCCATGCTTCCGTCTTCGAGCGTGACATCGACTTCCACGGTTGGGTTTCCGCGGCTGTCGAGGATCTGGCGGGCGTGGACGTCGACGATCGCGGTCATGGAAATCCTTCTTGCGGAAGCGTAATGATTTGGTTGCGCGCTGCACCTATAGGCGGCGCGTCAGGCCGTGCAACTTTCGCTTCCATGCACAGGAACGACGGTCGCGCTGCAGGGTTGAGGTCGAAAAGGAGGACTCGCAATGGGCGACAACAGGACCGACCTTCCCGAAGGCACTGACACGGTCATCGACGGAGCGGCAGAGACTGCCGATCTCGCAACGGAGAACAATTTGGTGACTGATTCGAAAGTGCCCGCTCCTCGCGGCGGCTCGACCGACCTCAGGCAACGCATCCGCGACGGAGGCGAAAAGCTTTCCAGCGAGGCCACTGACCGCGCCCGCGGTTTTGTCAGCCAGGGGCTGGAGCGTTCGGCCGAAGCCTTGTCCAACGTCAGCAAGCTCGTCGGTGATACGGCCGCCGGCCTCGATGAACGGCTCGGCCAGGAATATGGCGATTATGCCCGAAAGGCGGCGTCGGCCATTGAGAACACGGCCAACAACATCGCGTCGAAGAACCCCGACGAATTGATCGAGGATACCCGCAATTTCGTACGCAACAGCCCGGGCCTCGCCGTCGCTGGAGCAGCGATCGTCGGCTTCGTGGTCGCCCGATTGATCAAGTCCGGCCTCAACCGCGACGAAGACGACGAAAGCTAAAGTGCTGAAGCCGTCGTCCGAACATGATCCAACGGCGGGTGACAGCGATCGCCCGGTTGGCGAGCTCGTCCACGAGCTGATCGAGGACGGCAAGGCCTATGCCCGGGCGGAGCTCGAGCATGCGAAAGCGATCGCGGCATCAAGGGCCAATGCGCTCAAGCTTCCGGCCATTCTGTTCGCGGTTGCTTTCCTGTTTGCACTGGCGGCCTTCATCGCGCTGGTTGTCGGCATCGCGAACGGCCTCGCGACCCTGATCGGCCCGCTGGCCGGAGGGATCGTGGCCTGCGTGCTGTTCGCGGCCCTCGCGGGTGGTCTTGGCTGGTATGGAGCCAAGCGGCTTCGGGAGGATCTGTGAGCGGCGAGACTCCAGAAGTCGCTGCGGCCCGGTTTCGGGCAGAGCGCGCCCGCGCCCAGCTGATGGGTACTGCTCAGCGGCTTCAGACGAGGCTAAGCCCCGGCACGCTCGCTTCCAATGCATGGCAGGATGCGAAGGACAAGGGTGCAGACATCGCGGAGGGCGCCGTGGACGCCGTCCGAAAGCGGCCCATCGCCGCGACGAGCGTGGTCGCCGCAATTGCCTTGTTCCTCGCCCGGGAACCCCTGAAGGATCTGGCGGGCAAAGTTGCTGTTGGCGTGAAGAAAAAGGCGCCTCGGAAAGCAAGGAAGACAATCACCAAATCGACGGAGAAAGTTGCATGACGGATTATCGCTCCAGCGAGGAGACCGGGCGCACCACTCCACGCCAACGGGCCATCGAGGCCTATGGCAATGCTCGCGACCGGGTCAGCAATGCCGGGCGCCGTGCCGGAGAAACGCTCGAGGAAGCGCCACTATTGGTTCTCGCTGCCGGAATCGCCGCGGGTGCCGCCATCGCCGCGCTTTTGCCGCGGTCGAGGACCGAGGACCGAATGCTTCGGCCGGTAACCGATCGCGCCCGCGAGACGGCCAGGACCGCGGTCCGGGCCGCCAAGGATGCCGGTCAGAGCCGTCTCGATGAGCTTGGCCTCACCCGCCAGAAGGGTTCTGACGCGATCCGCTCCATCCTGGAGGGAGCAAGCGACGCCGCGAAGGCATCGACACAGGCTGCGCTTGGGACGGTCCGCCGGGAAAAATGAGAGGGAAGGCCCCGGTTCGCATGACGTCCAAATCCTGCTAGCGGGCCCGCCATGAGCAAGCTTCACCTGGTATTCGGAGGCCGCGTCAAAGACCCACGCGGCCTCGATTTCGTCGATCTGAACGCGATCGACTTCGTCGGCCTCTTCAATAATTACGCCGAAGCCGAAGAAGCCTGGCGCGGCCGCGCGCAGCGCACCGTCGACGATGCCGAGATGAAATATGTCGTTGTTCACCTGCATCGGCTTCTCGAGCCGGAGAGCGACAGCAGCGCGGCCTCAGCCGCTTAAGCGTTTCGGTAGCGCCAGAGGAGCAGCGGCCGCTGCAGCAGCAGGCCGGCGATGAATCCGCCGATATGGGCCGGTGTCGCCAGCATGAAACCCTGGAGGCCGCCGAGCAGGCCGGTCATCACCTGCAGGACGATCCACGCCACCAGCAGCCACAATGCATTGAGTGACCGGTTCAGGCTCGGCGAACTGACGATCTTCTTCTGCTGCCCGAAGCTGAGAGCGAACGCTCCGATCACGGCGCTGATCGCACCGCTCGCGCCGATCATCGGTGTCGGCGACAGCGGCGCGACGAGCCACTGCGCGATAGCGGCCGTATAGGCTCCAACCGCATAAAGCAGGAGCATCGGTCCCGATCCGAGAATCCGTTCCACCTGCGTGCCGCACCAGACGAGCATCAGCAGATTGAGAGCCAGGTGCAGGAAATTGCCGTGGACGAGCGTCGCGGTCAGCGGCGTCAGCCAGGCCGGAGCGGCCGGACTGAGCTGTATCAATCCGCTCAGGCGCGCCGGAATCACGCCAAAGATTATGTCCGCGCGATCGCTCGCGCCCAGCAGTTCCGTGAGGAGCCAGCAGGCGGCGGTGACGATCGAGATGATGATCGTGGCGGTTCGTGGAATGCGCATCAGCGCGAATACGCTCAGACGAACTCGATCTTCTTGATCTGGTAATAGCGATCGCCCGACGGCGTGGAGACCTCGACCTCCTCGCCGACGTGGCGCCCGATGAGCGCGCGGCCGAGCGGCGAATTGTAGCTGATCTTGCCGTCCTTCGCGTCCGCCTCGACTTGGCCGACAAGCTGGTACCGAACCTTCTTGTCGTCCTCGTCGGTGAGGGTCACCGTCGCTCCAAACACGATCTTGTCGCCCGACAGTGTCGACGGGTCGATGACCATCGCGCGGCTCAGCTGATCCTCGATATCGGCGATGGTCGCCTCGATCTGGCCCTGGCGCTCCTTCGCGGCGTGATATTCCGCGTTTTCCGAGAGGTCGCCATGAGCGCGAGCATCCTCGATCGCCTGGACGACCTCGGGACGCTCGATCATCTTCAGGTGACGAACCTGATCATTGAGCTTGCGGTGACCTTCGGCCAGCATCGGCACCTTGTCGGCACTCGCCATTTTAGTCGGCCTTTCCTCTTCAAAACGCCGCCTGCCGCGCCCGTCCCAGGGTTCGCGATGCCAAGCGGATTGTCAGGTGAATTCTAGCGTTCGGAGGCGGAATAATAGGATTGGAGAGAGCGGACTTCAAGCGCGTGCCCCCTCAGCGCCTCGATGGCCCTTGCCGCGGCAAGGCTTCCTGCCGCCGTTGTGAAGTATGGCACCTTGCGGACCAGGGCGGTGGAACGGATCGAATGGCTGTCCTTCAGCGACTGCCAGCCCTCGGTCGTGTTGAAGACAATCTGAACCTCGCCATCCATCAGCTTGTCCACGATATGCGGTCTTCCCTGCGCTACCTTGTTGACCCGCTCGATTGGCAGCCCCTTGCTTGCAAGATGGTCGGCGGTGCCGGTCGTCGCGATGATCGAATAGCCGAGCTCGATCATCTTCTCGACGGCGGGGATGATGTTATCCTTGTCGGCATCCTTGACCGACACGAACACCGTTCCCTTCTCCGGCAGCCTGATTCCAGCAGCAATCAGGGACTTGGCGAACGCAAGGTCAAATTCACTATCGATTCCCATGACTTCGCCGGTACTTTTCATTTCCGGTCCGAGGACCGGATCGGATCCGGGGAAGCGGGCGAAGGGGAAGACGGACTCCTTGACCGCGACATGGCCGATATCGAACCGGATCGGCTCCTGGTTGGCCAGCAACTCGCCGGACATGACCCGCGCTGCGATCTTTGCGATCGGGACGCCGATCGCCTTGGCGACGAAGGGCACGGTGCGGCTCGCGCGTGGGTTGACCTCGATGAGATAGACCTCATCGTCCTTCACCGCGAACTGGACGTTCATCAGCCCGCGCACGTCGAGCGCGAGCGCAAGCTCCTTTGCCTGGCGCTCAATCTCGGCGACGATCTCGCTCGAAAGGCTACGGGGAGGGATCGAGCAGGCGCTATCGCCCGAGTGCACGCCCGCTTCCTCGATGTGCTGAAGGATCCCGCAGACCGCGACGTCCTTTCCGTCGCAGATCGCGTCGACGTCCACTTCGATGGCGTCACGAAGGTAACGGTCGATCAGGACCGGACTCGAGCCGGACACCGCGACGGCGGTGGCGATGTAGTGATCGAGCTGCTCCGGCCCGTCGACGACCTCCATGCCCCTTCCACCGAGGACGTATGATGGCCTGAGGAGTACGGGATAGCCAATACGCTGGGCTACCGAGATCGCTTCATCTCGACTGCGAGCGAGGCCGTTGGCGGGCTGCTTCAGGCCCAGTTTGTCGACCAGCTTGGCAAATCGCTCGCGGTCCTCGGCGAGGTCGATCGAATCCGGCTTGGTACCGAGGATCGGGATGCCTGCCGCCCCCAGGTCGGCCGCCAGCTTCAGTGGCGTCTGGCCGCCCAGCTGGACGATCACGCCGAGAAGCTCGCCCTTCTCGATTTCGCGGTGCAGGATCTCGAGCACATCTTCGGCAGTCAGCGGCTCGAAATAGAGGCGGTCAGACGTGTCCGGGTCCGTCGAAACCGTTTCCGGATTGCAATTGACCATGATGGTCTCGAGTCCCGCGCCGTCGCGGCCCAGCGCGAATGCGGCGTGACAGCAGCAATAGTCGAACTCGATACCCTGCCCGATGCGGTTTGGGCCGCCGCCGAGGATCGCGACCTTCTTGCGATCGCTGATCTCCGCCTCGTCCTCAGGTTCACCGAACAGGGGGGCCTCGTAAGTGGAGTAGAGGTAAGGCGTTGCGGCATCGAACTCGGCCGCGCAGCTGTCGATGCGCTTGAACACCGGCCTCACGCCAAGCCGGTGGCGGTGCGCACGCACCTCTGCCTCCGTAACACCGCCCGTCAGACCACGGATCGCCGTGTGGACGATCCCGGAGCCTCCCGCGGCCACCGCTTCGCTCATTCCACGATCCATATGGGCGGACCGCAGCGCCAGCTGTGCAAGCCTTCCGTCAGCAAAGCCCATCGCCTTGAGGCGGCGCATCTCCGTGGCATCCTGCGGCAGGCCCTCGTTGCGGATCTGCGCCTCGGCATCGACAATTTCCTGAAGTCTCTGCAGGAACCAGGGGTCGAAGCCGGCGATCTGGTTGATCCGCTCGACGGTGAAGCCCTGTCGAAGCGCCTCCGCCGCCACCAGCAGGCGGTCCGGGGTTTGTTTTGCGAGCGCATTCTCGATGACCGCCGGCTCAGCGCCTTCCAACTCACGCACACGATCCAGGCCCGTAAGGCCCGTTTCCAACCCTCGAAGGGCCTTCTGGAGACTTTCCGCGAAGGAGCGGCCAATCGCCATGACCTCGCCGACCGACTTCATCGCGGTACTCAGGAGCGGCGGAGAACCGGGGAACTTCTCGAACGCGAAGCGCGGAATCTTGGTCACCACATAGTCGATGGTCGGCTCGAAGCTCGCCGGCGTTGCACCGCCAGTGATGTCGTTGGCGATCTCGTCGAGCGTGTAGCCAATGGCCAGCTTCGCAGCCACCTTGGCAATCGGAAAGCCAGTGGCCTTGGACGCCAATGCGGACGACCGCGAAACACGCGGGTTCATCTCGATCACAACCATTCGCCCGGTTTTCGGATCGATTGCGAACTGAACGTTAGAACCACCTGTTTCAACGCCGATTTCGCGCAGGACAGCAATCGATGCCGACCGCATCCGCTGATATTCCTTGTCGGTCAGGGTGAGCGCGGGGGCAACCGTGATGGAATCGCCCGTGTGGACGCCCATCGGATCGACGTTCTCGATCGAGCAGATGATGATGGCATTGTCGGCCCGGTCGCGGACGACTTCCATCTCGAATTCTTTCCAGCCGAGAACCGATTCCTCGATCAGCACCTCGGTCGTGGGGCTGGCCTCCAGGCCGCCACGGACGATCGCCTCGAACTCCTCGCGATTGTAGGCGATGCCGCCTCCCGTCCCGCCCAATGTGAAGCTTGGGCGGATGATCGCGGGCAATCCAACATGCTCGAGCGCCGTCCAGCCGTCCTCCAGGCTGTGCGCGATCGCCGAGCGAGGGCTTTCAAGCCCGATGCGGTCCATCGCCTCGCGGAACTTCAGCCGGTCCTCGGCCTTCTCGATCGCCTCGGCATTGGCCCCGATCAGCTCGACACCAAGCCGCTCCAGCGTCCCGTCCTTCGCAAGAGCCAAGGCGGTGTTCAGCGCCGTCTGCCCGCCCATGGTCGGAAGAATGACGTCGGGCTTTTCCTTCTCGATGATTTTGGCGACGAATTCGGGCGTGATCGGCTCGATGTAGGTCGCGTCGGCGAGGCCGGGATCGGTCATGATCGTCGCCGGGTTCGAATTGACGACAATGACCCGATAACCCTCCTCTTTCAGCGCCTTGACGGCCTGACTTCCCGAGTAGTCGAACTCGGCGGCCTGTCCGATGACGATCGGTCCGGCACCGATGATGAGGATTGAGGATATGTCAGTGCGTTTTGGCATCAGCTCGCTGGTAAATTGACGGCGTTGACGAACACGGCCTTGAGACCGTTTTTCTTTGCCCAGCGAGCGACGCAAGCGCGCTCGTGCGGCGTGGAATCGGGACGAAAAAGGAAGACGAGGCGCTTTTCGCTTTCGTCCTGGAAGAGCTCGCCGAGCGCGAGACCGCAATTCTGGCCGACGTCATTAAGCTCGGCCTGCGTGTGCATCTTCGCGGTGACGCAGCCAGAAAGCGAGAGGGCAATTGCGATGGTGGTCAAGGCGCTCCTAGGCATCGAGATTGCTCCTCGGCCCCTGAGCCTTCATCTGGAAGTCGACGCCTGACGTCTTGTCCGAGAGGAGCGCGAGTTTCCCCCCGACACCGAACAGTCTCGATAGCGGCGGCGATGCCCCGTTACTTCCGACGAAGGTGTAGTGCATGCCGGGCCCGGTCGCTTCGGTAGCACTTCGGAATGGCCAGCCGTTCCTCTCGAAATCCGATTTGAGAAGGGCCGCCTGATCCGGATGCGCCTCGATCACAACATAATCCCACGCGTCCATGACCGCTGAGATCTTCTTGCCGTCATTTGTTACGTAGCGCCGGACAACAAGGTGAATCGCAATTAGCCGCCCGAGGAGCGCTGCAATCAGAAGCCAGGCACCGACTCCCGTCATCCACCCGCCTTCGGGAATAGCTGGGCGGCTTCGAGCTTCGGCACCACAGGCACAGCCATGCTGCACTGCTTGCCCAGCCCCTTAAGGACGCGATCGACCTGCTTCGACACGCGTCCGAACGTCGGCTTGCCAGGTTTCGACCCGACCTCGACCTCGCTGTAGGC
>JBKPKZ010000220.1:0-16834 GCA_046731355.1 Pseudomonadota bacterium | reverse complement strand
TCGCTCGGGAAACGAGCCGAGAGGTTGAGGCTCGGCATCACGTCCCAGTATTTGGCGCCGTCCTCGATCGGAGTCAGCGTGCCGGTCGTGCGGTCTGCCGTGAAGCCGGCGCTGCTCTGGTCGGTATGAACGGCCTGAATGCCGATGTTGCCGGTCAAATGAGCAGATCCGAGTTCCGCGTCGATGTCTGCCTGGGCATAGAAAGTACCCAGGTTTTCGCTGATCGTGTAGGCCTTGACCGCCACGTCGAGGGCGGTGTTCGGAACGAGCGTGTAGATCCCGGCATCCAGCAACGCGTTTGGATCGTAGGACAGGCTGCGTCCAAGCCCGAGCCAGTTCAGATTTACCGGGTCGAGCATCAGCTCATCCGGCAAGCGGATCTGGGTGGCGGTGGGATCGGCGAAGCGAACGAAGAACTCGTCCGGCGTCAGCGACTTGTCATGGTTGGTGAAATTGGCGCCGACCCGGAACTTCGAGAGGAAGCCATTGTCGAAGTCCTTCGAGACCTGGCCCTGGTACTGCCAGATCCGGTCGTGAACGATGCGGTTGTTGTAGTAGCCCGGGCCACCCCAACCGCGCGGATCGGTGATGAAGATCAGGTCCGGGTCCGAATAGTCGAATCCGGGATCGAAGGTCGTCCCGTGAGTCGTCGTTTCGAACCCGAAGGTGTCGCGCGGCCCCGAGCCGAGCGAGCCCAGGCCCGCATAGGTTTCGAAGATCAGCTCGTTACGGTCGGTCTTCGAATAGCTGATGTCCGCAAACCCGTGCCAGCCGTTGTCGCTGTCGAAGCGGTTGTTCCACCCGAACGCGTAGAGCTTGGCGTGACGCGGCTGAGCGACGTTGCGAACGACCGGGTTCATGTTGTTGAACGAACCGGACGTGATTACCCCGTCTTCCGCGGTAAAGCCGGGCTGGAGCGTTTCGCCCTGGCCGCCCCACCACAGCGGAATCTCGATGCCGCGCTTGATCTGGTCGTCCTTGAAGTTCGAATAGAAGCCGTCGAGGGTCGACGTGAAATTGTCCGTCGGCTTGACCTCGATGGTGCCCGCAAGGCCGAGGCGTTTCAGCTCGGTCGAGGTTGAGTAGGGCTTTGCTCCACCGATGACGACATTGCCCCCGCCGGCATCGGCATAGCCCCACGCGTTATATTCCTGAACCTCGTATGGTTCGTCGGCCCAGCTGCCGGCGAGCGAGATGCCGACCGTTCCGTCGGCGAATTGGTCGATGTAGGCGGCGTTGAGGCGATAGCCGTATTTGTTGACATCGGGATTCAGTCTGCCGAGGTCCGGATAGACGGCTCGACCGCCGACCGAGATGACCTGCTTTCCGTACTCAAGAGGACGAATGGTGCGGAGGTCGACAGTACCGGCGATGCCCTGGCCGACGATCGACGCCATCGGCGTCTTGTAGATATTGACCTGGCTGATGATCTCGGACGGGTACTGGTCATATTCGACAGCGCGGTTGTCGCCCGTCGAGGTCTGTTCACGCCCATTGAGCAAGGTGGTCGAGTAGTCCGGGCCGAAACCGCGGATTGAAACGACGTTCGCCCTGCCGTTCAGAACCTGCGAGGTGATGCCCGGCAGGCGTGCAATGGCTTCGCCAATCGACGCGTCGGGCAGCTTGCCGATATCTTCGGAACTGACCGATTCAACGATCTGGTCGGCTCTCTTCTTCGTGTTGATCGCGCTTTGCAGGGAAGCCCTGAATCCGGTGACGACAATCGCACCTTCCTTCGGGGTCGCTTCATCCTGCGCCTCGTCGGTCGTCGGTTCGGGGGTCGCTGCAGGAGGGTTCGGATCCACCGGCGGCGCCTGGGTATCCTGCGCCCAAGCCGTGCTGCTGGCGGCGGCCAGCGCGATCCCGAACGCAATCGGGCTCACCGCTGCGGCCAGCCGCGAACGCGAAGTCAACTTTGTCATTCATGTTCCCCTGTCACGCACCCGGCCGCACAATTGCCCCAATGCGGCGCGGGCATCTCTCTCCTCGATGCGAACAGGAATATCAGGGTGTCATCGAAGCGTAATGGGGAGAGGCGGCTATACATACGTATTCAGCCCGCCTAATCTTGGCCCGGGGAGACGATGCAGAGGCGGCCGACCTCTTTCGATATTGCTGCTTTGGCGGGCGTTTCGCAGCCAACCGTGTCGCGTGCGCTCAACAACAGCCCGTCGGTCAGCGCGGAAACGCGGGCGCGTGTCCTCGCCGCCGCCGAGCAGCTCCATTACAAGGTCGACAAAAATGCGTCGGGTCTGCGCAGGAGCCGATCGCGCACCATCGCCCTGCTTTTCGAGGAAGCGACGGCCGACGCCAGCCTGATCAATCCATTCTATCTGTCGATGCTTGGCGCGATGGTCCGCAAATGCGCCGATACCGGCTACGACCTGCTGATCTCGTTTCAGCAGCTATCGTCGGACTGGCACGTCGATTACGCCGATACGCACAAGGCCGACGGGATCATCTTGCTCGGTTACGGCGACTTCTTTCAGTCCGAGCCTTCGCTTCGCAAGCTGGTCGAGCGTGGGACCCATTTCGTCCGCTGGGGATGTCCGGGCGGAGCTCAGCTCGGAGCGACCGTCGGATCGGACAACGAACAGGGCGGCTTCGACGCGACCGAGCACCTGCTCCAGAGTGGACGCCGCCGGATCGCGTTCATCGGCACCGCCGACCCCGGTTACCAGGAAGTCCACGACCGCTGGCGCGGATACTGCCGCGCAATGCGGGCGGCGGGCATCGAGACCGATTCCAATCTGTGCGTGGATGCCGAGCCCAGCGAGCAGGCCGGGCGCGAGGCGATCGAACAGCTGGTCCAGCGCGGCGCGCAGTTCGACGCCGTCTTTGCCGCCAGCGATGTCGCGGCGATTGGGGCGATGCACGCGCTTCAGAAACTCGGGCGGGCAATTCCCGAGGAGGTCGCGATTGTCGGGTTCGACGATATCCCTGCAGCAAGCCTGTCGAGCCCTCCCCTCAGCACGGTCCGGCAGGATTCGCGCCGGGCCGGCGAAGCGCTTGTCGAAGCCGCGGTCGAGGCGATCGAATATGGGAACGTCCAGACGCAGCTGCTTCCGGTCCAGCTGATCGTCCGGGAGTCCAGCCGTCTGGCCTAGGCCATCAGCGAGCGATCACTGCCGCCTGATAGGGGCCGAGGTGGACCGTCCTGTTCACTTTCGCTCCTGACAGCAAGTCCCGCCCAGTGATGGCATAGTCCGCCGCTATGTCGGAAAGGTTCGCGACGATCACTGCCCGCTCCCCGCCGCTCGTCCGTTCCACCGCGAGGATGTTGCTCTTTGTCTCCAGAACGCGCTGGCTGCCCGATCGAAGCGACGGGTGCCCTGCCCTGATGCTGAGGAGCTTGCGATAATGATTAAGGAGCGAAGTCGGGTCGTGATCTTCCTCCGCGACTGAGATTCCATCGTCGTCGCGAGCGAAACGCCTGGTCCAATAGGCCTTCGGACCCTTGTACCAATTGGCTTGCCCCGGAGCCTCGACCTTCGGACTCCATTCGAACGCTTCGCGGTTGCCGATGTCCTTTTCATCGCTCGACCTGAACTCGTCGCGTCCCTGCCCGCGCATGCCGAGTTCCTGCCCGTAGTAAATGAGCGGGACGCCCTTCAGAAGCATGGCGAGAGTGGCCGCGGCCCGCAGCTTCTCCCCCGTCATCCCCTTGTCGGATGCGATGCGCTGCATGTCGTGGTTCTCGACGAAGACCAGTTCATGCTTCCCGGCGGGCACGGCTTCCTCGGTCTTGGTGATGGCTTCGACGATCTTGGCCTTGTCGAAGCTCCGGATCGCTGCCGCCAGCGGGAAGGCAAACGCCGCGTCGACATGCCCCCGCCTCAGGAAATCGCCGCCGTAGCCCCAGTCCCATTGCTCGGCGATCAAGTTCAGCTTCGGGTTGGCCCGGCGAAGCTCTGCAAAGACCGGCTTCCAGAAGTCATCGAACAGGTTGGTGAGCAGGCCCTTGCTGTCGAGGTCGTCCATCATGTGGTCGAGGCGAAAGCCGTCGACCCCGTCAGAGAAATCGCCGTCGCGGTTCGGATCGACCCAGCGCAGTAGATAATCGGTCGCCCATGTCCTGACCCTGGGCGACTTCATATTGACAGTCGTGATTCCCGTCTCATCGTTCGGGAAACGCTTTGCGATCGTGATTCCGAACGGCCCTTCCTCGGGTTTCGTATTGTTCGGACCATGGAAGATCAGGAAATCGCTGTACGGCGACGTCGGATTGCCAAGCGCCGATTTGTACCAGGGGTGGTCGTAGGCGACGTACTGGAATTCCTGGTCGAGGTAGATCTTCATTCCTCTTGCGTGGACCCCGGCGACCAGGCTCCGGTAGTCGTCCATCGTACCGAACTCGGGATCGACCCCCTCGAAGTCGCTGGCGAAGTAATTGTGGTAGAAAGCCGAAGGGTAGAGCGGCGTCAGCAGGATCGAGGTGACGCCCAGCGTCTTCAGATAGTCGAGACTCTGCTCGATCCCCTTGAGGTCGCCTTCCTCATCGCCGTTGCTGTCCCGCATCGAGCGCGTGAAGATGTGATAGAAGACTTCATCTTCGATATTGGCGGACGCGGCAGCGACGGGGGCTCCATTCGACTGGCGACCGGCCGCCGCGCCCGCACCGGGAGCGAAGAGGATCGCTAACAAGAAAAATGCGGTCCACCGCTTCACGCGGCGAGCCGGACGAAATCCGGAATTCGGTTCCAGCGCATCGGCTCCACACCACCGTCGTCGGGTGGAAGCAGGTGCGCGATCCGGCGTCGGAGAGGCTCGGGCCAGTCGAGGAACGTCTGCGGCTGGGCAACGCTAGATGCAATGTCGTCCCCGCGCATGAAGCCCTTGTACGCGAGCGCCCGCATGCAAGCAGGCATCGAGTCCCAATGTGGCATGAACCATAGAGTCAGCAGCGGACGCTCCTCATTGGTCCGATTGGCGAACGCTCCGTGAATGAGCCGGGCGTCGCCGATCAGGACATCGCCGGCGCGGACCGGCACTGCCACCTGCTCGGAATGATCGGCATAGGCCGGATTGGACGGGTCCCTGTAGCCCTGCATGCCCTCGGAATGGGCGGCGTCCAGGTGATGCAGCTCATGATCACGCCGGTGCGATCCGGGAATGACCCGAAGGCAACCGTTCTGGGAATGGGTATCCGTCAAATAGATCATCGCGAACAATTGCTGAGCCGCCGGCAGATAGCTGACGGCCGAATCCCAGCCCCACCAGTCCTGGTGCCAGAATAGGGGCGGTCCACCGCCGGGTTTCGAAATCAGGAAACCCCCGGTAAAACGGGGGTCCGTTGCTCCGCACTCCCACAGAAGCTGCAGGAGTTCGGGCGAGCCGATGACGTCGGCGAACTCGGGATTGTCGGCGAGGTGGATCAGGGATCCGTTCGACTTGACCGCGTCGCGAGAGGACGCGCTTTGGCGGAAGAGGGTCGCGTGCGCACGAAGGAGGAGGGAGTCGATCAACCCCGGGTCGAGCGCGCCGATGGCATGAACGAAGCCATTTTTCTCGAGTTCGTCCGCAAGTTGGGGCACATAACTTTCCATCCCTCGACGCTACTCTTCGAAGCCAGGCTGGTCAGCAGCGATTGCTGTTGCGTAACAGTGCAAAGACTATCGTGATTTTGATCATGCCTCTTTGTGGAACGCCTCACAAAAATGCTTGCTGCTTGATCGCAGAACTATAATTTCCTTGCGGTGGCCCTACGTCCGATCTGTGAACCAGTCGAGCTTCCGCTAGGGAGGGCTGTGATTGCCGAACGCGTCACGGTCGCGGCCGACACGCCGGAGATTGGATCCTTCAAGCACTATCATGACGTAGCCGAGCTCGTGCTTTTTCGCCGCGTCCGCGGAGCGTTCATTGCGGAAGGACAGCGCCACCGGCTGAGTGATGGGGCGATTACCTTCGTGCCTTCGATGCGGCAGCACGACTTCGCGCTCGAGCAAGGCTCGATGGAATGGGTGCTGATCCAGATCGATCCCTACCTCGTCGAAGCGCTCGCACGGCAGAATGCGACGACCAGGCTCAATCGGGCCTTCTGCGCCATTCCTGACGAAGCGACGAGGTCGCGGATGGACGCCTTGACGGACTGGCTGATCGAGGCGGCCAGCGACCCGACGAACCCGGCCATCGCCAGCCTCGTCGAGCTGCTCCTGATCGCGGCAGTCGAGGCGCCAGAACCGGAAGCCGCTTCTGAGGAAGAGTCGGCAATTTCTTACGATCGTCTCCGGCCGGTACTGGAAAACCTTCGAGCGTCGCCGGGACATCCGATCTCGCTCGATGACGCGGCGGCCATGACGAACCTTTCGCCGGCCTATTTTTCACGGCGCTTCAGGCAGATGTCGGGAATGCCCTTTACCGAATATTCCCGCATCTATCGCCTGCATCTGGCCGCCAGGCGGCTGGCGACGACGGGCGCCGCTGTCTCCGAGATCGGTTATGACGTCGGCTTTTCGAGCCCGGCACATTTCACCGCGCGCTTTCGCGAACGCTTCGGTATGACTCCGCGCGAGTATCGCAAGGGCGCCGCGAGGCGCGGGTCGCGCGAGGGGGAGGGATGAACAGGTTGCAGTCGATGGAAAAGCCGCGGCAGTCCTTCGCGGCACTGTGGAATATCTCCTTCGGTTTCTTTGGGATCCAGGTCGGCTTCGCGCTTCAGAGCGCGAACATGTCCCGCATCTTCCAGACGCTGGGATCGAGCCTCGACGACTTGCCTGCATTGTGGATTGCGGCTCCGCTGACCGGACTGCTCATCCAGCCGATCGTGGGGCATCTCTCGGACCGTACCTGGCTTGGCCGCTTGGGCCGGCGCAGGCCGTTCTTCCTCGCCGGAGCAGTGCTTGCGGCGCTCTCGCTGTTCATGATGCCCGTTTCGACCACGCTTTTGATGGCGGCGGTTCTGCTGTGGGCGCTCGACGCGAGCCTCAACATCACCATGGAGCCGTTCCGGGCCTTTGTCGGCGACATGCTGCGCAGGGACCAACATACTCTCGGCTATGCGGTGCAGACGGCCTTCATCGGCGCTGGAGCGGTCCTCGGATCATTGATTCCGCCAGCGCTTGAGCGCTGGGGCGTTTCGAACGTCGCGGCGACGGGCGGCATTCCGGACACGGTTCGTTACGCCTTCTGGATCGGAGGCGCCGCGCTCTTCGTGGCGGTGCTCTGGACCGTCCTCACCACCCGCGAATATTCGCCGGAGGAGATGGCCGCGTTTGGCGAAACGGCGGATCATCCGGATGGTGACGAGACTTTGCGAACCCTCGCCTCGCGCGGCTTCGCTGCAAGCTTCGGCTGGATCGTCGCCGGCGTGCTCGTCGTTGCCGGCGTCGAACTCTGGTCGCTCGAAAAGGAAATGTACCTGCTCGGTGGCCTTTTGATCAGCTACGGCGTGCTCAGCATCCTCGCGATCCTGCTCGCCCGGCGCGGAAGCACGGCCAACATGCTCGCCCACATCGTCGGTGATTTCTCGGGCATGCCCCCGGTGATGAAGCGGCTGGCGCTTGTGCAGTTCTTCAGCTGGTCCGCGCTTTTCATCATGTGGATCTACACCACCCCCGTCGTCGCCCAATATTTCTTCCACTCCGCAGACCCCGCGAGCGCCGCCTACCAGGACGCCGGCAACCGTGTCGGCGAGCTGTTCGCCATCTATAATGGCGTAGCGGCGGTCGCCGCTCTGACCCTGCTTCCCTGGCTCGCCAAGACCATCGGCAAGGCGAAAACGCACATGATCTGCCTTGCATGCGGAGCGGCCGCATACGCGAGCTTCCTCTTCATTCACGACCCGCAATGGCTGGCGGTCTCGGAGGTCGGGGTGGGCATCGCCTGGGCCTCGATCCTCGCCATGCCCTATGCGATCCTCGCGTCGAACCTGCCGCAGCGGAAGCTCGGCATCTACATGGGACTGTTCAACATTTTCATCGTCATCCCGCAGCTCCTGGTCGCGACCGTGATGGGGACGATCATGAAGTCCGCTTTCCCCAGCGAACCGATCTGGACGATGCTCGTCGCCGCAGTGGTGATGGGGCTGGCGGCGCTGGCGATGACCCGGGTGAACGAGGCCAAGGCATGAGCGAGGAAGAGCAAATCGGCGCCGTAATCGACGAGATGTACGCGATGATTTCCGGGCCCGCCGGCCCCCGCGACTGGTCTCGGCAGCGGAACAGCTTCCTTCCGGAAGCCCGGCAAGTTCGAACCTGGGTCGACGAACGCGGACGGCCGGAATGCAAGATGATGGGCCTCGACGAATATGCCCAGAACACATCGGCCTTCTTCGCTGAAAACGCCTTCTACGAGATCGAGACGGCGCGGCGGATCGACGTGTTCGGCAACATGGCCCACGTGTGGAGCAATTACGAAGCGCGAACCTCGCTCGACGACGCGAAGCCGGAAAGGCGCGGGATCAACTCGATCCAGCTCTTCCGCCATCCGGACGAAGGGTGGAAGATCATTTCGATGATCTGGGACAACGAGCGCTAGCCGAAGGTGAAGGCGAACGCCTCGACTCCCGGGTCGAGGAAGGTGATTCGGAAGGTGCGGTCGCGAACCTCGCCCTTCTGACGGACGAGTTGATAGAGCCGTTGTTCGTGGACGATGCCCGTCCCGTCCGGTCTCACGTCTACTCCCGCGTCTGGACCGGGCGCCTTGCCGTCGATGGTGACACGGAAGCGAACCGGCCGATCCGAACCGAGCACGAGATGCAGGTCGCGAGCGTGGAAGCGATAGGCGATCGCGCCCGGCGCCGAGTTCGACTTCCCGCTTTGGCGACCGACGGTCCAATCGCCTTCGAGGGACCAGTCATTGAGCCGGAGCGGAGCGGCGCCATATGCTCTTGCCAAATCTCGCGCCTGTCCGCCCGGCGAGACGAAGCGGTCCGCTCTCGCATAGCCGATGTAGGTCTCCGGCGAGCCGATGCTTCCGAGCGCCGCGGCGGCTTCCGCACCACGAGCGGTCGCCTTCGCCATCCCGCCGGCTTTGGGTGCGCGCCCAGCCTCCGCCAGAAGCTGGCGGATGACCATCTCGGATTCGTCGTATCGACCCTCGCCGAAGTGATGGTAGCGCTGGCGGCCCTCAGCATCGAAGAAGTAGTGGGCCGGCCAGTAATTGTTCTTGAGCGCGGTCCAGACAACCAGGTTGTTGTCGAGCGCGACCGGATATTGAATTCCAAGGTCGGCAACCGCCTTTCGGACATTGTCGGGGCTGCGCTCGAAGGCGAACTCCGGCGCGTGGATCCCGATCACGACCAGGCCGTCATCCTTGTACGTCTCGTACCAGGCACGAACGTACGGGATCGAGCGGATGCAGTTGATGCAGCTGTACGTCCAGAAGTCGATCACAACGACCTTGCCGCGAAGTTGCTCGCGGGTGAGCGGCGGGCTGTTGATCCAGGGCCCGAGCGCATCGAGGGACGGCAATTCGCCCTCGACCGGAAGTTGCCCGCCGGCTCCGATTTTCGTGGCCTGCTCCGATCCGCCCAGACCGAGCTTGCCGGCAAGCCCATGCTCGATGGTAGCTGTCTGCGCACTCGAGACCTTCGACAGGACACGCGTGTCGAGGCCGAGCGCGATGGCAACAACGCCGACAATGACGAGCAGCCCGAGTACCCGGCGAACCCACTCGGTTGCGTGAAGCGAGCCCTTCATTCGCTGGAAGACCTTCCCGCCCACGAGCAAGGCGAGCGCGAGCGAGGTCGCCGCACCGAGCGCGTAAGCCAGAAGCAGGAAGGACGTTCCAAGCGTTGCGCCCTGAATCGCCGCAGCGGTGAAGATGATGCCGAGGATTGGTCCCGCGCACGGGGCCCATAGCAGGCCCGTTGCTACGCCGAGCACTGCTGACGATCCGATCGATTCCTGACCGTGCCGCTCCGACAGGCGTGAACCCATGGCGACGAGCGGCCGGGTCGCCCGATCGGATAAGGTTGGGAACACCAGGGCCAGTCCGAAAAATGCGAGAAGCAAAAGCGCGATCCAGCGCCCGACTTCGTTGGCCCGAACCGCCCAACTCCCGCCAATCGCGGCAAGCGTCGCGACGATAGCGAAGGTCAGCGCCATTCCCGCGAGCATCGGCAAGGCGCCGCGAGTGAAGCTTCGGCCGGCATTGGCGAAGACGAAGGGGAGGACCGGCAGGATGCACGGGCTGACGATCGTCAGCATGCCGCCGAGATAGGCAAGAAGCGCAATCAGCATCGTTGCGCCTCTGAAACAGTCAAGCTGGCCGGAACCTTAACGCCAGTCCGTTCATGCAATAGCGAAGACCGGTCGGCCTTGGGCCGTCGGGGAAGACATGACCAAGGTGTCCTCCGCAGCGATGGCAAAGCACTTCGGTGCGATTCATCAGCAAGCTGTGGTCCGACCGTTCGGCGACCGCGTTCGGAAGGGGCCGGTAGAAGCTGGGCCAGCCGGTGCCGCTTTCGAACTTGGTGGTCGAACTGAACAATGGAAGCGCGCAACCGGCGCAGGCGAAGGTGCCTCGGCGGTGCTCCGTGTTCAACGGGCTGGTGAACGGTCGTTCCGTCCCGGCCTCGCGCAGGACGTGATAGCGTTCCGGACCCAGCAATTGCTTCCACTCTGCGGGCGTGTGCGTGACTTCAAATCGAACGGTCGCCTCGCCCGGTGACGGGCGGAAGACGAGCCAGGCAATTCCGCCCAGAGCGACAGATCCGAACAATGCGCGACGGTCGAATTCCCGAGCCATGGACTCGCTATTGCACCGGCCCGACTGAACGGATGATTGCTAAGCGCCGGGGACGATGCGTCCCACGCATTCGCCGAGGCCGATGCGCACCGCGCCTTCACGTTCGCACCATGCGCGGAGCACGATCTCGTCGCCGTCCTCGAGGAAACTACGGGTTTCGCCGCTTTCGACCTCGATCGGCTGCTTTCCGCCGCGGCTGATTTCGAGCAGCGAACCGAGGCCCTGCTCGCTTTCGGTCGAAAGGGTGCCGGTCCCGATCAGATCGCCCGGCTGGAGGTTGCATCCGTTGCTGCTGTGATGTGCAACGATCTGCGCCGCGCTCCAGTACATCGCTGCATCCGCGGCGCCGCGCGATAGCACGTGCGGCGCCAGACCCTGCTTCCGCATCCGCTCGGTCGAAAGCGTGACCTCGAGCTGGATTTGGAGCCCGCCCGATTGCCGATCGGCGGCGTCGTCGAGATACGGCAGGGGCTGCGGATCGCCTTCGGAACGCGGCGGTATCGCCGAACGGAACGGCGCAAGCGCATCCGCGCTCACGATCCACGGTGAAACGCTGGTCAGGAAGTTCTTCGCGAGGAAGGGTCCAAGCGGCTGATATTCCCAAGCCTGCAGGTCGCGCGCGGACCAATCGTTGAGCAGGCAGTAGCCGGCGATGTGATCGCCCGCTTCGCCGATCGGGATCGGCTGGCCAAGATCATTACCGCGCCCGATCCAGATTCCGAGTTCGAGCTCATAGTCGAGGCGTCTACTAGGGCCATATTCAGGGGCTTCGGCTTCCGGCGGCTTGCGCTGTCCCGACGGCCGAATGACGGACTCACCCGAAGACCTCACGGAGCTTGCCCGGCCATGATAGCCGATCGGCACATATTTATAGTTCGGAAGGAGCGGATTGTCGGGGCGGAACTGCCTGCCGACGTTCGTTGCGTGATGAATGCCGACATAGAAGTCGGTGTAGTCGCCGATCAGGCACGGCACATGCATCCGAACCTCGCTCTGCCCGATCAGGTGAACCTCGAGGTCGTCGCGATAGCGCTCGTCCGTCAGAATTTCGGACAGGCGGGCTCGCAAGGCGCGATTGGCTTCGTGGCCACGCGAAAGCCACGCGTTCAGGATCGGCTGCGACAGGTCGTCGATCCATTGCTCATCGAGAAGATCGGCCGCCGCACCAAGGTCGAGGATATAGTCTCCGATCGCGACGCCCGGTCGCCTCAGGCCCTTGGCTTCGGAAAAGATTCCGAGCGGCAGGTTCTGGACCGGAAAATCGCTTCCCGGCCCGGCTCCCTCGACCCAGCTGGTCCGGCCGGTATCGTGCGTAACGTCAAGCATCATTCCGGAAGCTTTGCCTTGGGAAAGCCCGCCCAGGCCTCGTCATAATCGGGCTGGGAGCGGTCGAGCGCGAACCGCGTCGGGCGATAGGGCCAGCAAGTTTCGATCATGAAGGCGAGCGTGTTGTCGATCTTGGCCGGCTTGAGGTCCGCCTCGCTCGCTTTCTTCCAGCTTTCGACGTCCGGCCCGTGCCCGCTCATCAGATTGTGGAGGCTGAGCCCGCCGGGCGCAAAGCCGTCCGCCTTGGCGTCATAAGCGCCGTGGATCAGACCCATGGCTTCGCTCATGACGTTGCGATGGAACCAGGGCGGGCGGAACGTGTCCTCGGCAACCATCCAGCGCGGTGGGAAGATGACGAAGTCGGCATTCGCCCGGCCTGGAACGTTGCTCGGGCTGGTGAGCACCGTGAAGATCGAGGGATCGGGATGGTCGAAGCTGACCGTCCCCATCGTGTTGAAGCGATCAAGGTCGTACCGCCACGGCGCATAATTACCGTGCCATCCCACGACATCGAGCGGCGAATGGTCGAGCGTCGTCGTCCACAGGCTTCCGAGGGACTTCTGGATGATCTCGGTCGGCTCGTCGCGGTCTTCGAAAGACGCGACCGGCACTTCGAAGTCACGCGGGTTGGCGAGACCGTTCGAACCGATCGGCCCAAGGTCCGGCAGTCGGAACGGGAGACCGTGATTCTCGGCGACATAGCCTCGCGCTTCGCCGCTCAGCAGGTTCACCCGGAACTTGATACCCCGCGGCACAAGCGCGACGTCACCCGGCCCGGCCTCGATCCGTCCAAGCTCCGTCTGGACCTCAATCGCGCCTTCCTGCGGTATGATCAGAAGCTCGCCGTCCGAATCGACGAAGACCCGGTTCTCCATGCTCTTCTGCGCGCGGTAGAGGTGCACCGCCACGCCTTCGAGATCCGAAGGATCCCGGTTGGCGAGCATGGTCACCATCCCGTCGACGAAGTCGGCGCCCTCGGGCAGGTCCGCGGGCGGGTCCCAGCGGAGGCGATTGGGAGCGAGCGGCTCCTGCACCGTCCCGGGAGCGAACAGCTTTGCACCTTGGTAGCGGACAAACGGACGATGGTCCGCACTCGGACGAAGACGGTAAAGCCAGCTCCGCCGGTTCTCGTGTCTCGGCGCCGTGAACGCGGAGCCGGAAAGCTGCTCGGCATAAAGGCCAAAGGCCGGCCGCTGCGGGCTGTTGCGCCCTTTCGGAAGCGCGCCTTCAACGGCCTCGGTTTCGAAGTGGCCGCCAAAGCCGCTCATGTAGCGGAGATCGGTTCCCTGCATGGCGCCGCGTTAGAGCCTGCGGCGCCGATATTCAAACGGGCGCAGCCCCTGTTGGAACTGCGCCCGAGACGCGCGGGACTCGCCTACCGCGCGGTTTGGTCGATCAGTTGACGTTGACCTCGATCTTGTCGGGGACGTTCACTTCGGTCGTCTTGGTCCCGAAGCCGAGCTGGTCCCGGAAAAGGAACAGAAGGACGAGAACCACGACGATCAGCAGGACCACGGCCAGAACTCCGCCGCCGCCTCCTCCGCCGTCGGTCTCCACGATGGTCGTTCGGTCTACGGATTCACGATCGTCCGCCATCATTTCACTCCCTGTACTCTGTTGTATTGGCGAAACGAACGAAGCTGGTGGAATGCGGTTCCGACATGCGGTGGTAACCGTCTTGCCCGGAGACACGACATTGCTTGGGGCGTATATGGCCGCATTCTTCGAGTCCCACCAAAGGAGATGAGGATGAGCAATCTCGATCAAGTGCGCGAACACATGCAGGTCATCGACGCCGAAGGCACACCGCTCGGGAAGGTCGATCGCATTGTAGGCGACCGAATCAAGCTAACCCGCGACAGCAGCGGCTCCGGCTCTCACGAGGGTCATCATCATTTCATCCCGGCGGGCCTGGTCGCCGACGTCGAGGGTGAGACCGTTCGTCTTTCGGCCCGTGTCGATGCGGTCGAGAGCATCTTCGAAACCGAAGAGGGCGGCGAGGGCTAAGCCCCTCCTTCTCCCGCGGGCGCGAGTTCACGGCAGGGATAGCTGTTCCGGATGTGGCGATTGAAGTGCATGCCTTTGGAAAAGGCGGCGCGGAAGTCGTCCACATCCTCTTTCGGCACTTCCGAATAAACATACCGCCGGCCGGTCACGAATTCGATCGTGAGTTCGCGCGTCTCGGGCACGTACATGAAGCGGCGAATGACCGTGGACGGCATGGCGCTACAACGCACCAATCGCTAAGCGCGTCGCATGCCGCAAGCCGTTCTCTACGACTATTACCGGTCGTCCGCAGCCTATCGGGTCCGCATCGCCCTCAACATGAAGGGGATCGACTACGAACAGCGGCCGGTGAATCTGCTCGAAAGCGAGCAGAAGTCCGAGGTCTACCGGGCCTTGAACCCGCAGGGGTTCGTCCCGATGCTGGAGATCGACGGTCATCGGCTGACTCAGAGCTTGGCGATCCTCAACTATCTCGACATTCGGTTTCCGGTCCCGCCGCTGATTCCGGCGTCGGCAGCCGAGAGGGCCCATGTCGTCGCACTGGCGATGATGGTCGCTTGCGACATTCATCCGCTCAACAATCTGCGAGTGCTCAAATTTCTGAAGGGCGAGCTTGGCCATTCGCAGGAAGACGTCGACAACTGGTACGCGCACTGGATCACCGAAGGTCTTCGACCACTGGAGGCGATGGCCGCCCCGAAAGCCGGCCAATTTCTCTACGGCGACGCACCGACGGCCGCCGACGTCTGCCTCATCCCCCAGCTCTACAATGCCCGCCGGTTCAACGTGCCGCTTGACGACTACCCGACGCTGGTGCGAGCCGACGAAAATGCGAACCGGATGGAGGCCTTTGCGGCCGCCCATCCGGACCGTCAGGAGGCGCCGCAATGAACCGCGTGGATGCGATCAATCGAGGCATGAGCGAAACCCGGCCGATGGAATCGGTCGAGATCCCCTCGCTCAAGGGCAAGGTCAGCGACGAGGAATGGGCGATCCGCGAGGACCTTGCCGCCGCCTATCGGATGGTTGCCCATTACGGCTGGGACGATGTGATCTTCACTCATCTGTCGGCCCGGGTCCCGGGGCCGGAGCATCATTTCCTCCTCAATCCCTACAATCTCATGTTCGAGGAGGTAACGGCCTCGTCGCTGGTGAAGGTGGATGTGACCGGCAATCCGGTCGAGCCGACGCCTTTCATCACCAATCCGGCGGGTTTCACCATTCACTCGGCGATCCACATGGCACGCGACGACGCGCACGCCGTCATGCATCTGCACACGCCCGCCGGCCAGGCGGTTTCCGCGCATTCGGAGGGGCTTTTGCCGCTGACGCAGACGGCGATGCTCATTCGCGGCGAAGTCTCGTTCCATGACTATGAGGGAGTCGCCGTCGATCTCGACGAGCGCGAGAGGCTGGTCGACGACCTTGGCTCGAAGAATGCGATGATCCTTCGCAATCACGGGACTCTGGCTGTCGGCAAGAACGTCGGCGAATGCTTCATCCGACTCTATTATCTGGAGCGCGCCTGCCAGGCGCAGATCATGGCACTTACGGCTGGCGACAAGGTCAACAATCCGCCTCAGGGCGCTCCCGAGATCACCGCTCAGCAGGGCGAAGTCGGGCTCCCGCTAGCAGCCAACCTGCTTGCTTGGCCGGCGCTGAAGCGAAAGGCGTACCGGCTCGACCCGAATTTCGCCTCCTAAAGCTGGATGAAGCGAGCGGCGAACGTCTCCGATTATCGGGCGCTTGCCCGGGCGCGCCTGCCGCACTTCCTGTTCGAATATCTCGACGGCGGTTCCTACGACGAGGTGACGCTCGCCGCCAACGTCGGCGACCTGCGCGAGGTAAAACTTCGCCAGCGGGTACTGCGCGACGTTTCGAAGCTTGATCTCTCGACCGAGCTGTTCGGCCAGAAGTGGTCGTTGCCGGTCGGCCTGTGCCCGATCGGACTTGCCGGAATGTATGCGCGGCGGGGCGAAGTTCAGGCTTTAAGGGCAGCCCGAGCGGCCGGCGTTCCATTCACTCTGTCGTCGCTCAGCGTCTGTTCGGTTCGTGAAATGGCGCGCGAACTGCGATCGCCATTCTGGCTCCAACTCTACATCATCAAGGACCGAGGTTTCGTCCGCGACCTGCTCGCTCAGGCAGTGGATGCGAAGTGCAGCGCCCTCCTCCTGACCGTCGATCTCCCGGTGTCCGGGAGCCGCTATCGCGATTACCGGTCGGGCCTGTCCGGCGGCAGCCGGCTTCAGCGGGCAATGCAGGGCTTGGCTCGGCCCGGCTGGGCCTGGGACGTCGGCATCCGCGGCCGCCCACACAGCCTCGGCAATCTCGAGCCGGTTCTCGGCAAGGACACCGGCCTCGAAGACTATTTTGGCTGGATCGGCGCCAACTTCGATTCGTCGATCACCTGGGACGATGTCGCCTGGGTCCGTAAACACTGGAACGGCACCCTCGTCATCAAGGGCATTCTCGAGCCCGATGACGCCCGGACCGCGATCTCCAGCGGGGTCGACGGAATCGTCGTTTCCAATCACGGCGGACGTCAGCTCGACGGTGTGTCCTCGACCGCGCGCGCATTGCCCTCGATCGTCGAATCCGTCGGGAGCAAGCTTCCAGTGCTGGTCGACGGAGGCGTGCGGTCGGGCCTCGACGTGGTTCGGATGCTCGCGCTCGGAGCCGATTTCGTCCTGATCGGCCGCGCCTGGGCTTACGCCCTGGCTTCCAAGGGTCAGGCCGGCGTTGCCCATGTACTCAAGCTCATCGAGGCGGAAATGCGCGTCGCCATGGCCCTGACTGGCTGCACGGACGTTCG
>JBKPKZ010000219.1:0-3787 GCA_046731355.1 Pseudomonadota bacterium | reverse complement strand
TCACGAAGGTCGGCCATCTCGATCCGGTTGCCGGCCGGCGGAAGCGTCCGCTCCGCCGTGTCGTGGGTCAGCTCGAAGCGCCTCAGCTCGAGCCAGCCCTGCCATCCCTTGAGAGCCGCGAGGCTCGCTCCGGTCAGGCCTGCGAAGATCCCGCCTGCAAGGATGCCAATCGTCAGCGGTTCCATCACTTCTCCTCCCGCAGCGCTTCGATCTCGCGCGCCAGCTCGTCGTTGGTTGAGTTGATGTGGTCGTCGATCGCCATCAGCCGGCGGTCGGTTTCGTCCAGCTGCGTCCGCAGGGCGTGGGTCGTCGGGCGAACTCGACCGGCATCTTCCATCCGGTCGAAGTCGCTGACCTGGCGCCGCTCGTATCCGCGAACCGCGTGGTTGCGCTGGATGTGCATGTAGATGCCGGCTCCGATGTAGGCGATCAGGGCAAGCTTCCAGCTGATCAGGATCGCCGCGGCGACGAAGCCGATGCGGATGAAGGTCGGGTCGATGTTGAACGTGTCACCGATCGTCGAGCAGACACCTGCGAGCTTCTTTTCACGACGATCCATCGAGTAGCGGTAATTGTAGCGGCCCATCGCCCTACCCCTTTCGTTCACTTGGTCCGTGCCGCGAGAGCGGCCTTCATGGCTTCCAGTTCGGCGTCGACCTTTTCGGCGGCGCGAAGTTCGGCAATCTCTTCCTCCAGGCTCTTGGGGCCGGTCATCCCCAGCGCGTCGGCGCGGCCTTCGGCGAAATCCGCGTGGCGCTCGAGCACCTCGAACTTGGCGAACGCGTCGAGCGTACGGCTGCCGTGCATCACTTCGCGGGCCTTGGCGCGGGCGACCGCGCTTTCGAGCCGCGCCGCGATGGCGTTCTGCCGGGCGCGAGCTTCACGGAGCTTGTTCTGAAGCTTCGTGATGTCCACCTCGTAGCTCCGAAGCACCTGCTCGATCTGCTCCATCTCCGAGCGAAGGCCCTCTGCCATCTCGGCGGCCTTCTGCTTTTCGACCAGAGCCTGCTTCGCCAGGTCCTCACGGTCCTTCGACAGAGCTAGCTCGGCCTTGTCGTTCCAGCCGATCTGCAGCTCTTCCAGCCGACCGACGGCGCGCTTCATTTCCTTGGCGTCCGCGATCGAGCGTGCTGCGCTTGACCGAAGCTCGACGAGTGTTTCCTCCATCTCCAGGATGATCATTCGGATCATCCGGGCGGGGTCCTCGGCCCGGTCCAACAGGTCGGTCATGTTCGCCGCGAAGATGTCCCTCGCACGGCTGAAGACCGGACCGTTGAACCAGGTGGCGAGCGGGGTGCTGCCGGAACTCATGACCTCGGGCTCCTTGACCAGCCGTGGCGTCCTCACCGGTACCTTTGCTTGGATGACTTCCAGCTCAGGCATTGGTGGAAACTACGACGGAGCTGGCAACCTGGGCCGGGCCAACCGCGGCACTAACCGCGACGGAGCTCACCAGAAGCGCTGCCGCGATCGCGGTAAGCTTGCGAGTGAAAATCGACAGACCGGACATTTGAAATCTCCCTTTTTGCCGATCCGCTCCATCAGTTGCGGGCCGGTGCCAGCTACTATTCAAGGGGCGTGCCAATTCCGGAAAACTGCGAAAAACTGTTTCGACTGGCACGAATTGGGAGAGTGTTGGCGGGAATTGCCACCTAGGCTTGGTGAAGATTCCCAACCCGGTTTCGCGGAACCCGTGGGAGGCCGTCCGGCGTTGTAGGCCAAACGCAGTTTGAGAAAGGATCACCGAATGTTGGGCAAGCTTGCCGGAGCGTATCTGGGAGAGAAAATGGCAGGCCGTAACCGTGGCCTCAGAGGAGCCCTCATGGGCGCGGGACTAGCGGCGGTCGCTCGGCGCGGGCTTGGTCCCCTGGCGCTGGCGCTAGGCGCCGGCTGGGCCGCGAAGAAGATGTGGGACAAGCGGCAGGAGCGCCGCCATCCGCATTATCCCTCGGACGCTTCCCCGTCCTGAGCATCGCTGCTTGCAGGCTGGATATAGGGCTCGACCTTGCCCTTCAGCTTGATGGTCATCGGATTGCCGTAGCGGTCGCGGCTGCGGCCGGCCGAAACGCGGATCCAGCCTTCCGACACGCAATATTCCTCGACGTTGGTCTTCTCGTTCCCGTTGAAGCGGATGCCCACGCCCTTCTTGAGGATGTCCTCGTCGAAATGCGGGCTGCGCGGATCGAGCGACAGGCGGTCGGGAAGTTCGGTGGAAGCGGTATCGTCGGACATGGCGAGCGCCCTAGCCTCCGCCTGCTTGGAAGGTCAACGCGCGCCAGTTGCCGCGTTGCCGACTCCGGACTAAGCGCCTCAACCAAATGAGCGATAAGGATCCCGCCCCTCTTAAGCCGAACCGGCCGAGGCTCGCGCTGCATGTGCCCGAGCCGCCGTTCCGCCCCGGCGACAAGCCCGACTTTTCCCGAGTGAAAGTCCCGGCCGCGGGTTCCGCGCCGCGACCCGATGTCGCCGCGCCCGCGATCGAAACGCATCCGCTGACAACGTCCCTCGTGCGCGTGCTTGATGAGGACAATCGAGCGGTCGGGCCCTGGGACCCGAAGCTCGCGGCGGACACGCTTCGCAAGATGCTTCGCGACATGGTCACGGTGCGCATCTTTGACGACCGCATGTACCGGTCGCAGCGGCAGGGTAAGACCAGCTTCTACATGAAATGCACGGGCGAGGAGGCGATTGCGGTTTCCGCCCAGACCGCGCTTGATCGCGAGGACATGCATTTCCCGACCTATCGCCAGCAGGGCCTTCTCGTCGCGCGAGGTTATCCGCTCGTCGACATGATGAACCAGATCTACTCGAACAAGGGCGACAAGCTTCAGGGCCGCCAGCTTCCGATCATGTATTCGGACAAGGACTACGGCTTCTTCTCGATCTCGGGCAATCTCGGCACGCAATATCCGCAGGCGGTCGGCTGGGCGATGGCGGCGGCGATCAAGGGCGACAGCCGAATTGCGATGGGCTGGATCGGCGACGGCGCGACGGCGGAAGGCGACTTTCACTCCGCACTGACCTTTGCCGCCGTCTACAACGTGCCGGTCATCCTTGCGACGGTGAACAACCAGTGGGCGATTTCGAGCTTCAGCGGGATCGCCGGCGCTGAGCGCGCGACATTCGCGCAGCGCGCCGTCGGTTACGGAATTGCCGGGCTTCGAGTCGACGGCAATGACGCCCTGGCGGTCTACTCAGCCGTGCGCTGGGCATCCGAGCGAGCCCGAACGAACCATGGTCCGACGCTGATCGAATTCTTCACCTATCGCGCGGAAGGCCATTCCACGTCGGACGATCCGTCCGGCTACCGCCCGACCGACGAGGCAAAAATCTGGCCGCTCGGCGACCCGATCGAACGGCTGAAGGCGCACCTTCTCGCCATCGGCGAATGGGACGATGAACGGCACGAAGCGATGTCCGCGGAATGCGACTCCGCCGTACGCGCCGCCCAGAAGGAATCCGAGAAGCTCGGCATCCTTCCGCAACAGGGCAAGGACAATATCGGCAGCATGTTCGAGGACGTCTATGCCGATGTCCCGTGGCACATCGCCGAGCAGCGCGACCTGGCGCTGGACGAGAATCGCTGATGCCGACCATGAACATGATTCAGGCGCTCAACGACGCCCACAAGGTGATGATGCGCCGCGACGAGGACATCGTCGTGTTCGGCGAGGACGTCGGCTTCTTCGGCGGCGTGTTCCGAGTGACCGAGGGCCTTCAGAAGGAATTCGGCAAGCAGCGCACGTTCGATGCCCCGATCAGCGAGGGCGGAATCGTCGCCACCGCG
>JBKPKZ010000218.1:0-16715 GCA_046731355.1 Pseudomonadota bacterium | reverse complement strand
TCGGCGAGGCCGCTCGACGGTTCGACAAGGTCATCGTTGCGACGGAGGATCGGCTCGTCGCCTTGCTGAAGCGGACGTTCCCCGAAGCCAGCGTCGTTGCGAAGGACAGTGGGGCCCTGCCCCCTGCCGATTGCGAAGCGTCCTACGAAAGGCTCGCACTGTTCCTGGGTCGAAATGCGGCAGAGATCGAAGCTGCCTTTCGCCCACTGGTCCCTCGACGTCCGATCGAACCGGGCAATGCCGTTGGGCTCGCCTGGCATTCCTCCAATCAGCGCAAGCCATTGCCGACGCTCGCCGATTGGAGCGCCGCTCTGTCCAGCGCATCCCGGGACTTTGTCTCGCTCCAGTATAACGAGGAGGAAGCCGGAATTTCCCTATTGTCCTCCGGACTGGCCGCCCCGATCGCCTCGTCGCGACCGGTCGATCAGATCGCCGATGTCGATGGGTTCTGCGGGCAAGTCGCCGGAGTGAGTGGAGTTCTGACGATCAGCAATACCACGGCCCACGTGGCGGGAATGCTCGGAGTTCCTTGCGTCGTACTGCTCGACGATGTTCAGCACCTGACCTGGCCGCGAGACAGGGACCGTAGCCCATTCTATCCGAACTTGGTGACCGTCCGGCAGCAGGGTAGGGCCTGGATCGAAGTGATTCAAATCGGAATGGATCGGCTCGATCGGCTGATCGAGAGACTCGCCGGTGAAGGCCCTCAGACTCGCCGGTGAAGGCCCTCAGCAACGCCCTTCTTTTTACGGACCGCCTTTCAGATCTCGCAATGAATGGTCAGCGAATCGGAGACCTCATGCCTCCGCCGCCGTCCGTTCCCTGATCCGCCTTTCGAGCAGGGTCAGCGGCATCGCGCCTTCCTTCAGCACTTCGTGGAAGCGCTTGAGGTCGAACTTCGCGCCAAGCGTCTTCTGCGCCTCCTGACGAGCGCGCGTCCACGCCATGTGTCCGACCTTGTAGCTGCAGGCCTGACCGATCTGCGTGCAATAGCGCTCGACCTCGCGCTGCGAGCGCGGGCGGGCGAAGCCGGTGGTCGCGACCATGTAGTCGGTCGCCTTCTCGCGGCTCCATTGCTTGGTGTGAAGGCCCGTGTCGACGACCAGGCGTGCCGCCCGGAAGAGGAAGGATTGAAGATAGCCGGCGCTCTCGATGCCGCTGTAGGCGCCGAGCTCATCGGCGAGCTGCTCCGCATAGAGCGCCCATCCTTCCGAATAGGCCGAGAAGAAGCCGAGCTTGCGAAGCGTCGGAATGTCCTTCGATTCCTGCGCCAGGCTGATCTGCAGGTGATGGCCCGGGACGCCCTCGTGATAGGTGAGCGACGGAAGCGAGTATTTCGGCCAGTCGCCGACATCCTTCAGGTTGATGAAATAGATCGCCGGTCGAGAGCCGTCGAGCGAGGCCCGGTTGTAATAGCCGTTCGATGCCCCGTCCTGGATCTCCGGCGGCACCCGGCGGATTTCGAGCGGCTGGGTCGGGATCGTCGCGAAGGCGTTCGGAAGCCGCGCGTACATGTCCTTCACGCCCTTGTTGAGGTCGGCGATCAGCTGCGTCCGACCTTCGTCGGTGGCGGGATAGAGCTGCGCGGCCGCGGTGTTGAGCTCGGCGAGGCGCTCGCCGACGGTGCCCTTCGTGTACCCGGCCTTCCTGAGGATGACGTCGAGGCGGCCGCTGATCTCCGCGACCTGGTCGAGGCCCATCTTGTGGACCTCGTCCGGAGTGAAATTGGTCGTCGTCGCCTGCGCAAGGGCGGCCGCATAGATCGCGTCACCGTTCTCAAGCCGCCACGCGCCGTCGCCCGGCCTCGTGCCAGGCTTCAACTGTTCCATCAGCGCGATCTGGCGGTCGAGCGCCGGATAGATGCTGTCGCCGACGATCTTCGCAGCGCGCGCCTTCCAGTCTCCGGCGATACCCTTCGCGACCGTCCGGCGGACGAGCGATTCCACCATCGTGTTCGTGTCCGCTGAGGGCGAACGAAGCTTGCGCATCTGGCCAAGCGTGAGGTCGATCGACCAGGCCGGGGCGAGGAAGCCGCGGGCGGCCTGCAAGCGCTGCTCCTCGCTGTCGTTGTCGATCGACTTCCCGACCAATGCGAGGCGGGAGAGATAGGCCTCGGCGTCCGCCGCAGTCTCGATCGTGTGCGCGGTGTTGAGGAAATCGGGAGTCGAGAAGTAGGCGCCGCCCTGCTGGAAGATCGGATACGGTCGCTGGACGCTGTCGATGTCGAACTTCGAAGCGGGAATGATGTTCGTCTCGACCTGGTAGACGATGACGTCGCGGTTGAGCTTCGCCGCATCGCTGAGGCCCGCTGCGGGGACCGCCCGGAGCGAGGCAAGCTCGGCGCGCAGTTTCGCCAGGTCCTCGGCGCGAGCGGCGGCGAGGGGGCGAACGTCCAGCTCCGACTTCAAATGGGCATTCTCGCCCTTGTCGAGACCGAGCGAGGAAGCGAGCTCGGGAAAGCGGTGGACTCGGTCCTGGAAGATTGTCTCGAACAAGGCGTTGAGAGCGGCGTCGCCGGAACCGGCCCCTCCCTGCACGAACGCCAGCGCGGGCGAGCTGCCAGCACCGGAAACGAAAGCGAACGACAGCGCGGCGCTGCCGGCCGATAGGAACTGACGGCGATCCATTTTCTCTCCCCGTATTCGATGCCTTGGGGAGGAATAGGGGCCGCTTCTCCGTCGGCAACCCCCGTTGATCGAAGAATCGCCTACGCTTGCAGCTGATATTGCTTGAGGAGGTCGTAGAGCGTCGGCCGGCTGATCCCGAGGAGCTTTGCGGCGCCCGAGATATTGTTGTCGGTCCGGCTCAGCGCCTGGCGGATGGCCCGGCGATCGGCGACCTCGCGCGCTGCCCGGAGGTTCAGAGCGAGCTCCTCCTCGCTTGCTCCGACGCTTCCCGGAAGATCCAGGTCTTCGGCGGTCACCGTCTTGCCGTCGGCCATGATGACCGCTCGCTTGATCCGGTTCTCGAGCTCGCGGACATTGCCCGGCCAGCTGTAGGAATCGACCGCCGCGACCGCGTCGGCGGACATCGACTGGACCTTGGTGTTGAGCTCCCTGCCGAAGCGATTGACGAAATGGCGCGCGAGAAGGACCGAGTCGCCCGGCCGCTCGGCGAGCGACGGGATCTTCACCACGATCTCGGCGAGGCGATAGTAAAGGTCCTCGCGGAAGCGACCATCGCCGGTCATCGCATCGAGGTCCTGGTGCGTCGCGCAGACGATACGCGTGTCGACGGCGATCGGCTGGCGGCCGCCGATGCGCTCGATGACTCGCTCCTGGAGGAAGCGCAGCAGCTTGACCTGAAGCGGAAGCGGAATGTCGCCGACCTCGTCGAGGAAGAGCGTTCCGCCCTCCGCCATCTCGATCTTGCCGACGTTGGATTTGACCGCACCGGTGAAGGCGCCGCGCTCGTACCCGAACAGCTCGGCCTCGAGCAGAGTCTCTGGGATCGCGGCGCAGTTGATTGCGATGAACTCGCCCTTTCGTCCGCTCTTCTCGTGGACGGCGCGGGCGAGCAATTCCTTGCCGGTTCCCGATGCTCCGAGAAGCATGACGGAAACGTCGGCAGAAGCGACGCGCTCGATCGTCTTGCCGACCTTCAGCATCTCGGGAGCCGAGCTGATGATCGAGCCAAGCACCTGTCCGCCGCTCGCGTCCTCCAGCCGGCGGTTCTCGGCCTCGATGTCGGCGACGTGGAAGGCGCGGGCGACGATCAGGCCGAGCTCGTCGATGTCGACCGGCTTGCGATAGAAGTCGTAGGCTCCGAGGCCGATCGCCTTCAGCATGCTCTCGCGGGCGCCATGGCCCGAGGCGACGATCACCTTCGTGTCCGGCTTCAGCTTCAGGATCTGGGTCAGGGTCTCGAAGCCCTCCCTCGTCCCGTCGGGATCAGGCGGAAGTCCAAGATCGAGCGTGACGACGGCCGGCTCGTGAAGGCGAAGCGCCTCGATGGCGCTCTCGCGATTACCAGCGAGCACGACCTCATAGCCTTCGTAGGCCCATTTGAGCTGGCGCTGGAGCCCCTCGTCGTCCTCGACGATCAGGAGGACTGGGAGTTTCTGGTCGGTCATGCGCGTTTCCGTTGTGGTTGGGCGGCCTCTTCTTCCGCCGGGAGGAAAATCGAAAATTCACTGCCAACGCCGGGCGTGGAGTCCACGACCAGCCGGCCGCCCATCGCGGCGATCAGCGAGCGTGCCTCGAAGGAACCGATTCCAAAGCCTCCGGGCTTCGTCGAAGCGAACGGCTGGAACAGGCGGTTGCGGACGAAATCGCCGTCCATTCCGGTGCCGTGATCGATGATCGATACGCGCACCTCCTCGCCTTGCCGGGCGACACGGACGGTGATCGGAGCGTCGGGCGAGCTCGCCTCGACGGCGTTCTGAATGATGTGCCCGACCGCTTGCTCGAGGGCCGAAGCATCGACCACGGCCGAAAGACTGGTGTCGCCCAGGAGCTTCACTTCATGCTCGCGCCGCTTGGCGGCGATCGCGTCGAGCAGGATGTTGCGCAGCGGCTGCGGCTCGGACCGCTGCGAGCGCGCCAGCGCCTTTGGCGACAGGCGGGTCAGCAGCTCGTTCATCTTGCCGACCGAGCTTCGAAGCGTCGCCACCATGTCGGCTCGAAACTCCGGATTGTCGGCGTGCCGCTCGGCGTTGCGCGAAAGCAGCGACAGCTGGCTCACCAGATTCTTGATATCATGCAGGATGAAGGCGAAGCGCCGGTTGAATTCCTCGAACCTCTGCGCGTTCGACAAGGCCTCCTGGCCATGGGCCTCGGCAAGCGAACTTGCAGCCTGGCGTCCGGCGGTGCGCAGGAGGTCGAAGTCCTCCCAGTCGAGGACCCGGCGATAGTCCGGCGACGACAACAGGACGAGCCCGAACAATCTCTCGCCGTGGATCAGTGGCACTCCGATCCATGCTCGTCGCTCCTCGAGCATCCACTGCGGCGGCAGGGCCTCGCAATCCTCGGGCCGTGCCCAGCCGTTGCGAACAGCGTCGAGCTCGACGATCCGTCCGCTGGTTTCGATGGCCGACCAGAAGTCGCGGACGCGCTCCAGCTCGCCGACCGGAGGATGCTTGCCCGACCAGTTCCACGAAGAGGCGGTCGTGATCGCTCCCGACGGGTCCTTCGCAAGCAGCAGGCCGCCGGGCGCTTCGAGGATGTCGGCAAAGGCCTTGATCACCCGCTCGCCGAGCGGCGCGGCCTCGGGACCGGTCGTCCCGACGGTGTCGGTGAAACGAAGCCACTCGGTCCGGTAGTCGTAGCGATGCTCGAACAAGTGCTTAGAGATCTTCACCTTGGCCCAGCCGCGGGCCTTGGCGCTCGGAAGGAGGACCATCGCGGCGACCGTCATCGCCGCGAGCAGGCCGACCAGCAGGCCGCGCGACCATTCGACGCTCGTCCCCCGAAGCGCCGTTGCAAGGATCGCCATGACCGCGAAGTAGGCGCAGATCGCCAGGAGCGAGAGCGACTGGAACGTCGCCGCCCGGGACAGGCGGATTCTCCAGCCTTCGTCTTTTCTCGCGGCCATCGCGAACATCGGCGCGGTGGCAGCGACGATCAGCCCGCGCCATTCGACAAGATCGGGCGTCAGCCGGCTGTCGAGATAGGCGATGGTGTAGAGGTTGAGGTCGTAGCTCCAGGTCAGCGACAGGCCGAGCATCGCCATCCGGATGTTCGACCGGCTGGCAGGCGATGCCTGGCCGTAGAGATTGTGAACGAGGACGAGCGCGCCCGCCGCGGCCGTAATCCTAAGGAGCGTCGCCGTGTCGCGGATCGCTTCCGTCGGGATGGAATAGCGAAGGGTGGTGACGACCAGCTGGAATCCGAGCACCGCTGCGACGGCCCCGTAGACCAGCCGGACGCCGTGCTGCCTCTCGTCGCTGGTCGCGGAGAGGCTGTAGATGAGGCCGATCCAGACGAGGTTTCGAGCCGTTTCCGAATAAGCAGCGAGCGGGTCGCCCGGCAGGATTGCGTTGAGCCAGGCCCAGCAGGCCGTGACCGCAAATCCGGCGAGCAAGAGCCGCTGGTCGTGCTGCCTTATTGCGCCGAGGCGCCAGATCAGCAGGCCGAGGAAGCACGCCGCGCAAAGCGCGTGACTCCAAAAGGCGATCAGCGCCTGCATCGACGCCCCACTGTCAAGTCCACCGACATGTCCAGGGGTGTCGCTAAATTTTACAAATAAGTGGTGAACGGATGCGCTAGAGCGCAACTCATGACGGTGGAAATGCGGCCGCTCGGGACGAGCGGACTCTCGGTGGCGCCGCTGGCGCTTGGCGGCAATGTCTTCGGCTGGACGGCGGACGAGGCGACGAGCTTCCGGATCCTCGACGCGTTCGTTGAAGGGGGCGGCACCATGATCGACACGGCCGACGTCTATTCGGCCTGGGTCCCCGGCAACGCTGGCGGCGAGAGCGAAACGATCATCGGCAAATGGCTGAAGCGCGGTCCCTCGAAGCGCGACAAGGTCGTGATCGCGACGAAGGTCGGCTTTCTCGGCGGCCAGGTGGTCGACGGCGAATATGTCGCGGCGCTGGAACCGGAAGCCATTTATTCAGGGTGCGAGGCCTCGCTTCGGCGGCTCGGGATCGAGACCATCGATCTTTATTACCACCACAAGGACAATCCCAACGTCCCGCTGCCGGACAGCCTCGGCGCGATGGACCAGCTGGTGAAGGCGGGGAAGATCCGCGCAATCGGATTGTCGCAATATTCGGCCGAACGGCTCGACGAGGCCGTTGAGACCGCCGAGGCGAACGGCCTGACGAAGCCGAGCGTGCTCCAGACCTGGTACAACATGGTCGAGCGTGAAAAGCTCGAAGGCGAACTGCTCCAGGCGGCGCTGAAGCACGGGCTCAGCGTCGTCCCCTATTATGGGCTCGCGAACGGCTTCCTCGCGGGAAAATACCGGGGCAGCGACGACCTTGCAAAGAGCCCGCGCGGACAGCGGAATGCCCAATATCTCGAAGGGCGCGGAATGCGGGTCCTTGGTGCGCTCGACCAGGTCGCCGCCGAAACCGGCGAGGCGCTGGCGACCATTGCCCTCGCGTGGACCAGCGCCCAGCCGGGAATCGCCGCGACCCTCGCCAGCGCGACGAGCGTCGACCAGCTCCAGGAGCTGATGGCGTCGATGAAACTGAGGCTGACCTCGGACCAGCTTGCGCTGCTCACCAAGGCGAGCAGCTAGCGTCCTTCCCTAAGCTCCCGGATTCCCTCCAGGAGGTCCGCCCACTCGTGGAGGTCGCGGGCGCGCGGCGGATGATAGGCGGCAAATCGCTCGATGCCGCGGATGATGTTCTTCCAGGAGCAGGCCTCGCCCTGCTCGTCGGTCTCGCTATCAGTAGCAAAAAGCAACTCGACCATGGGCGCGCGCACTGACAGCTTTGCCTGACACGGCGCAATGGCTTTCCACCAACGGCGGTCGATTAGCGACGAACGGTCAGCTCTTCTTGAGCACGTCGAGCGACGCCACGGTCAGCGCTTCGGTCGCCGTCGCAATCACCTTTTCGGCGTCGGGAGCCCAGAACGGGCTGTGGAGCGCGGGGAGCTTCAGAGTATCGCCGCCGACCGAATCCCACTTGTCCTGGGGAACTCCGCCGACCCAGAAGATAACACTCTGCTTGGTCTTGTCCGCTAGCCAGAAGCGGCTGAAGTCCTCCGCCGCCATGACGGGCTTGGGCTGAGTGACCCGGGCCTCGCCGAAGTGCGACTGGAACAATTTCGTCAGGTGCTCCGAGAATTCCGCAGTGTTGAACGTCGCGTCGGCCGAGGGCTGCTCGATCTCCACCGTGGGCATCTTGTCATCGGGCATTCCGGCGGCGATCGCCTCGCCCCGGACGATGCGTCGAATCCCGTCGAGCAGGAGCTTGCGCGTCTCCGGAGTGTAGCTCCTTACGGTCAGGGCGAGCTTCGCCTCGTCGGAAATGATGTTGCTCTTGGTTCCGGAATGGAAACTGCCGACGGTCACCACCGCCGGCTGCTGGGGATCGTTCTCGCGGCTGACGAGGGTCTGAAGCGCGGTGACGATCCGCGAAGCAAGGACGATCGGATCCTTGGTGTTCTGCGGGTAGGCGCCGTGGCCTCCAACGCCTTTCACGGAAATGTTGACGGTGTCGACGTTGGCGAGGACGTAGCCGTTGGTCACGCCGATCACTCCCGCGGGAAGCGTCGCCGCGTCGTGAAATGCAAGCAGGTAATCCGGCTTCGGGAATCGGGTGAACAGGCCGTCCTCGAGCATGGCCTTGGCGCCCATCACCCGCTCTTCGCCGGGCTGGAGGACCATCACTAGCGTGCCCGACCACTGGTCCTTCATCGCCGCCAGCCGCCGCGCCGTTCCCAGCCAAGTGGTGACGTGCGTGTCGTGACCGCAGGCGTGCATCACCGGAGTTTCGGACCCGTCGGGAAGCGTCCCGACGGCCTTGGAGGCGAACGGAAGGCCGGTCTGCTCCTTGACCGGGAGCCCGTCCATGTCCGCCCGGAGCATCAGGACCGGCCCGGGGCCGTTCTTCATCACTGCGACGACCCCGGTCTTGCCGACCTTCTCGGTCACCTCGAAGCCGAGCTTGCGCATCTCCGGCGCGAGCTTCGCGGGTGTCCGGACCTCCTGCATCGACAGCTCGGGATTGGCGTGGAGATCGCGATAAAGCGTCATCAGTTGCGGCATGTCCGCGCGGATCGCGTCGGCGAGGGCTGCTGCATTGGCTGAGGTCGGTAAGGTCATTGCTGCAATCACCAGTCCGAGGGTCAACTTCATCCCCACCCTTTCGCAAACTAGCTGGCTGGAACCAGCTCCATCACGTCCATCTGAGACTCGAAATGCGGCCGCGGCATGATCAGGCGCCAGCGGTTCGGCCCGATCCGTTCGACATAGCCGGCGATGTCGCGCTGCGTGTCGCGGCCATATTGGTATGCACGAGGCTCATCGCCCAGCACCAGGGTGCCGAGGAAGACTTGCCGAAGGGCGTCGCCCGGAAAGATCGAACCGACCTGGCGCTGCGATCCGGTCAGCTTGGCGAAACCCTGAAGCTTGCCCTCCTGCTGGACCCGGCAGTTGAAGGCTCCGTAGCTCACATAAGGCAGCATCCCCGCCGTCTTCGCTCCGACCTTGATCACCCGGCAGCGGTAGACGCCGTTCGGAATCGGTCCGCCGCCAAGAGCCGCATCGGGCTCGAGAAGCGCGCCTTCACGCTCGACTTCGGCGGAATGGCCGCCGGCCCTCGCGGCCCGGAGCGCATCGACGAAGGAGGTGCGCCAGTCACGAAGCCTCGCCCGGTCGGAAACGGTGACGACCGACCGCCAGTCGCCGGATGGAAAAGCGATCACTCCGGGCGCCTGCTTGAACTCGGCGCAACCGGCCAGGGCGAGGAGGGCAGCAGCGAGTGGAGCGAGGCGCATCAAGGCCAGCCTAGGCAGCTGTCCAGCCGCCGTCCATGCTGAGGTTCGCGCCGGTGATCGACCTCGCCTCGTCGCGGCAGAGGAAGAGGGCGAGCGCTGCGACTTCTTCAGGGGTAACGAAGCGCTTGGTTGGCTGGGCAGCGAGGAGGACGTCGTTCATCACCTGCTCGCGGGTCATGGAGCGGGCCTTCATCGTGTCGGGGATCTGGTTCTCGACGAGCGGAGTCCAGACGTAGCCCGGCGAGATGCAGTTGACCGTCACTCCGTCCCTCGCGGCCTCGAGTGCGACCGTCTTGGTGAAGCCGGCAACGCCGTGCTTGGCGGCAACGTAGGCGGACTTGTTGGGCGAGGCGACGAGGCTGTGCGCCGATGCAGTGTTGATGATCCGGCCCCACTGCCTCGATTTCATCGATGGGAGGGCGAGGCGGGTGGTGTGGAACACCGCCGACAGGTTGATCGCCAGGATCGCGTTCCATTTCTCAATGGGGAAATCCTCGACCGGGGAAACGTGCTGGATGCCGGCATTGTTGACGACGATATCCGGAGCCCCGAGCTCGTCGGCGCAGTGGCGGAGCATTGCCTCGATCTCGGCCGGATCGGAGAGGTCGGCCCCGTCGTGGCCGGCTCCAAGCTCGCTCTTCAATGTCTCGATCTCTTGCGGATCGCCGAACCCGTTGAGCATGACCCTTGCTCCCTCCGCGGCGAAGGCCCGGGCGATTGCGAGGCCAATGCCCGAGGTTGAACCGGTCACGAGCGCGACCTTGCCATCGAGAATCATTCACATCTCCTTTGGCGCGCTAGTCGCCGCCGAGCGCGGCATTTGCAACCGGCACCTCTATTCAGGCATTTGGCGTTTCGAGGCAGGGAGACAGAAATGGTTCGGCTCGGAGGCGAAGACCCAAGTTCGAATTTCGAAGACCGCACCGGACAAGGCGGCGGCGGTTTTGGCTTCGGCGGCGGAGGAGGCGGGGGCAACATGCTCGGCTGCCTTCTTCCATTCGTGATGAGCCGCTTCGGGATCGTCGGGGTTCTGATCCTGCTCGTCGGTTACTGCGCGCTGACCCAGCTGGGCGGAGGCGGAAACCTGGTTCCGGGCGGTCCGACGACCACTGCACCAAGCGGGCAGTCGAGACTCGATCCAAACATGAGGGACTTCCTGACCCGAACCCTCGGCTCGACCGAAGAGACTTGGGGCGAGATTTTCGCCAAGAACGGCCGGAAGTATGTTCCGACGCGGATGGTCGCATATAGCGGCGGCACCCAGACCGCCTGCGGACTGGGGCAGGCGGCGATGGGGCCCTTTTACTGCCCCAACGACAATACGATCTACATAGACCCCGAATTCTTCAACGAGCTGTCGCAGCGCTTCGGAGCACCGGGCGACTTCGCTGCGACTTACGTGATCGCGCACGAGGTCGGCCACCACGTCCAGAACCTCGAAGGAACCCTCGACGAGGCGCATAATGCCCAGGCCCGATCGAGCGAAACGCAGGGCAATGCGATCCAGGTCGGCGTCGAGCTCCAGGCCGACTGCTATGCCGGCGTCTGGGCCGCCAACGCCCGCGATGCGCAGGGCAACATCCTCGAGCCGGGCGACGTCGAGGAAGGAATGCGAGCGGCCGAGGCGATCGGCGACGACATGCTCCAGAAGCAATCGCAGGGAGTGGTCGTCCCGGAGAGCTTCACGCACGGCAGCTCGGCGCAGCGCCAACAGGCGCTGCAGACCGGCCTGAAGTCCGGCAACCCCGCCGACTGCAAGTTCAATCGCTAAGGGCGCCCTTCAGAGCCGGACCAGCATCTTTCCGACGTTTTCGCCGCTGAACAGGCCGCGGAAGGCGTCGGGCATGTTCTCGATCCCATCGACCACGGTGTCGCGCGACTTGACCTGGCCGCTTGCCAACAGCTGCCCCATCTCGCGATAGAATTCGTCCATCCGCGACTGGAAGTCGAAGACGATGAAGCCCTGCATTCGAATGCGCATGGCGATCACCCGCATGATGAAGCGGAAGGATGAAGGCTCGGCCTTGTTGTAGCCCTCGATCATTCCGCAGATCGCGAAGCGGGCGCGCATCTTCGCCAGCGCGAAGGCGGCATCGAGATGGTCTCCGCCGACATTGTCGAAATAGACGTCGATGCCCTCGGGTACGGCCGCAGCCAGTCCCTTGAGGATCGGCTGTGCCTTGTAGTCGATGGAATGATCGGCGCCGAGCGAACGGACGAACTCGCACTTGTCCTCGCCGCCGGCGGATCCGATGACCGTCATGCCCTTGGCCTTGGCGATCTGGACGACCGCCGAGCCGACCGCGCCCGCGGCAGCGGAGACGAACACCACGTCGCCCGCCTTGGCCGAAGCGACGTCGAGAAGCCCGAAATAGGCCGTTGCGCCAGTCACTCCGAGATTGCCCAGAAAGGCTTGCGGCTCGGCACCGAGAGCGGGCAGCTTGTTGACTGCGCGGGCGTCGGCCACCGCCTCGTCGCGCCAGCCGCTCATGTGCAGGACCCGGTCGCCGACCGCCAAGCCGTCCGCCCGGGATTCGACGATCTCGCCGACTGCTCCGCCGTCCATCGGCTGGTCGATCTGGAACGGCGGGACGTAGCTTTTCACGTCATTCATCCGGCCGCGCATGTAGGGATCGACCGATAGCCACTGGTTGCGGATCCGCACCTGACCCTCGGCGAGGGGAGGCAGGTCGAGTTCCTTGAGCGCGAAATTCTCGTCGGTCGGGAGCCCCTGTGGGCGGCTCATCAGGTGCCAGGCGCGGGCCATTGTGGTTCCTCCTGTAGTTGAGCCGCGCATAAGCCCGAGCGAGCGCACAAGGAAGGCCCGGGCGCGTCGACGCGCCCGGGCCGATCCCAGACCCGAAAGGGGCGGCTTCCTAGCGGTAGGTGCCCGAGAAGCTCCGGTCGAGCACGTGCGGCCCGGCGCGTCCCTGGTCCTCGCGCTCGAACAGGGCGCGTTCGCGGCTCTCGTCGCGCCAGCGCTCGCGGGCCTTGTCGGCGCTGCATTCGAGAATGACCCGGTTCCCTTCGACCCGGTCGATGTCCGAGCAGCTCAGCGAGTGGTGGGCACCGCCTGAATCCGGATCGCTTCTGGTCAGGATGATGCGGTCGCCTGCGACGCGATCGACGGTTCCCACATGTTTCTCGTCGCTTCCGACAACCTCCATGTGCTCGCGCAATTCGTTGAGAAGCTGCCGCTTCGACTGGCGCCTGCCGCGCCATTCTCCGAAGTCCTTCTCGAAGTGGGTCTGCCGTTCGCGGCGATATTCGTCATAGTCACGGTCGAGGTCGTGCATCTGTCGGCGGCGCCATTCATCGTAATGGACATCGTCGTGGCTCGAACTCACCCGCGATCCGGCGAAGCTGGTGCGCCGATAGGGGTCACGGTCCCAGACGTCTCCGCGACCGAAATCGCGGTCTTCCCTGCCTCTTTGCGGAGTGCCGCCTTCGAGCTCGTCCTCCCAGCGGGGGTTGTAGTCGCGTTCGCCGTAGGTCGGCCGCCAGCGATGCTCGTCGCGGGTGCGGCCATAGTCGCGATTGCGGTCCTCTTCTCCGAACCAGGAGCGGAACTCGTCGCCCATGCGCTCGAAAAAGCCTCGGTCCTCGCGACCGCGGTCATAGTCGCTTCGTTCGAAGCGTGGATCGTCGCGGTCTCGCCCCCATCCAAATGCCCGGCGGTCGTCCTCGTCGCGCCAGTCGCGATCGCGGTCCCGATCAAAACGGTCGTAAGCCATGGTGCCTCCACGAAGAAATGCGCCGGCGGGATGCCGGCCGCTCATCGTTTCGAAAACGAATTGGAGGGGAGGGCCGTTCCGGTTGCGGCACGCCCGCAAGACGAGCCGAAATCGCCGTAGGACGGGTCATTGCAAGGGGGAGTAGGCGTCGCTATGTGGGCCGCCTGCTTGAGGCGGGGCTGTAGCTCAGATGGGAGAGCGCTGCAATCGCACTGCAGAGGTCAGGGGTTCGATTCCCCTCAGCTCCACCAGCCTCTAAGCCAATACAATCAATGACTTAGTCGAACATGCGGCGCGCCGACGGCCGCGAATCCGGCCTCCTTGGTATCGCATTGGTATCGCATATCCGATAACTTCAGAGCCCAGCTGGACTTTCAATCGGTAGTCGCTGGTTCGAATCCTGCTGGGTGCGCCATTTTCCTAACAACCGTAGCTAATTATCGATTGGTTGATGGTTAGCTTTTCATCGCTTCAAAGGGATTAGACCCAAGGCTTCGGGAAGCAGCGAGCTGACGTCCACGCAATTGCGCTCGAGCCGCGAAGCGTCAGTTGTTTCGTTGGGCAAAATCCGTCCGAGTTCCCCGCCCCATTGCGGACCTTGTCCCCAGCGCCATAGGGCTCTTCCGTGGTGATACCCCGATCCTTTGACGCAATCATCATCGGCGCCGGGGCGGCCGGACTGTTCTGCGCTGCGCTTGCTGGCCAGAGAGGACGGCGGGTGCTGCTCATCGATCATTCGCCCGAGCCAGGTCGAAAGATCCTGATCTCGGGCGGCGGCCGGTGCAATTTCACGAATGTCGGAGCAACCGCCGGCAATTTTCTCTCGGCCAATCCTCATTTCGCCAAGTCCGCGCTCAGCCGATTCACGCCCGCCGATTTCATTGGTCTGGTCGAACGCCATGGCATTGCCTGGCATGAGAAGACGCTCGGTCAGCTATTTTGCGACGGCTCGTCGAAGCAGATCGTCGCGATGCTCCTCGACGAATGCGCGGCCGGTGGCGTCGAGACCGCCTTCGGTAAGGCCGCGACGGTCAAACATCGCGACGGGTCGTTCCTCGTCAGCTTGGGCATGGACGCGGCCCAGGCCCCGGCGCTGGTGCTTGCGAGCGGCGGGCTCTCGATCCCGAAACTCGGCGCGACCAGCTTTGCCTACGACGTTGCTCGAGGCTTCGGCCTGAAGATCGTCGAACCCCGGCCGGCTCTCGTTCCACTCACACTTTCCGGCGACCAGGCCCTGTTCAAGACACTCTCCGGAGTTTCCGCGGAGGTCGTCGCAAGCGCGGGCGAGGGCAAGTTCCGGGAAGCCGCCTTGTTCACGCATCGCGGCCTGTCGGGGCCCGCGATCCTTCAGATCTCGTCCTACTGGCGTCACGGCGACCCAGTGACGGTCGATTTCCTGCCCGATTTTCCTTCAGGTTGGCTTCGCCAGACGAAGCGCTCCGAGCCGCGAATCACGCTTCGCCGGCTGCTCGGGCGCAATCTTCCCGATCGCCTGGCCGAGACCTTGTCCGACCAGCTCGAAATCACCGCGGAGCTCGGCAACATTCCTGATCGCACTCTCGACGCGGCCGAGCGCCGTCTTGGCAATTGGCAGTTCACGCCGAACGGCAGCGAGGGTTTCGCCAAGGCTGAAGTCACGATCGGCGGCATCAGCACGGCCGAACTGTCGTCGCAGACGATGATGTCGAAACGGGTCCCCGGTCTATTCGTCATCGGGGAAGCGGTCGATGTGACCGGCTGGCTTGGCGGGTATAACTTCCAATGGGCCTGGGCCAGCGCACACGCAGCGGCGCAAGTTCTCTAGTCCCTACCTCTTGGGTGCAATTGCGCGTAGGCGCTGTCGCCATGCAACATTCTGAAATTCACTCCGCGCTGGCGGAGGCACTGGCCGCGCGCGGCTACGACGCGCTGACGGCGGTCCAGTCCGCGGTGATCGAGGACTCGGCCCGCGGGCGCGATCTCATCGTTTCCGCGAAGACCGGGTCGGGCAAGACGGTGGCGTTCGGACTGGCGATCGCCGACCAGCTGATCGAAGGCGACAAGACACCCTGGTCGCGCGAGCCGCTCGGCCTCGTGATCGCGCCGACGCGCGAGCTCGCGCTCCAGGTCAGCAAGGAACTGCAGTGGCTCTATGCATCGGCCGGGGCCCGCGTCGTCACCTGCGTCGGTGGGATGGATCCGATGAAAGAGCGGCGCGCGCTCCAGGGCGGCGCTCACATCGTCGTCGGAACGCCCGGCAGGCTTCGCGACCATCTCGAAAGGGGCGCGCTCGATCTTTCCGCCTTGCGGGCCGTGGTCCTCGACGAGGCCGACGAGATGCTCGACATGGGGTTCAGGGAAGAGCTCGAGGAAATCCTCGACGCGACGCCCGACGAACGGCGGACCTTGTTATTCTCGGCCACCATGCCACGCCCGATCGTGGCGATGGCTCGCCGATATCAGAAGGACGCGCTGCGTATCGAGACGATCGGTGAGCGGGAAGCCCACGCAGACATCGCCTATCAGGCCGTCGCTGTATCCCCGACCGACATCGAGCATGCCGTCGTCAACCTCCTAAGGCTGCACGAGGCCGAAACCGCGATCCTGTTCTGCGCGACCCGCGAAGCCGTTCGGCGCCTTCACGCAAGCCTGACCGAGCGGGGATTCCATGCGGTCGCCTTGTCGGGCGAGCATAGCCAGAACGAACGCAACAATGCGCTCCAGAGCCTTCGCGACAGGAAGGCGCGGGTGTGCGTTGCAACCGATGTCGCCGCTCGCGGAATCGACCTTCCCTCGGTCTCCCTTGTCATTCACGTCGAGCTCCCACGCGACGCCGAGGCCCTTCAGCACCGTTCGGGCCGGACCGGCCGTGCCGGGCGCAAGGGCATTGCCGTGCTAATCGTCCCGCTCCGCCGGCGGCGCGCGGTTGAAGCCATGCTCCGCGGGGCGCGGATCGACGCCAGTTGGATCGAGCCGCCTACGCCCGACGAAATCCGCTCCCGAGACCGTGACCGGGTTCTCGAAGCACTCTCGGCTCCGGTCGAATACGACGAGGAAGATCGCCGGCTCGCGAAAGAGTTGATGGAACGGCTTTCAGCGGAGGACATCGCCGCCGCGCTCGTCCAGTTGCGTCGGGCCGATCTCCCGGCGCCGGAAGACATCCTGGCCTCGGGTGGCAGGGAAGTGAGCGAGGCCGGTCCGCGCGCCGGCTTCGAGGGGTCGACCTGGTTCGTCATCAATGCCGGCCGACGCCACAATGCGGACCCCCGCTGGCTGCTTCCGCTGATCTGCCGTTACGGGCATGTCGTTCGCCACGAGATCGGCGCGATCAGGATCGCCGCCAATGAAAGTTACTTCGAGGTCACGAAGCGGGCGACTCCGGGCTTCATCAAGGCCCTTCGCCGGGCAACGATCGCGCCCGAGGATGAAGGGCTGGTGATCGAGCCGGCGCCGCCTCGAGCGACGGAGCCGATTTCCCGTCCCAGCGCTTCCAGGGTCCACGCGCGCCCGGGGCCGAAACGGCAACAGCAGAAGGCAGGAAAGAAGCCGAGATCGCCGCGGTGAAGATCCGCGCACTCGGATGATCAGTCTAAATATCTGAAATATC
>JBKPKZ010000217.1:0-21329 GCA_046731355.1 Pseudomonadota bacterium | reverse complement strand
TTGCGGGAATGCCGGCGATCGTGAAACCCGCCTCGGCGACAGCCTATCTCGCGGAGGCGGCGTTCCGCGTCATGCTCGAGAGCGGCGTGCTTCCGGCTGGTGCAGTGCAGCTGATCGTGGGCGGCGTGGGCGACCTTTTCGATCATCTGACCGGGCAGGACGTGGTCAGTTTCACCGGTTCGGCCTCGACCGCGCTAAAGCTCCGCACGCATCCAACGATCATGCGCGAATCCGTTCGCTTCATTGCCGAGCAGGACAGTCTCAATGCCTCGGTGCTCGGACCCGATGCGGCCCCCGGGACGCCAGAGTTCGACCTCTTCGTCCGCGAAGTCGCGATCGAGATGACGGTAAAGGCCGGGCAGAAGTGCACGGCCATCCGCCGCGCGATGGCTCCGGTTGAATATCTCGACGCAGTCGAGCGGGCGCTCGCCGAAAGACTGGCCTCGACAAAGGTCGGCGATCCGCGCGCCGAGGACACGCGCATGGGCGCACTCGTCAGCCTGTCCCAACGCGAAGACGTACGGCAGAAGATTGCGGAGCTCGAGGCAGCAGGTGCGAAAATTGTCTCGGGCGACCCATCGGCCGAAGCCGGGATCGCCGGCGGCGCCTTCCTTTCACCGGTTCTCCTGCGTGCCGACGATCCGTGGAAATCGACGGCAGTCCACGACGTCGAGCCATTCGGGCCAGTTTCGACGATCATGCCGTACAGAGACATGGACGACGCGATTGCACTCGCGAACCGGGGCAAGGGCAGCCTTGCGCTGTCGCTGTTTACCCATTCGCCCGACGCGGCCGGTGACTTCATTCGTAGTGCGGCGGCCTATCACGGCCGGATGCTTGTCATTGACCGCACCAATTCGAAGGAATCGACTGGTCACGGTTCACCCCTCCCCGTTCTCGTTCACGGCGGTCCGGGCCGCGCAGGCGGCGGCGAAGAAATGGGCGGCGTGCGCGGCGTCAAGCATTACATGCAGCGCACCGCGATCCAGTCGTCGCCGGCCATGATCGCGGCGATCACCGCCCAATACGTGCCCGGCGCTCCGAAGCACATGATCGATGTCCACCCGTTCCGCCTCAACATGTCTGAACTCAGCATCGGCGACACATGGAAGACGCCGAGCCGGACGGTTTCGATCGAGGACATCGAACATTTTGCCGAGTTCACCGGCGACAAGTTCTACGCCCACATGGATGAGGAAGCGGCGAAGGCCTCGCCGATCTTCGAGGGTCGGGTCGCCCACGGCTATCTGATTCTAAGCTTCGCCGCCGGCCTGTTCGTCGATCCCGATCCGGGCCCTGTCCTCGCCAATACCGGCCTGGAAAACCTGCGGTTCTTAACTCCGCTCTACCCGGGGGATTCCCTTCGCGTCGAGCTCAGCGTCCGAGCGAAATCGATCAAGTCCGAGGAAACCGGGCAGGTTCGCTGGGCAGTGGAGGTGTTCAACCAGGACGATGAACTGGTTGCGACCTACGACCTCTTAACCGAGAATGTGCCGTAACAGACAGGAACGCCGGGCCGACGAATTCGTTACTTGGCCTCAATAATGCAGGAGTCGGTCAATGAAGGTCTCGGAAGTCATGACCACCGACGTCGACACGGTGCGACCGGACCAGCATGCGCGTGACGCTGCCCGGTTCATGCTTCAGGCGAATGCCGGCTCCATTCCGGTCACCGATGGCCAGCGGCTGGTGGGAATGATCACCGATCGTGACATTGCCGTCCGGGGAGTGGCCCTGGGATACGGTCCCGACACTCCGGTGAGCGAGCTGATGACTAGCGGCGTCGTTTCGGCGCTTGCTGACGAGGGCATCGAGGACGCCGCCCGCAAGATGGGCGAGGCGCAGGTGCGCCGCCTGCCGGTCATCGACGATAAGCAGAGACTGGTGGGAATCGTCAGCCTTGGCGATCTCGCCCGGCAAGGCAACGAGCAGGCCGCGACGCACGCTCTGGAGGGCGTCAGCGCACCCGGATCTCAGCACCAGCAGTAAGAGCTAGAGCAGTCGCACCAACTTCGTCGCCACCGCGATCCAGGGCGGGTTGGCGACGATCTGCTGGCGACCGCCCGTACCCGGTGGAAGCAGCTGAAGCCGCTCTCCATCGCGATCAATCAGCCGTCCAAAAAGGAAGCGCCCGGCTGGCCGAGGCACAAGTACGTCCCGGTTAAGAGCAGCGGCAAATCCAATACTCTCCACCACCTCGCACCAAATCTCGTCGCCGGCACGATAGTCGCCGTTGCTGGCCGACACGGTGATTGCGACCTGTCCGCTCTTCGGCCGCGGCGCGACCAGAACGGCTGTCCGCGGCGGAGCGGTCGCGCCATTCGCTCCCAACACCGCGACAACCGGCAGCTCAGCCTTGTCTCCGTTGCCTTCGACCAGGTCGGCTGCATCCACTCCTAGCGCATCGGCGATGCGGTTGAGCCAGTCGATCGAGACGGTCCGCGTGCCGGTTTCGAGCCGACCGATCGTCTGCGGAGTGGTCGCGGGATTGCAGGCCTTCGCAACGTCGTCGAGCGTCATCCCCCGAGCGCGGCGTACTTCCCGAATCCGCGTGATCATTGGACCCCCAGCGAACCTAAATGGTTTTTCTACTGTCCTACAATTTTCCCATTCTGGCAAGCCATCGGCGGCTCGGCGAGCGACCGTCGGATGTTCCCTGCCGGCGGGCGTGCTCGGGGGACGGATGGCGAGCGGTGAGTTGAAACTTGCTCTGGAGTTCGGCCAAGTCGCGGACTTCTACCGAATTCCTCAGCGGTGACCGCCGGACCCCTTCCGACCGCTCTTTCGGACATGCATAGCGACTTTCGTCTGCTCGGACTGGCGCGCCCGAAGAATCGGATCGCGCATGGTGTTTCGGGCCTTGTCCCTGCCGCTGTGGCTGCGCATTGCATCTCTCCCATGCTAATATGCGGAACAACGGACGCGCGCGGCTGCATATCCGCGGCTCAACCCGCAGCGGGAGGCACTTCGTCATGATTCTCTATGGCTCGACGCTTTCACCCTTCGTCCGCAAGGTTGCGGCCTACATGCGGGAGAAAGGCCTGGAATTCGAACTTCAGCCGACCGGATTTCCAAATCACTCGCCGGAATTCTGCGCGGCCAGCCCGTTCAAGAAGATGCCGGCTCTCCAGGATGGTGATTATTGCCTGTCCGATTCCAGTGCGATCATCCACTATCTCGAGGCCAAGCATCCGTCCCCTCAGTTGATCCCTGCCGAGCCCCGCGCCCGCGGGCGCGCGATCTGGTTCGACGAATTTTCAGATACGATCATGGCCGCCTGCGGGGCAAAGATGTTTTTCAACCGAATCGTCGGTCCGCGCTTCATCGGCATCCCCGGCGACGAGGATGTCGCGCAAGCCGCCGAACGCGAGGAGCTTCCGCCGATCCTCGACTATGTCGAAACGATTGTTCCGGATGGTGGAGGTTATCTGGTCGGCGACACGCTGACGCTGGCGGACATCTCGGTCGCCAGCCCGTTCGTGAACCTTCGCCACCTAGGCATCAATGCCGACACGAACAGGCATCCGCGGACACTCGCTTACGTGGAGCAGATCCTTGCCCGGCCAAGCTTCGCGCCTCTCGTCGAGAAGGAGGTCGCGATACTCGAACGTACGGCGGTCCCCGCCGAATGAAGAAAGACGCCGCGACCGTGGGCAACGGGCGCGGCGCCTTTCCCGAAAGTTCAAGCGTCAGCTGTTTTCGCTCGACCCTTCGATATCGCTTTCGCGGTTCTGCAAGCGTTCGGAAGTGCCCTCGATATCGCTGCTGTCGTTTGACGCGCCGCGGCCCTGCTCGGCAAAGCCGGATTCTGGACTGCCGCCCTGCTGCAAATATTCGCCGGAATCCTGATCCTGGCTTGCGACGAAACCACCTTGAGACTGCTGGCCGTCTTCGTTCTGCTGGCTCTGGTCCTGCTGGTCGATCGGCTGTTGTTGGCCGCTAGCCTCGTTCTGGTCGCGGGTCTTTTCGGGTTCGTTTTCCATACTTTGGGACTCCTCGTTACATCGCCCGCTTGCTCTCGATTGCAGAACTTGGATGGAGGCGCGCCGTTCCGGCGGCTTCAACAGGATTGCGACGAACGGCCGGCCGACCGGTCGTTTCCGCGACGAACTGATTGAGACACAAAGAAAAAGGCCGCCGGATAAGTCCGGCGGCCCAATTCTTTCTAACGTCTCGGAGCCCGAGCTTACTGCTGGTCTTCAGCAGCCTCGGTCGGCTCGGACGCCTCGGCTTCCGCCTCAGCTGGAGCTTCTTCGGTCTCGGTCGTTGTCGGAGCTTCCGGAGCAAGTTCCTCGGCAGCCGGAGCGGCCTCTTCCTCGAACATCTGGGCGAGGACGTCGACGCCCTGAGCCTGGAGATCCGCCTCTTCGGGCGAGCGAGCGACGTTGACCTTGATGGTCACCGCGACTTCCGGATGGAGAGCGACCTTCACCTCATGAACGCCGATGTTCTTGATCGGGCGATCGAGGACGACCTGGCTCTTGGTGAGCTTCGCGCCTTCGCCCTCCAGCGCCTCGACGATGTCGCGGGCGGAAACCGAACCGTAGAGCTGGCCGGTGTTCGACGCCTGCCGAATGAGCTTGACGGTCTTGCCGTCGACGCCCTTCGCAGCCTTCTCGGCATCCGTGCGGCGCTCGGCATTGTCAGCCTCGATCTTCGCGCGGTTGGCTTCGAAGACCTTGCGATTCGACTCGTTGGCGCGGAGCGCCTTCTTGTTCGGCAGCAAATAGTTGCGTGCGAAACCGTTCTTGACGTTCACGACATCGCCGATGCCGCCAAGCTTTTCGACGCGTTCGAGCAGGATGACTTCCATGTCGTCCTCTCCTTACTTCACGACGTAGGGAAGCAGGCCGATGTGGCGGGCGCGCTTGATCGCCTTCGCCAGCTCGCGCTGCTTCTTGGTGGAAACCGCGGTAATGCGGCTGGGGACGATCTTGCCACGCTCGGACATGAAGCCCTGAAGCAGGCGGACGTCCTTGTAGTCGATCTTGGGGGCGTCCTTGCCGGAGAACGGGCAGCTCTTGCGGCGGCGGAAAAATGCACGTGCCATGGGTTAGGCCTCCAACTCTTCGCCACGCGGGGCGCGTTCGCCACGATCGCCACGAAAGCCGCCGCGATCACCACGGTCGCCACGATCGTCGCGCGGACCGCGCTCGCGGTCGCGCTCGCCACGGCGCATCATTGCCGACGGACCCGCCTCATGCTCGTCGACGCGGATGGTGAGGAAGCGGATGACATCCTCGTTGATGTTCGTCTGGCGCTCAAGCTCGGCAATGGCCGGAGCCGGCGCATCGAGGTCGAGCGCGACGTAGTGGGCCTTGCGGTTCTTGGCGATTCGGTAGGCGAGGTTGCGAAGACCCCAGGTCTCCGTCTTGACCACCTTCCCGCCATTGTCGGTTACGATCTTGGTAGCGTTTTCCGCCAGCGCATCGACCTGAGCCTGAGTCAGATCCTGACGCGCAAGGAAAACATGCTCGTAGAGCGGCATGTTCTGCTTCTCACTGTTGGCCGATCGCTGACGCCGCCCAGTGCGACGCCCCTCCGGCTGTCTTCCAAAAAGTACGGGCGCGAAAGGTCACCCTCCGCGCCAGCGGTTGCGCCTATGACGAAAAGTGCCCGCAAACGCAAGGGCGGGTCCGGTAGGGGCCCTCCCCGATTGCCGCCGAGGCCCTTCTCGTGGCAGACGATGGGGATGGCCACACAGCTTAAATCGGTCGAGCCCACGAAGGACCCATTGGAGGACATGAGCCTCCCCGGCTGGCTCTATTATGATCCGGAGTTCTTCGAGGCGGAGAAGCGCGCGTTTCTGCGCGCCTCGCCGCAAATCGTCTGTCACGAAAGCGAGATCCCGCAGCCGGGTGACTGGCGAACGATCGAGTATCTCGACGAGAGCGTCATCGTCATTCGCGGGGACGACGGAGAGATCCGCGCATTCTCCAACGTCTGCCGGCACCGCGGTTCACGTCTCGTGGACGGCCAGGGTGGTTGCTCCAAAGTCCTGACCTGTCCCTACCATGCGTGGAGCTTTGCCCGTGACGGACGGCTAGTCGGCGTTCCGCACCGCCAGGAGTATCCGGGACTTCAGACCGACAAGCTCGGCCTGTTCCCGGTCGCGCTGGAGAACTGGCGCGGCTTCCTGTTCATCGCGCTCGAACCTGGAGCGCCATCGGTCTCCGAGATCATGGCGCCCTACGAGAATGAAATTGCACCCTATCGCTTCAGGGAGTTGCGGGCCCTCCAACAAGTGAGGCTCCGACCTCGCTCGCTCAACTGGAAGACGATCGCGGACAATTATTCAGACCATTTGCACATCCCCGTGGGCCATCCCGGCCTCACCCGCCTGTTCGGGCGAAGCTACCGCATCGAGGCGCAGGAATGGGTCGACAAGATGGAAGGTGACCTCGTCGAGAAGGAATCCACAAATCCATCGGAGCGAATCTATCAGCACCGTCTTCCGCGCGTCGATCACCTGCCGGAAAGCCATCAGCGCAAGTGGCTCTATTACAAGCTGTTCCCGAACGTCGCGTTCGACATCTACCCGGACCAGGTCGATTTCATGCAGTTCCTCCCTGTAAGCGCGACAGAAAGCATCATCCGCGAGATCAGCTACGCGCTTCCCGATGACCGCCGGGAGATGAAGGCGGTCCGCTACCTAAACTGGCGCATCAATCGGCGCGTAAATGCCGAGGACACCGAACTGATTTCCCGCGTTCAGCTCGGAATGCAGTCGCCGTCCTATGTCGCCGGGCCGCTTGGAACGAGCGAAGTCTGCCTGCGAGGCTTCGCGAAAAAGCTCAGGCGGATGATTCCGGAGTCGCGCCAGGAATCACCACCACCGGCAGGTTGGTCTCGGCTCTCGAATTGAGGCGGCGCATGACGGCCCGGATCGCGAGTCCAACGGCCAGTAACGCGATGCACCACAAATTGGCCTCGAGGCCGGTTCCGTAGGCCGCAAACAGCACGAACAGCAAAGCAATGACGATCACCGCGCGCTGGTGGAAAGCAGTGCTCGCGCGCCATGCCGCGAGCGAACCGACTGCGTAAAGGACGATGATGGCTGCGGTCGAGAGAAGCAGCATGAACGTATAGAGATTCGTCGTTGCGCGGCTGCTGTTCAGGAGCAGCAGCATTATGGTCAGAACGGCCCCTACAAGCTGCGAGACGACCGGAGTGTTATGTCCGCGGGTGCGGGTCATGACGGAAGGCAGGTCGCCTCGAACGGCCATCGCGTAACCAAGCTCCCCTGTCCCGAGGATGAGGCCGTTGAGGCAACCAATGGCGCTGATCGTGATGGCGATGGCGGCGAAGATCGCTGCACCGCGCCCCCAATGCGAGACAAGCACGTCGGCGAACGGTGCCGGCGAAGATGCGACCACATCCGCAGGCAGGAGCATCTGGATTCCGGTGCCCGCGACCAAATAGAGAAGAACCACGAATATCGTCCCGCCGATGAGGGCTCGAGGGATTGTCCGTTCCGCGTTGCGAACCTTGGATACCGGGGCTGTCGCGGCCTCAAACCCCGTCAGCGCGAAAAACGTCAGGGCGGTCGCGGTGGCGAGGTTGCCGACGTTCACTGGGGCCGGAGCGAGTGGTTCATAACCGGCTCCGCCGACGCCTTGCTCGGCGAACAGCCAGACCACCGCCAACAGTGGAAGGATTTTGATCGCAACCGTGACGATGCCCACGCCACCGGCAGCGCGCACGCCAATTGCGTTCACCGCGGAGAGAAGTACGACGCAGCCGATGGCCACCGGAACGACGCTTGCACTGCCGCCGAACTGCGGACCAATGAATGAAAGTGTCGATCCGACCGCAACCGCTACCGTGGCCTGGGCCGTCCAGTTCGATACCCAGAATGCCCAAGCCACAAGGAAGGCCACCATCGGCCCGAATTCGCGTTCGACATTGGCCTGGATGCCGTCGCCGCTCAGCCGAGAAACCTGCGCGAATGCGTAAGCGATGCACAGGACCCCGATGCCGCTCACGACCCAGCCGATCAGCGAATTCAACCCGAGAGGCGCGAGGCTGACCGGAAGCATAAAGATTGCCGCGCCGATGACTGTCCCAACGACCAGCGCGGACGTCATCCAGATGCCCATTTTTCCTTCGTCACTATCTGCCATCGCCCTGCTCCCCGCAGTGTCGATCGACGCGGACGCTACATTTGCAAACTCGCACTCGCGCTCGGTCTCGAGCGCCTCATCAGGAAATAGACGGGAATGCCGGTGGCAAGGAGCGCCGCTCCCCAGGCCGTCGCTTCCCCGCCGGCTCCGTAGAATGTCCAAAGGGCATAGGTTGCGCCGGCGAGGGCAGCGGCCGTGACCGCGGCGCCTTTGGCCCGTTTCCGCTTCAGGAGCACGAGCATGGTCAGTGCTCCAGCGAGGTAGAGAACGAGTGTCGCAACGGTCGCGAGCAGGATGATGAAGGAATAAATCTGCACCATCCCCCCGCTGAGGTTCGTCGCAATCAATGCGACGCTCAGCGCGCAACCGATGACCTGCGCGTAAACGGGTGATCCATTCGCGTTCACCCGCGCGAAGATCTTCGGGAACACGCCGCGTTCGGCGAGCACCAATGGGACTTCCGCTTGCAGAAACACCCAGCCGTTAAGCGCTCCCAGAGCGCTAATGGCCGCGAAGGCCGCAATGAGCTTGCCAGCCTCCGAACCCCACGCCCGGCTCATCAGGTCGGCGAGCGGCGCGGTGGATCTTGCAGCGACTTCCGAAGGCAGCATCAGGAATACGGCCAAGGTGACCAGCACGTAGAGAATGCCGACGAACAGGGTCCCGATTAGCGTTGCGCGCGCAATCGTTCGACCTGGATCGAGGACCCGACCCGCTGGAACCGTCCCGGACTCAAAGCCCTGCATCGCCCACAAGGCGAGTGCGGCCGAGCCGGCGATGGCCCCTGCCCCGACTGGCACAGGAGCGATGTTTGCGGTGCTTGCGACGGAGCTATCGCCTCCACCGAGCACGACGACCGCGAGGAAGACCACCGCCAACAGCGGAATAATCTTCAGTACCGTCGTCGCGATCTGCACCGTTCCCGAAGCCCTGACACCCCGCAGAGCGACCGCGGTCATCAGGATCACCAGCCCGATCGCGCACAGCGGACCGACGTTGGGCCTTGCGAAGAAATCCGGAGCAAAAGGTGACAGATAGCTGATCAGTCCTATGCCGATCGCCGCGTTGGTGACCCACTGGGAGATCCAGTAGCTCCACATGACGAAGAAGCCCGCCATTGGGCCGAACGCACTTGTGAAGTAGTCGTACGGGCCGCCCGCCTCGGGAATGGTCCGGGCAAGCTCGGCGAACACATAGGCAAGGCACAAAGCGCCGCCGACCGTGATTGCCCAACCGTAGAGCGCGTTCCACCCGAACGGGGCCAATGCCGCGGGGAGCAGGAAGATGCCGGTTCCGATGGTATTGCCGATGACGAGCGCGAGGCAGGTCCAGAAGCCGATCTGGCGCGCCGGCGCCTTTATCTCATGGGTCATCGGGGCACAGGTGTTGCAGCTTCACGGCCCCTGTGCAATCGGCGCGGCCTTCAGGACAGAACGGGGCGAAAATGCGCGCATTCCTTTTTCCAGGGCAAGGCAGCCAGGCGGTCGGAATGGGCGCGGCGCTGGCCGAGTCCAGCCGCGCTGCGCGCGACGTATTCGACGAGGTCGACGAGGCGCTCGGACAGAACCTCTTCCGACTGATGCGCGACGGGCCAGAGGATGAGCTCAAGCTCACCGAAAATGCGCAGCCGGCGATCATGGCGCATTCGATCGCCGTGTTTGCTGCGCTTACGAAAGAGGGCAGCGTCGATCTGGCGAAGGTGGCGAACTTCGTCGCCGGTCACAGTCTCGGCGAATATTCGGCGCTCTGCGCGGCTGGATCGTTCGATCTCTCGACGACTGCGAAGCTGCTTAGGCTGCGCGGCCAGGCGATGCAGCAGGCGGTTCCCGTTGGTCGGGGGGCCATGGCGGCTCTGCTCGGTGCGGACCTCTCGCTCGCAAGGCGTATCGCCCAGGTCGCGGCGCAGGGCGAAGTCTGCACAGTCGCCAACGACAACGATCCGAGCCAGGTGGTTCTCTCCGGACACAAAGGGGCGATCGATCGAGTGGTTGAAATCGCAAGGGAAATGGGCGCCAAGCGCGCCATCCTACTGCCCGTCTCAGCGCCCTTCCACTGTCCCTTGATGCAGCCCGCAGCCGAAGCGATGCAGGATGCTCTGAGCTACGTCGTCGTCGGTGATCCGATCGTCCCGGTATTCGCCAACGTCACCGCGCAGTCGGAAAACGAGCCCGACACGATCCGCAATTTGCTCGTCGACCAGGTCACTGGAATGGTCCGCTGGCGCGAAAGCGTTCTGAACATGGGCGAGGCCGGCGTCGAGGAATTCGTCGAGCTTGGAGGAAAGGTCTTGGGCCCGATGGTCAAACGCATCTTGCCCGACGTGAAAGTGACGAGCGTCGTTACGATGGAAGACGTGGAAGCGCTTGCGAAGGAGATTGGATGATGTTCGACTTGACCGGAATGACCGCGCTCGTCACCGGCGCTTCGGGCGGTCTTGGCAGTTCCATCGCCAGGGCCCTGTCAGCCCAGGGCGCGCGCCTCGCGGTATCCGGAAGCAATGTCGAGAAGCTGGAGAGCTTCCGCGCCGGCCTCGGCGGCGATCATGTCGCACTCCCCTGCAACCTTTCCGACGGACCTGCGGTCGACCAGCTCGTCCCGCAGGCGGTCGAGGCGCTCGGCGGGAAGCTCGACATCCTCGTCAACAACGCCGGCGTGACCAAGGACAACCTCCTCATGCGGATGAAGGACGAGGAATTCGAGGACGTCATCCGAATTAACCTCGAAGCCGCATTCCGGTTGATGCGCGCTGCGGCCAAGCCGATGATGAAGGCTCGCTTCGGTCGTATCATCTCGGTCACATCGGTGGTCGGCGTTACCGGAAATCCCGGCCAGGCCAACTATGTCGCCTCGAAGGCTGGCCTCATCGGAATGACCAAGTCGGTCGCTCAGGAGCTCGCCAGCCGCGGAATCACCGTCAACGCGGTCGCCCCCGGTTTCATGACGTCGGCAATGACCGACGCGCTCAACGACCAGCAACGCGAGGCCATCCTTTCCCGCATTCCGCTCGGCCAGATGGGTACGGGTGAGGATATCGGGTCGGCCGTTGTCTATCTCGCCTCGAAGGAAGCCGGCTACGTCACTGGCCAGACTCTGCACATCAATGGCGGCATGGCGATGCCCTGATGCCACGGTCGCGCAACGGTTAATCTTCTCTTCCCAAGCTCCTTGTCGTGGCCTCAAGGCCACCTATATCGCCCCCGAAATCAACATTTCGGCTGCCTGGCTGGGGGCCGAAGAGGGGCTTTGAAGAGAGGGACTTAGATATGGCCAAAGTCATTGGCATCGACTTGGGCACGACCAACAGCTGCGTTGCCGTAATGGAAGGCGGCAAGCCCAAGGTCATCGAGAATAGCGAAGGCGCGCGCACGACCCCGTCGGTCGTCGCTTTCACCAAGGAAGGCGAGCGTCTCGTCGGACAGCCTGCAAAGCGGCAGGCCGTCACCAACCCGGACAACACCATTTTCGCGGTGAAGCGCCTCATCGGCCGCCGCTTCGACGATCCGATCACCAAGAAAGATACGGAGCTCGTCCCCTACAAGATCGTCAAAGGGAACAATGGCGACGCCTGGGTCCAGGCCGGCGGAAAGGACTATTCGCCTTCGCAGATTTCCGCCTTCATCCTCCAGAAGATGAAGGAAACCGCCGAGGCCTATCTCGGCGAAACCGTCACTCAGGCGGTCATCACCGTTCCCGCATACTTTAACGACGCCCAGCGCCAGGCGACCAAGGACGCCGGCCAGATCGCGGGCCTCGAGGTGCTTCGCATCATCAACGAGCCGACCGCGGCCGCGCTTGCCTATGGCCTCGAGAAGGAAGAGGGCAAGACGATTGCCGTCTACGATCTTGGCGGCGGAACGTTCGACGTCTCGGTCCTCGAAATCGGCGACGGTGTGTTCGAGGTGAAGTCGACCAATGGCGACACCTTCCTCGGCGGTGAGGACTTCGACGCGCGCATCGTCAATTTCCTGGCCGACAAGTTCAAGGCGAAGGAGAATATCGACCTTCGCACCGACCGGCTCGCTCTGCAGCGCCTCAAGGAGGCCGCCGAGAAGGCAAAGATCGAGTTGTCCTCGGCCCAGACGACCGAGATCAACCAGCCGTTCATCACAGCCCGCATGGAAGGCGGCGCGACGACTCCGCTTCACCTCGTCGAGACGATCACTCGAGCCGATCTCGAAAAGCTCGTCGACGACCTCATCCAGCGCACTATCGAGCCGTGCAAGAAGGCGCTGAAGGATGCCGGGATCGACGCCAAGGACATTGCCGACGTCGTTCTCGTCGGTGGCATGACCCGCATGCCTCGAGTCCGTGAGAAGGTGAAGGAGTTCTTTGGCCGCGAACCGCACACCGGAGTGAACCCGGACGAAGTCGTCGCGATGGGTGCCGCCATCCAGGCAGGTGTTCTGCAGGGCGACGTCAAGGATGTTCTCCTGCTCGACGTGACCCCGCTGTCGCTGGGTATCGAGACCCTGGGCGGCGTCTTCACCCGGATGATCGACCGCAACACGACGATCCCGACCAAGAAGAGCCAGACTTTCTCGACGGCCGAGGACAATCAGAATGCCGTCACTATCCGGGTCTTCCAGGGCGAGCGCGAAATGGCGGCGGACAACAAGGTGCTGGGCCAGTTCGACCTGGTCGGAATCCCGCCCGCTCCACGCGGCGTGCCGCAGATCGAAGTCACCTTCGACATCGACGCCAACGGCATCGTTCACGTGACTGCGAAGGACAAGGGCACCGGCAAGGAGCAGCAGATCCGAATCCAGGCCTCCGGTGGGCTTTCGGATTCCGACATCGAAAAGATGGTCCAGGAAGCCGAGCAGTTCGCCGAGGAGGACAAGAAGCGTCGCGGTGCGGCCGAGGCCAAGAACCAGGCCGAAAGCCTCATCCATACGAGCGAGCAGCAGCTCCGTGAGCATGGCGACAAGGTCGACGCGTCGGTTAAGGCGGAGATCGAAACTGCCCTCGCCGAGGCAAAGACGGCGGTCGAGAGCGGCGATCCCGACCAGATGACACAAAAGACGCAGGCGCTTGCGCAGGCGGCGATGAAGCTCGGCGAAGCCATGTACAAGGCGCAGCAGGAGCAGACTGCTACGGCCGGTGAAGCCGGTGCGGAAGGCACCTCCGCGCAGCCCGACGACGAAGTTGTCGACGCGGAATTTTCCGAGGTCGACGACGAGAACAAGGGCTAAGGGCATGCCGGCTGTAGCTCAGCCGGCGTCAGCCGCGCGTTCCGGGGGCGTGTAAGTGGTGGATCAGGATTATTATGACGTTCTGGGCGTGCAGCGGTCGGCGAACCCTGAGACGATCAAGGCCGCCTATCGTAAGCTTGCCAAGGAACATCATCCTGACCGCCATCAGGGGTGCAGCGAGCGTGAGGCCCAGTTCAAGGCCATCAACGAGGCCTATGACTGCCTGAAGGACCCGCAGAAGCGCGCAGCCTACGACCGCTTCGGAAAGGCGGCGTTCCAGAACGGCGGTGGCGGCGATCCGTTCGGCGGGGCCGGCGGGTTCGAAAGCTTCTCAGACATTTTCTCGTCGATCTTCGGCGAGTTCGCCGATCGAGCTGGCGGTCGCCAGAATCCGGCGCGCGGCGCGGACCTTCGCTACGACCTCGAATTGTCGCTCGAGGATGCCTTCGGAGGCACCGAGGCGAACATTTCGATTGAAGCGATGGCGCAATGCGATGCCTGCCACGGTCGGGGCTGCAACAATACGGACGAATGCGCGAAGACCTGCGGCACCTGCGGCGGAGCCGGTCGAGTTCGAGCGCAGCAGGGCTTCTTCATGGTCGAGCGAGGATGCCCGACCTGTCGCGGAAGCGGCGAGGTCATCGCCGACCCGTGCCATTCGTGCGAAGGCGAAGGCCGAGCCCTCAAGCGCCGCAAGCTCACGGTGAAAATCCCTTCGGGGGTCGACGAAGGCACGCGCATCCGAGTCGCTGGAGAGGGCGAAGCGGGCGTTCGGAACGGCCCGAGCGGTGACCTGTACATCTTCGTTCACCAGAAGCGGCACCCCGTCTACGCTCGCGAAGGCACGACCCTGGTCGCGGAATGCCCGGTGACATTTACGACCGCTGCGCTTGGCGGCTCGATCAGCCTCCCCGGAATCGATGGAAACGCGATCGAGCTTAAGATCCCGGCCGGAATTCAATCGGGCGAGCAGCTTCGCCAGCGTGGAGCTGGAATGAGCGTCCTCAACGGACGTGGACGGGGCGACCTCGTCGCGCGCGTGCTGGTCGAGACACCGACCAAGCTCAATTCGAAGCAGAAGAAGATCCTTGAGGAATTCCGGGAGACCGAGACCGGCGACGAATGCCCGGCCTCGAAATCCTTCTTCAGCCGTATTCGCGATATGATCGGCTAGGCTGCGCCGAACACGCGGTCGAAGATCGTATCGACTTCCTTCAGGTGATAGTCGAGATTGAACAGGCTCTCGAGCTGCTCGGCACTGAGCCTGGCGGCGACTTCGGGATCGTTCTTCAGAAGCTCGAGAAGCGACAGCTGGCCATCGGAATCCCAGACCTTCATCGCGTTGCGCTGGACCAGGGCATAGGAGTCCTCGCGGCTTAATCCTGCCTGCGTCAGCGCCAGCAGCACGCGCTGCGAATGGATCAGGCCGCCCATGCGGTTGAGGTTCTTCTCCATTCTCTCCGGATAAACGAGCAGCTTCTGAACGACGCCCGTCAGGCGACAGAGCGCGAAATCGAGCGTGATCGTCGCGTCCGGGCCGATGAAGCGTTCGACGGACGAGTGCGAGATGTCCCGCTCATGCCATAGCGCGACATTTTCCATCGCCGGAATGACCGCGCTTCGCACCATGCGCGCCAAGCCGGTGAGGTTCTCCGTGAGGACCGGGTTCCGTTTGTGCGGCATCGCCGAGCTGCCCTTTTGACCGGGCGAGAAATATTCTTCGGCCTCGAGCACTTCGGTGCGCTGCAGGTGACGGATTTCGACGGCCAGCCGTTCGATCGACGATGCAATGACTCCCAAGGTCGCGAAGAACATGGCGTGGCGGTCGCGCGGGATGACCTGCGTCGAGACAGGCTCGATGTTGAGACCAAGCTCCTTGGCGACATGCTCCTCAACCTCGGGCCGGACGTTGGCGAACGTGCCGACCGCACCGGAAATGGCCGCCGTTGCAATCTCGTCCCTCGCGGCGATCATCCGGCCGCGGTTCCGGTCGAACTCGGCATAGGCCTGGGCGAGCTTCAGCCCGAAGCTGGTCGGCTCCGCGTGAATGCCGTGGCTGCGACCGATCGTCGGAGTCATCTTGTGCTCGAAAGCGCGCCGCTTGAGTGCGGCGAGCAACTCGTCGATGTCCGCGATCAGCAGGTCCGCCGCCTGCTTGAGCTGCACCGCCAGAGCCGTGTCGAGCACGTCGGAGCTCGTCATCCCCTGATGAAGCCAGCGGCGCTCCGGCCCCAGCTTCTCGCCGGCCCAGGTCAGGAAGGCGATCACGTCGTGCTTGGTGACCGCTTCGATCTCGTCGATCGCGGCGACATCGATCTCGCCGAGGACGTCGTCGTCATAAGCCTTGCGGATCGTCGCTGCGTCCTCGGCAGGGATCATCCCGACCTGCCCCATTTTTTCAGCGGCAAAGACTTCGATCGCGAACCAGATGCGATAGCGGTTTTCGGCCGACCAGATGGCCGTCATTTCGGGGCGGGAATAGCGGGGAACCATGGGCCGGGCGGCTAGCAGAGCAGCCGCGATGCATCAAATGTCAGCGATGCGGGCACCCTGGCCAACAACAGGGACGGCGCTTTCCATCCCTCAGACTTTCGCAACCCCAATCGATGCGCTTGCGCCTGGTTTCCATTTTCTTGGCGGACTCGACCCAGCAGATCCACTCGTTGCGGGCCAATGGCGTAATGTCCTCCCAGGTCGCCAGCGCGTCCCGATCGAGCTTCAGAGCGTCTTTCAGATCCTCAGGAAGGACGTGGACAACGCCTCCGGAGATGATTTTCTGACCAGCAGAATCTGACACTCATCAGCCCCTTTTCACGTAAGCCCCGCGGGATTCGGTGCCGACACATCGGTCGGGTTGTAACTCAACCGGGTGTGGCTGCTAGGCGACGAGAGTGCCTGCTTGCAACGGTTCGTTCGTATCGCCAACGGAACGGGGCTGCACGGGGAGGGTTTCTAGACGCCGATGGCTGCAACGCGGAGTGAAGGCGGAGAGCTTCCCGACGGCGCTGTGATCGTGCGCAGGCGCGGCTGGCGGAGCGTCGCCCTGATCGTGCTGCTCGGGGTGTTCGCAATCCTGCTTCTCGCGATCGCCGGCATCTGGGTCGCTCGGCGGCCGATCGCGACCCATTTCCTGGAGAACGAGTTCGAGAAGCGTGGCGTTCGCGCAACCTACAATCTCGACCGCATCGGCCTGCGCACGCAGCAGGTCAGCAACCTGGTCATTGGAGATCCGAAGAACCCCGATCTCGTGGCCCGCTACGCGCAGATCCAGGTTCGCTTCACGCTCGGTGGTAGCGTCAGCGTCTATCGCATCGTCGCCCGCGGAGTTCGTCTGAAGGGCAAAGTGATCGATGGAAAGGTCACTTGGGGAGAGGTCAGCAAGCTTCTGCCGCCACCGAGCGGAAAGCCATTCACTCTTCCCAACGTGGTGCTGGATATCGCCGACAGCAGCATCAGCGTTCAAACGCCGTTCGGAATGCTCGGATTCGCTCTCGCCGGCACCGGCAATCTCACCGGCGGATTCAGGGGCAATGTCGCGGCGGTCAGCCCGAGGCTCGACATGGGCCGATGCAGCCTGGACGGAATGCGTGCCTACACCGCGATCCGGGTGGTAGCCCGGCGACCGCGAGTCGACGGGCCGTTCGTTGCGGACAGGTTCGTCTGCCCGACCAGCAATCTGCTGATGGACCAGCCCCGTTTCGAGCTGAACAGCAGCTTCAGCGAGAGCCTCACAACCTTCGACGGCAATGCGCGAATGACGACCCAGCGCGTGATCGCCGGAGCGAACGGTCTCGCCGCGATGACCGGAAACGTCCGTTTCACTGGCACTCCGAAGGCGGCCTACGGCGATATCGACGCCGCCGCCCAGAGGTCGCGACTTGGGCCGATCTACGCGGACCGGACCCGGATCGACGGCAAATATCTAATCGGCGCCTCAGCAGGTACGCTCGCGCTGGTAGCCAGATACTCCGCGGAGAATGGCAACCTTGCGCCTTCGGTGATGGCGAGCGTCACCGACCCGCTCTCGGCAGCGAAGAACACGCCGATCGGACCGATCGCCGTCTCGATCAGCAATTCGATCCGAAACTCCGCGCGATCGTTCGACGCGGCGGGTTCGATCCGGATGGTCAATTTCCCCGGGGGAGGTGCCGCTCGGATTGAGACCACCGAGGTCCGCGCCGACACCGGCGCCCAGGTCCGAATCTCGGGCGGCGATGGAGTAACCTACTACTGGCCATCGGCGAAGCTTCGCATCGACGGCCTGATCCAGATGACCGGCGGCGGGTTGCCGACGGGCCAGGTCCTGCTTCGGCAACCGCGCAGCGGAGCGCCGATGAGCGGCCTTGCGCGCTTCGCCCCCTATCAGGCCGGCGCGTCCCGCCTGGCGCTCGACCCGATCCGCTTCCAGGCAAGCGCCGACGGAGCAACCAACTTCGACACCCTCGTCCTGCTCGACGGTCCCTTTCCGGATGGACGCGTCCAGGCGCTCAGGCTTCCGCTCAACGGTCGCCTTGGTCCGGCGGGGGCCTTTTCCGTCGGCCGCTCCTGCGTCGTCGCGAGCTGGCGCTTTTTCCAGATGAAAGAAATCCGGCTCGGACCGACCAGACTACCCGTCTGCCCGGTTGGCCCGGCAATCATCTCACAGGCCCCCGGAGGCAGTCTTCGCGTCGGCGCGCGACTGAACAGGCCTCAGTTGGCGGGACGCATTGGGAATTCGCCACTTCGCCTCGGAGCCGCCGGTGCGCAGATCGTCGGAAAGCAATTCTCGGCGGCTGACCTTATGGTCCGCATCGGGAAGCCCGAAGCGCCCGTCGCCCTCGACGCGGCGCGCCTCCAGGGCACCTTCAGCGGAAGCGGCATCAGCGGCACCTTTGCCGGCGGCAAGTCGACGATCGGAGAAGTGAAGCTGCTGTTCAGCGAAGCGGATGGCCGCTGGCGCTTCTACAACGGGGACCTCATCGCCGACGGCGGGTTGACGGTTTCCGACCTCACTCCGGAGTCGCGATTCTATGCGCTTCGAAGCAACGACTTCCACCTGACGCTGAGGGATGACGACATTCGGGCAGGCGGTACGCTCATTCATCCGCCGAGCGGGACGCGCATCACGGACGTCACGATCACCCACCATCTTTCCAGCGGCAACGGCCAGGCAATCCTCGACATGCCCAGCCTGACCTTCAGCGAGGGTCTCCAGCCGGAAGAGCTGACGCGTCTTACCGAAGGAGTGATCGCGCTCGTGGTGGGCACTGTCCACGGACGTGGGGAGATCAACTGGAACAGCGCGGGTGAGGTCACGTCCAGTGGCACCTTCTCGACCGCTGGGATGGACTTCGCGGCGCCATTCGGACCGGTTACCGGGCTTTCGACGACCGTCAACTTCACCGATCTTCTGAACCTCGAAACCGCGCCGGGGCAGACCGCGACGATCGCGTCGCTCAACCCCGGCATCCTCGTCGAGAACGGGGTCGTCAAGTACCAGTTCCTGGCCAACCAGCTGGTCAAGGTCGAGCGCGGCGAATGGCCCTTCATGGGCGGGCGCCTCATCCTTCATGAGACCGTCCTCAACTTTGGAAAGCCGACTCCCAAGCGCCTCACGTTCGAGGTCGTCGGCCTCGACGCAAAGACCTTCGTCGACAGCCTCGGCTTCCAGGGCCTCGACGCCACCGGCACGTTCGACGGCGTCCTTCCGATGATCTTCGACGAGGAAGGCGGCCGGATCGTCGGCGGCAGGCTCGACAGCCGGGTTCCAGGCGGGAGCCTCGCCTACAACGGCGAAGTCAGCCGGGCGAACCTCGGAATGATGGGCGGAATCGCCTTCGACGCGCTGCGCGACCTTCGCTACCGCTCGATGATCATCCGCCTCGACGGCGATCTCGCCGGCGAGTTCTCGACACGCCTGGCGATCGACGGCGTCGCCCTCGGCCAAACCAAGACCCAGGCCATCATCCGTGGTCTGCTGAAGCGGCTTCCGATCAAGCTCAACGTCCAGATTCGTGGCCCATTCCGCGCCTTGATCTCAATGGCCAAGGGCTTCCGTGATCCGACCGCGGTCATCGCGCCAGTCCTTCCGTTCCCGATCGATGCTCCCGGCCTGACGGTCGAAACTCGCCGAATCGAGAAAGAGCAGCAGCAGACCCAGACCCCGCCGAACGAGACGATCGAGCCCACCCCATCCCCAACCACAACCGAGAGAAGATGATGAGCAGAACCAGCAGAAATGTCCGTGCGCCGGTCTTGGCCGCGGCCGTGCTCGGCCTCCCGCTGGGCGGATGCATTTCGGTCAGTCCTCCGGACAAGCCGATCGAGATCAACCTCAATGTCGATATCCGGCAGGAGGTGCTGGTCCGCCTGCAGGAAGACGCTCAGCGGCTGATCCAGCAGAACCCGCAGGCCTTCCCGCAAACCCCGACGCAACCGAAGCAATAGTCATGAGGCTTTGGTTCCCGCTGCTTTCGATCGTCGCCGCCGCTGCCGCGGCGCCGGGCTCTGCATCCGCTCAAAGTGCGGGACTCGATGCCGCCCGCCGCGCCGGACAGGTCGGCGAACGGTACGACGGCTATCTCGGCTACGCGTCGACGCCTCCCGCGTCGATTCAGCGCCAGGTCCAGGCGATCAATATCCGTAGGCGGACGCTCTATGTCGATCTCGGCAGGCGGCGGAACGTCACTCCGGAGGTCGCCGGGATCGCGACGGGTTGCGAGCTATTGAAGAGAATTGCGGTTGGGGAATCGTACATGCTCTCGGATCGCACCTGGCGCAGGCGAGGGGCCAGCGAGCCAGTGCCGCACCCAAGCTACTGCAGCTGAACTATTCGAGCGGCGGCTTTGGCTCGAACGAAGAGCGATACTCTGGCTTCAGCCGATTGATCATTGCGGCGGTGATTGGAAGCGAGATTTCATACGCCCCCTCGACGTACGGGCCGGCTACATATGGGTCAGCAGTGACCAGGATATGATCGAATCGACGGTCTTTGTCCGAGTCCTCGAGTAGAACGCTCACCGAATTCAAAGACGGGCAATTTCCAAAGATGTCGTTCTTCTTCACCGGCTCCTCGCGCCGCTCGGCGCGCTCGCGGTCGAGCAGGACGCAGAATGGCTGGTGAATGGCGCCATTCCAGCTCGTGCCGGCGCGCAGGAGATTTTGGATCGCGATTTCTCGATTGAGCTTTCGATCCCAGAGAAGCGCGGAGGATCCGCCGTTGCCATGGGCTCCGCCGGTGTATTCCCAATGTCCCCCGCTGAGCGACAAAAGACGACCTGATTGGCCAGCAAGCTCCCATCCCATGCTGGATTCATAACCGTCGGGTGGGAACCAGCTGCCCTCCTTCTTGGCGGAGGTCGCAATCTCGATCAGGTTTTCCCGATCCTTCTTCATCCGGTCGGTGAGCTTCTGGTTGAGCGCCGGGATTACGACGGCCTCCGCGGGCCAATCGTAGCTGTATGAATACAAGCTCGTCTTCTTTTCGACTTTGAACGCCTGCGGGGAAGCTGCTGCGATCAAAAGCAACAGTGTGAGGCCGGATGCTTGCATGACACCAGCCTATGCCTGCTGCCGTTCTGGGGAAAGTCCGCGGCTCTCACGGCGGTTGACTATGCCTATGCCGCTTCATAAAGGGGCGGCGCCTAGGCGGCCTCGGTCGCCGCCATGTTTCTCGCCCTTTGCATACCCCAATCGAGGCGGGGCGACGCATAGGGGAAAGATCGTGGCGACGGACGAGACCGGGCAGGACCCAAAGCTTCCACCAGACGCAAGGCTAGAATCGCTCGAAAAGCGGCTCGGTCGCCTGCAGGAGGAGGAAGCGAAGCGAACGCACGTGATACAGCCTGACCCTAATTATAGGATCGGGCAGCAGGTGCTAGGGCATCTCGTCGGTGCCCCCGCAGGAGGGTTCTTGATCGGGCTTGGGCTGGACGCTCTGTTCGGCACCCGGCCCGTGTTCATGTTGCTGCTGCTGTTCTTCGGGTTCGGCGTCGGCATCAGGAACGTCATGCGAATTTCGAAGACACCGCCGGGC
>JBKPKZ010000216.1:0-6752 GCA_046731355.1 Pseudomonadota bacterium | reverse complement strand
CCTCGACCAGCGCCATGAGCCCAACCGGCAGCCCCTCGCCGTCGAACTGTCTCGATCGCAATCCCCGCGGTCGAAGCGGATCGTCGATGATCCGAACGCCCTTCGCGAACACCTGCTGGCCGAGCCTATCCTGGAGGAAGCTCGACTTGCGGGCGACCGACGAGCCGGTGATCGCCCCGATGAAATGGCCGAGCAGAGTGCCGGCGACGCGCGGATCGAAAAGGACCGGATAGCGGCCGGGCTTCGGCTTCCTGGGGTTCAGCCTGGCGATTGCCCGTTCGCCGGCAAGCCGGCCTGTCACTTCGGGTAAGTCGACGTCTTCGAGGTGGCGCGCCCCGTGCCAGGCGCTGTCGCGCTGCATCGAGGCGCCTTCGCCGGCGATGACCGAGGCGGAATTGCTGTGCCCGGTTGCCCGATAGGCTCCCGAAAACCCGGTCGAGGTCGCAAGCGCCATCGTGCTCGCCGACGTGCCCGCCGAACCGCCACTTGAATTGGTGACGCCCGGAACCGCAAGGGCTGCCTTCTCCGCGGAGAGCGCACGCGCCCGGAGGGCCTCGGGATCGGCTCGGTCCAGGCCTTCCGCGTCGATGTCCGGAAAGGGGCCGCTAGCGATCAGCTCGGGAGACGCGAGGCCGGCGTAAGGGTCTTCGGGCGCCTCGCGGGCCATGGCGACCGCCCGCTCGACGAGCGCGCTCAACGCCTCGGACGAGAAATCGGACGTCGCGACGCTCGCCGACTGGCTGCCGACGAACACTCGAAGACCGATCTCCTCTCCCTCCGAGCTGTCGACATGCTCGAGCTCGCCGAGGCGGACCTGGACGCTCTGCGATTCCGAACCGATGTAGACGGCGTCGGCGGCGTCGGCGCCCGCGGCGCGAGCGGCCTCGACAAGCGATTGCGCGGAATGGCGCGCCTGTTCGACTGGAAGCATCCGCGGCGCCTAGCGGCTGGAAAGGCCGACGACCAGCATTCCGAGGAAAACTAGGAAACCCGTCGTCCGGTTCGACCGGAACAGGGCGAGCGCGCCTTCGCCGTCCTTGGGATCAGCGCGCATCACCTGGCTTGCAAGATGCGCCGCTGCCGGAACGAGCGCGATCAGAGCGAGCCAGTCGGGCCTGACCGACCAGATTGCCGCGCCCCAAAGCAGGATCGCGATCACATAGAAAAGGGCGATTCCGGCGGGCGCCTTGTTTCCGAGGCGCCGCGCGGATGATTTTACCCCGACCAGCGCATCATCCTCGATGTCCTGGATGGCGTAGAGCGTGTCGTAGCCGACCACCCAGGCGACGCTTCCAAACCAGAGAAGGAAGGCGGGCCAGTCGAGCCTGCCCGTCACTGCGGGCCAGCCAACCAGCGCTCCCCACGAGAAGACGAGGCCCAGCCATGCCTGCGGCCACCAGGTGATTCGCTTCATGAAGGGATAGGCTGCGACCGGCGCGATGCTGACCAGGGCCACGATTGCCGCGGTGACGTTGAGCCGAAGAAGCACGATAAAGCCGATCGCGCACAGGATCGCGATCAGTGCCCATGCCGATCGAACGGACGTGCGGCCGCTTGCTAAGGGCCTCAGGCGGGTCCGCTCGACGGCCTTGTCGAGGTCCTTGTCGACGATGTCGTTGTAGACGCAACCCGCGCTTCGCATCGCGAAGGCACCGAGCAGGAACCAGAGAAACAGGTCCCAGCGGCCTTGCACACCGGCGAGTGCAACCCCGAAGGCACAGGGCCAGTAGAGCAGCCAGGTGCCGATCGGCCGGTCCAGCCGCATCAACGACGCGTGAGGACGCAGGCGCGCCGGAAGGGCGCCGATGAAGCCGCGCCGTTCGCTGTCCGGGACAATGTCTGTAGCCGCAGTCACGCGCGACGCTTAGCGTCTCGCTTCAGCCCTGTCTTGAGCCCTCAAAAATGCTCGGGAACCAGCTTCACTTTGCTGACGTCGAGCTTGTCGTCGTAGCTGTCCTTGTTGGACCGCTTAGGGAGATGGACCTTCGGTTTCTTGACCCTCTCATAGGGGATGAGGTTGAGGAGGTGCCTGATCCCGTTGAGTCGGGCGCGTTTCTTGTCATCGCTTCGAAGCACATGCCAGGGCGCCACCTTGTGGCTGGTCGCCTTGAACATGGCGTCGCGGGCCCGGGAATAATCGTACCAGCGCGAGAAGGATTTCACGTCCATCGGGCTGAGCTTCCACTGGCGTAGCGGATCCTCGATCCTCGCCTTGAAGCGCCGCTCCTGCTCGTCCTTGCCGACCTCGAGCCAGAGCTTGATGAGGATGATGCCCTGATCGACGAGCCACTGCTCAAATCCTGAAACGTTGGCTAGGAAGTTCTCGACTTCCTTGTCGCTCGCATAGCCCATGACGCGCTCGACGCCGGCGCGGTTGTACCAGCTCCGGTCGAAGATCACGACCTCGCCGGCAGCCGGGAAATGCTCGATGTAGCGCTGGAGGAACAGCTTCGTGCGCTCGCGCTCGGTCGGGGCGCTGAGCGCGACGATCCGGAACGTGCGGGGGCTGACTCGCTCGGTCAGCCGGCGGATCAGGCCGCCCTTTCCGGCGGTGTCTCGACCCTCGAATGCGATGATGATCCGGGCGCCGGTTTCGCGGACCCAGTCCTGGAGGTGGCAAAGCTCGACCTGCAGCTTCTCGAGCTCCTCCTCATAATCCTTGCGCGACATTTTCTCCGGCTTCTTGCCCGAGCCGTTCTTGCCCTTCTTTCCGGCCTTCCTGCCCGCGATCCGGAATTCGCCGTGCTTCTCCACGTTCATGACTGGTCCTTTCAGAGCGAGCGGAGCCAATCATGAGGCGCAGACCGGCGGTATCGGGTGATGACCTGATCCGGCATCGAAAGTTAACTCGTCGCTGTAACCCGAACGCGCTATTGGCGCCCCTCCCCGGGTGGAGCGAAACAGGAGAGCGTGATGAGCAGGAAGACCCTGTTCGTGACCGCCTTTTGCGCGATCACGATTTCGGCCCCGGTCCTTGCGGGCGAAGTCAACGGAAGCACCAAGAACCCGAAGGACGACTATTCCAATGGTGTTTCGATCTGCAAGTTTTCGGGCCTGAACGACTATCCTGACGGATCGCAGAGCGGACCCCCTGGACGAACCCAAAGTTTCGGGCAGGATGTCGCGAACTTCGGCGCGGATCCGCGCGAGTTCAACCCGGGTGACGAAGGCGCTTGCAACGCGCATCTCTCCCCGATCCGCGACCCGGGGAACCCGAACCACTGAAGCGGAGCCGGAAATGAGAACGGGACTCCCTGGGGGAATCCCGTTCTTCCTCTAGTTCGCTAGAGCGCGTTCGAAACGTTACCGAACGTCGTGTTCAGCTTCGTGCCGACACCACGCATCGCGCCGATCGCCGCAACGGCGATGAGAGCGGCAATGAGGCCATATTCAATGGCCGTTGCACCCGTGCTGTCGTTCATCAGCTTGACGAACCGCTTGAACATACCCGCCTCCATTTTGAGCAGAAAGCAGTGGCTCCCGGCTCAGCGGCGTAAGTTTCTCCCCCTCATCCTTTCTAAATTCCTAATTTGGCGGCGAACGGTGGTTGGCGGACAACGCTTGCTGCAGCTAATCGGGTCGCATGCCCGCGACCCCCGCCTGGCCTCCAAAGAGCCTTCCGCGACTGTTCGTGCGCGGCCAGTTAGGTGAGGGCGCCCGTGTCGAACTGGATGCCGCCCAGGCCAATTACCTCGGCAACGTCATGCGTCTTGGCGAAGGCGCCGAGCTGTTGACCTTCGACGGCCAGTCCGGCGAATGGCTCGCCCGGATCGCGCAAGCGGGGAAGAAGCGCATGACGCTCACCGTCGAACGCCTCACCCGGGAGCCGGAGACCATCCCCGACGTCTGGCTCGCCTTTGCGCCGGTGAAGCGCAATCCGACCGACTGGCTGGTCGAAAAAGCCACCGAGCTGGGTGTCGCGAAGCTCATCCCGGTGATGACCAGGAGAACGATCGCGGAACGGGTGAAGCTTGAGCGATTGCAGATGATCGCGATCGAGGCCGCCGAGCAATGTGGCCGCTCGCTCCTCCCCTCGATCGAGCAGCCGGTCTCCCTTGCCGAGCTTCTCTCTTCGAACGATCGAACGCTCTATTTCGCGGACGAGGGCGGGGGCGAGCCCGCGGCATCGGCGTTCAAGCAAGGGCCCTCGACGATCCTCACCGGGCCCGAGGGCGGCTTCACCGACGACGAGCGCTCCGCGATCCGCGCCGCTTCGAACGCCGTTCCGGTTTCACTGGGTCCGAGGATCCTGCGGGCGGAAACCGCGGCACTTGCGGCGCTCGCCTCGTACATGGCGATCGCGGGCGACTGGCGGTGACTTATGAATTCATAAATCGGAAGTGCTGGCGCGGCCTTTAACCGCCCGCTAATCGCGCCCTCGAATGACCCAACGCACCGACGATACCCCAGAGACCTACCGGCTGGTCGAGAGCCGGGACGACTTGCTTTCCGTCTTCGCTGGCGGCGAGAAGCCCGCCGAGCGATGGCGCATCGGCACCGAACACGAGAAATTCGTGTACCGCGTCGATGATTTTCGAGCGCCGAGCTATGACGAGCCCGGCGGCATCCGCGACCTCCTTGTGGGCCTCACCGAGTTCGGCTGGAAGCCGGTCATCGAGAACGGCAATGTCATTGCCCTTTCCGGCAACGACGGGACGATCAGCCTCGAGCCGGCCGGCCAGTTCGAGCTCTCGGGAGCGGCGCTTGAAAACCTGCACCAGACCTGCGCCGAGGCCGGGCGCCACCTCAACCAGTGCAAGGCGGTCGGCGAGAAGCTCGGAGTCGGCTTTCTCGGGGTTGGAATGTGGCCGGACAAGAAGCGCTCCGACCTGCCGGTCATGCCCAAGGGCCGGTACCGGATCATGCTCGACTACATGCCCAAGGTCGGGACTCTCGGGCTCGACATGATGCTTCGGACCTGTACCATCCAGGTTAATCTTGATTACAGTTCAGAAGCCGACATGGTAAAGAAGTTCCGTGTCGGCCTGGCTCTCCAGCCGGTCGCGACCGCTCTTTTCGCCAATTCCCCGCTGACCGAGGGCAAGCCCAACGGCTATCGAAGCTTCAGAAGCCACATCTGGGAAGATACGGACGACGACCGCACCGGAATGCTGCCCTTCGTCTTCGAAGACGGCTTCGGGTACGAGCGCTACCTCGACTACGCGCTCGATGTGCCGATGTACTTCGTCTACCGCGATGGCCGGTACATCGACGTCGCCGGCGAGAGCTTCCGCGCCTTCCTCGACGGCAGATTGCCCCAGCTTCCCGGCGAGAAGCCACGATTGTCCGACTTCGTCGACCACCTCTCGACCATCTTTCCGGAAGTGCGCCTCAAGAGCTTCCTCGAGATGCGCGGAGCGGACGGCGGCCGCTGGGGCCGGATCTGCGCTCTTCCCGCCCTCTGGGTCGGCCTGCTCTACGATGGCCAGGCGCTCGATGCAGCCTGGGACCTCGTGAAGCACTGGAACATCAGCGAGCGGTCACAGGTTCGGCACGACGTGCCGAGATTAGCACTCAAAACGCCACTTCCCGGAGGCGGGACGGTCCACGATCTTGCCCGGCAAGTGCTCGACATTTCGTCCGAGGGGCTCAGCCGGCGGGCCCGGCTCAATTCCGCCGGAGACAACGAAGGCGGCTTCCTCGATCCCTTGCACGAAGTCGTCGCAACCGGCGTGACTCCAGCTGACCGTCTGCTCGACAAATATGAGAACGAGTGGAATGGCGACGTCACGCGAATCTACGAGGAGTTCAGCTTCTGATGGACATGCAGACCACCCAGCGCCGGACCCTCTATCCGGAGATCGAACCCTACGAGACCGGAATGCTGGACGTCGGCGACGGCCACAGCCTCTACTGGGAGCTGTCGGGCAACCCCAACGGCAAGCCCGCGGTCATGCTTCACGGCGGACCCGGCGGCGGTTCAAGCCCCGACCACCGGCGTCAGTGGGACCCGGACCGGTACAAGATCCTCGTCTTCGACCAGCGTGGCTGCGGCAAGTCCACGCCCTATGCGAGCCTCGAAGCCAACACGACCTGGGACCTCGTCGATGACATCGAGAGGCTTCGCACCAAGGTCGCCGGGGTCGAGAAGTGGCAGGTGTTCGGCGGAAGCTGGGGCTCGACCCTCGCGCTCGCCTACGCACAGACCTATCCCGAGCGGGCCACGGAAATCATCCTTCGTGGCATCTTCCTGTTCGATCCATACGAGATCGACTGGATGTATTCCTATGGCGGCGCCTCGTCCGTCTACCCCGACAAGTGGGACGACTTCGAAGCGCCGATCCCGCAGGACGAGCGGGGCGACATGGTCGAGGCCTATCGCAAGCGCCTGACCAGCGAGGACAAGGACGAGCAGCTTCGGGCCGCAAAGGCGTGGAGCAAGTGGGAGGGCGACATCGTCACGCTCCTCCCGAGCCCCGAGACGGTCGAGCATTTCACCAGCCCGGAGGTCGCCGTGGCGGTCGCGAGGATCGAGAATCACTACATGGCGAACAATGGCTGGTTCGAGGAAGGCCAGCTCTTGAGAGGCGTTGAAAAAATTCGCGGAATCCCGGGCGTCATCGTCCAGGGCCGGCACGACACCTGCACTCCGCCGAGAGCCGCGTGGGCGCTCAAGCAGGCATGGCCGGAAGTCGATCTCCAGATCATCCCGGACGGAGGGCATCTGTTCAACGAGCCTGGAATCCTCGACGGACTTGTCCGGGCAACAGATAAGTTTTCCCAAACGTGAATCTTTAACGTAGCTTTTGTGA
>JBKPKZ010000215.1:0-6164 GCA_046731355.1 Pseudomonadota bacterium | reverse complement strand
GTCGGCTATGCGACGCTCTATGGAGACATGTCCGGCGGCTACAACGTGCTGAAGGATGCCTACAAGACGACCGTGTTCGCCCTCTCGCGCTGGCGCAATCACAACAAGCCGGAAGGTGCGCTCGGCCCCGGCGGGCCAGTCATGCCCGCCAACGTGATTACCAAACCCCCGACCGCGGAGCTTCGTCCCGGCCAGAAAGACGAGGACAGCCTGCCGCCCTACTCCGACCTCGATCGAATCCTCGAGGCACTGATCGACAAGGAAATGTCGGTCGGCGAGACTGCAAATTCGACAGGCGAGCCGGAAGAGCTGGTTGCGAAGATGGAGCAGCTCGTCCTGCGGGCGGAATATAAGCGCCGCCAGGCACCGCCCGGCGTGAAGATTGGCGTCCGCAATTTCGGCCGCGACCGTCGCTACCCGATCAGCAACTTCTTCCATACCGGACTTGCGGAATGACGGTCGTCACTCGGTTTGCACCGTCTCCGACCGGCCGCCTCCACGTCGGCAACATCCGGACGGCGCTTCACAACTTCCTGTTCGCGAGGAAGCATGGCGGCACGTTCATCCTTCGCATCGATGACACCGACCGGGAGCGAAGCCGCGAGGAATTCGTCGACGCGATCCATGACGATCTCGCCTGGATGGCTCTGGGTCCGGATTCGGAAGTGCGCCAGTCCGAGCGGTTCGACCTCTACGAGCGCGAGTTCGAGCGGCTGAAGTCGGCCGGTCGGGTCTACCCCTGCTACGAAACATCCGACGAGCTGGAGCTTCGTCGAAAGGTCCTGCTCGGTCGTGGGTTGCCGCCGGTCTACGAGCGAAAGGCCGCCGACGCGTCGGTTCCGCCGGACCGGCAGCCCCATTGGCGCTTTCGTCTCGACCATGACTCGCCGATCGAATGGGACGATCTGATCCGCGGGCCGCAGCGGTTCGACCCCAAGCTGCTTTCAGATCCCGTCGTTCGCCGCGAAGACGGAAGCTGGCTTTACTTGCTGCCGAGCGTGATCGACGACGTCGACCTCGGAATCACGAACATCGTGCGCGGCGAGGATCACGTCACCAACAGCGCTGCGCAGATCCAGATGTTCGAGGCGTTGGGAGCAAGGCCGCCCGCGTTCGCCCACGAGGCGCTGCTCGTCGCTGCAGAAGGCAAGCTGTCGAAACGACTTGGCTCCTATGGCGCCGAGCATCTGCGCGAGGAAGGCGTCGAGCCGATGGCGATGCTGTCCCTGCTTGCTCGCATCGGGACTTCGCAGCCGGTCGAACCGATCGCGAGCCTCGTCGAGCTCGCGCGTGATTTTGACTTCGCCCACTTCGGCCGCGCGCCCGCACATTTCGATCCTCACGATGTCGAACTTCTGAACGCGAGGCTGCTTCACGATCTCGATTATCGTGCAGTGAAGGATCGTTTGCCGGTCGAAGCAAGCGAAGAGGACTGGCTGCTTCTACGGCCTAATTTGGAGCGCCTGTCCGACTTCGCGCCCTGGTTCGAGGTGCTGAGAGGAGAAGTCGAAACGCCCGATCTCGCGCACGACGAACGCTTGTTCGTGAAGGATGCCGCTTCAGTCGCGGAGGGGCTCGACTGGTCCGCGGATTCCTGGCGGCTCCTGACGACCGAGCTGAAGACGATGACCGGCAGAAAAGGCCGTGAGCTCTTCCATCCGCTTCGTCTTGCCCTGACCGGCCGCGAGAGCGGTCCGGAGATGGCGGGCCTCGTCGCCCGGATGGGCAAGGACCGCGCGATCCAGAGGCTGAAGGCGGCCGCCAAGCGCTAGCTCGAATGCCAATCCACGCGCTACATCGACAAATACTTTGTGGAATTGATGTAATGTTGTAACATCCCTCTGGCTTGCGTCAGAAGGAGACACGGACATGCCAGTCTATGCCAGCACGCCAGGCTTCGTCGATCATCGGCGCCACCCCCGCGCTCTCATGCTTATCGTCGGAGGTCATGCAGTGTTGATCGCCGCGGTGATGACGGCGAAGATGGATCTGCCGATCAAGATCATCGATCCGGGGACGGTCATCCAGTTCATCCCGGAGCCGGTGACGCCGCCCCCGCCGCCCGCTCCGCCCGAGCCAGTAACGCCGCAAACCCAGCCGGCCAGCTCGCCAGTGGACCGCGTTCCGGCAATCGTGCCGACACCCCAGCCGAGCGGAACCGAGTTCGACCCGAACCCCGGGCCGATCAACACGGGCCCGGTGGTCGGGACTGGAATCGAGCCGGGGCCGGTGATCGCCGTTCCGTCGCCGCCGGTCCGGGTCGCGGCGCGCTTCGTCACTCCGGAGCGGTACATCAAGCCGCCTTACCCGACGGACAAGCAGCGCCTTGAAGAGGAGGCGACGCTTCGCCTCAAGCTGTTCATCGATGAACGCGGACGGGTCACCTCCGTCGAACCCGTCGGGAAGGTGGATCGATCGTTCTTCGAGGCGGCCCGCAGGCACCTGATCGCCAACTGGCGTTACAAGCCGGCGACCGAGGATGGGCGTCCCGTCGCCTCGTCGACCGTCATCACCCTGAGTTTTCGGCTCGCATAGAAGGAAGGGCGCGGAACCGGGCGAACCGGTGCCGCGCCCTCCGGGACAGACGTAAAGAATTACTGTGCGTTCGCCGCGTTCTCCGCCGATACATTGTCGGAGGCGTTCGCATCGACAGCATTGAGGTCGGCAGAATTCGCGTCGACCGCATTGAGGTCTGCCGCGTTGAGATCCGTGCCGACGTCCAGGTTCTCGGTCTCGAGCGCGATATTGTCCGTTGTCGCTGCATTCTCTTCGCTTGCTCCGCCACCGCAGGCGGCGAGGGCTGCAGCGGCGACTGCGACGCTGGCGATCTGGAAAAGCTTCATTTTCGAATTCCTCCGCAATATTCTTTTGATTGGGCCCCCGCCCCCGAAGTCTCTCGGATCGGCCCCGGCATTGCTGCCGGGGCCCTAGGGAGTTGCCGGATCAAGACTTGACCCGAAAGAGAAGATTCTTCTCAATCCGGATGCGCGCTCTCGAAAGCCGGACCTGCCATTCCTCCCACTTGCGGATCGGACAGCGCAAGAGGGAGAAGGGAAATAGCGTTGTTATTGTTGTTTCCAATTCCTCTCACGCAAGAAACTTCTAAGATCGCGCCATGCGGCAATTGGATCGTACCGATCGGAAAATTCTCTCCATCCTTCAGGAGGACGCTTCACTGGCGATCGCCGAAGTCGCTGGGCGGGTCGGACTGTCGCAGACACCGTGCTGGAGGCGCATCCAGCGGCTTCAGTCCGACGGGGTGATCCAGCGCACGGTGTCCCTCGTCCAGCCCGAGGCGATCGGCCTTGGATTGACGGTCTTCATCGGTATCGAGGCGCTCGATCACTCGCCCGAATGGCTCACCCGCTTCACCGAAGTCGTGTCTGCGATGCCGGAAGTCATGGAGGTCCACCGAATGGCCGGCGATACCGATTATCTGCTCCGAGTGGCCGTGGCGGACATGGCGGCCTTCGATGCCTTCTATCGTCGCCTGATCGAGGCGGTGCCCCTCAAGAACGTCTCCTCTCACTTCGCGATGGAACGGGTGAAGAGCACGACGGCCTACCCCATCGAGACCGCCTGACCTCTCGCGTCTGGCACTCGCCCTCGCCAGCGCCTACATTTGTCACATGTCATGGTTTCCAAAGCCGGTCGGGCCTCGAGCCGCGTTCGCCGACCTGCGAGCCTTCATGCGTCAGCGCAGCCGTGAACAGGTGATCGGCGCCGCTCTGGCAATATTGGTGACGACGATCATCGTCATAGAGTTCGTGGTCGACTCCAAGATCAACACCGCGCCGCCCCCGCAGATCGTCTATGCGGAAAGCTGGAAGGCGGACCGAACGGACGCCGAAATCATTGCCCAGCAGAAGGTCGACCAGGCGAAACGGGACAAGGCTGCGAAAGAAAAGCAGCGCCAGTTCCAGAAGCTGGAAAAGCAGCTCGGAATGTGAGCACGCCCGGGGGGACGTCGGACTCGCGCTTCATGATCGAGGCGGTGCGGCTGGGTGAGGGCGCGCGCGGGCGAAGCGCACCGAACCCGAACGTCGGCTGTGTCGTCGTATCGGGCGAGGGCGAGATCGTCGGCCGCGGCTCGACGGAGCGGGGCGGAAGGCCGCATGCGGAGGCGATCGCGCTCGGGCAGGCCGGAAAGAGGGCAGCGGGCTCGACGGTCTATGTGACTCTGGAGCCTTGCGCCCACGAAAGTCCGCGCGGGCCGGCCTGCGCCGACCTTCTGGTAGACTCGAAGCCCGCTCGAGTGGTGATCGCGATGAAGGATCCGGACCCGCGCATCAATGGCAAGGGCATCCGGCGGCTTCGCGATTCCGGCATCGCGGTGAAGCTCGGAGTCGGGCGCAAGGCGGCTGAGGACTCGCTTTCCGGCTGGCTGACACGGATGAAGCTGGGCCGTCCGCGCATCACTCTGAAACTGGCGCTCTCGATCGACGGCAAGATCGCTCTCCCGTCCGGCGAGAGCAAATGGATCACAGGCGAGGATGCGCGGAGGAATGTGCACCTCGAACGCGCCCGCTCGGACATGATCCTCGTCGGCCGAGGAACCTATCAGGCCGACGCGCCGCAACTGGACGTGCGCCTTCCCGGGCTCGAAGAGTGGTCGCCGAGGCGAGCGCTCCTTACGCGCGGAGAAGAGGTCGACGGATGGGAAATCCTTCGAAATCCAGAAGATGTCTACCGACTTCATGACGTCAACGACCTCCTGGTCGAAGGCGGATCGGCGACTGCGACCGCCTTTCTGTCCGCAGACCTCGTCGACCGGATCCTGATCTACAGGGCGCCGATCATCGTCGGCGAGGGCAAGTCGAGCTTCGGCTATGTCGGTCTCGACGCGATCGCCGACGCCCACGGCCTTTGGGCACCGAGCGACGGCCGCCGGCTCGGTGTCGACCGTCTCGAAGTTTACGAGCGGGTTCGCGAGGCTTAAGCGGCAGCCATGTTCACGGGCATCGTCACCGACGTTGGAGAAGTCATCAACGCCGATCAGCGCGGCGACCTTCGCCTGAGGATCCGGACTGGCTATGAGCTCTCGACGATTGCGCTCGGCGCATCGATCTCATGCTCCGGCGTGTGCCTGACCGTCGTCGACAAGGGCGATGACTGGTTCGCGGTCGATGTCTCTTCGGAAACGGTCTCCCGGACCGCCAAGCACATGTGGCGCGAAGGCGAGCGCCTGAACCTCGAGCGCTCCTTGAGAATGGGCGACGAACTCGGGGGCCATATCGTCACCGGTCACGTGGACAGCGTCGGAGAAGTGATTGGAGTCCGGCCCGAGGGCGCCTCGACCAGGATCGACGTCCGCGTCGGCCAATCGCTTGCCCCGGCAATCGCCCAGAAGGGCTCCATCTGCCTCGATGGCGTATCGCTGACGGTCAACCAAGTGCTCGACTCGGAGGACGGCACACAATTCGCGGTCAACATCATCCCGCACACGGCGCAGGAGACGACGCTCGGCGAGCTCACTCCGGGCCGACAACTCAATGTGGAGATCGACGTCATTGCCCGCTACATCGACCGGATGCTCGCGACGCGCGCACAATAGGAACATCACTGTTCCTTCTTTCTATCACATTTCAATGTGATTATGATTGCCGCCATGAGCACGAACCTGATCGATCGGCTGAATGCCATCATTGAAACCGGCGAGGTCAGCCGCGCCGCCCTGGCCCGAGCCGCGGGCCTCCACCCCAATTCCCTTCGAAAGCTTGGCTCCTCGGAGTGGAATCCAACCGCCGACACGCTCGTGCGGCTCGAAAAGCTGCTCCAGCGGGGCACGACGGAAGTGCTGGTGGGCACCGAGGCGATCATCGACGAGGCCCGCAACGGTCGAATGTTCATTCTTGTCGACGACGACGACCGCGAGAACGAGGGCGATCTCGTCATCCCGGCACAGATGGCGACGCCCGAGGCGATCAACTTTATGGCCCGACACGGACGGGGCCTGATCTGCCTCGCGCTGACAAAGGATCGTGCCGACACACTCGGCCTGCAGCCGATGGTCAACAACAACCGCAGCCGCAACGAAACGGCGTTCACCGTCTCGATCGAGGCGAAGGAAGGAATCTCGACCGGAATCAGCGCGGCGGATCGTGCCCGCACCGTCGCCGTCGCCATCGACGCGACTCACGGTCCGGACGAACTGGTTTCTCCCG
>JBKPKZ010000214.1:0-1653 GCA_046731355.1 Pseudomonadota bacterium | reverse complement strand
TCGCCTAGCTGCGCGCGCGTGGGCTCGCCCGACACGGGGGCGTCGCTGCTCCGCTGCAGCTCCATTGTGTTCGATCCGGCCATGATTTGAGTGCCTCTGCAAAGAGATAGTGGCGCGAACATGGCGGTTGAAGGGCTACGGCTGGCGCTGCTCGCGACAAGCGGCTAGCCCTCGCCCATGAATTCCGCCCCCCTGAGGATCGAGCCGGTCGAGCTCGTCAAGAATGGCCGCAAGGCTTTCGTCGACTTCGCCTGGGAGGTCTACAAGGACGACCCTGCCTGGGTTCCGCCGCTCAAGGACGAGGTCCACGGACTCCTGAACCCCAAGAAGAACCCGTGGTTCGAGCATGCCCGGGCCCAATACTGGCTGGCGTTGCGTGGGGACAAGGTCGTCGGACGCATCAGCGCGCAAGTCGACGATCTGGTTCTCGAGCACATGGGAGCCGGAACCGGCCAATGGGGCATGTTTGAAGCGCTCGATGCCGAGGCCGCTTCGAAGCTCATCTCCACAGCCGAGACCTGGCTTCGCCAGCAGGGGATGAAGAGTGCGCTTGGACCCTTCAGCCTGTCGATCTGGGATGAGCCGGGGCTTGAGATCGAGGGCTTCGACGAGCCGCCGACCGCGATGATGGGCCATCACCGACCGGAATACCGGGCCTGGGTCGAGGCCGCCGGCTATGAAAAGGCAAAGGACCTCGTCACTTACGCGCTCGACATCAGCAACTGGCGTGATCCGCTGATCGAGCGACTGATTGCCGCGGGCGAGCGCAATCCTCGAATTCGGATCCGCCTCATCGACAAGTCCAGGTTCGACGAGGAAGCGCGGCTGATCCTCAATCTTTTGAACGATGCCTGGTCGAACAACTGGGGTTACGTCCCACTGACCGAGTCCGAGATCGCCTATGCCGGTAAGAAGCTGAAGCCGATCATCTTCAAGGAGCTGGTCCGGGTCGCGGAGGTGGACGGCGAGCCGGTCGCCTTCATGCTCACCATCCCCGACATCAACGAGCTGCTGAAGGACCTCGACGGGGAGCTGTTCCCGTTCAACTGGATCAAGCTTCTGTGGCGACTGCGCAAGCCGCGGACGCGGCGCCTTCGAGTGCCGCTGATGGGCGTGGCCAAAAAGTTGCACGGCTCCCGCCTTGCCAGCCAGCTCGCCTTCATGATGATCGAGTTCACCCGTCGCGACGCCGTCTCCAAATACGGAGCGACCCATGGTGAGTTCGGCTGGATCCTCGAAGACAACAAGGGCATGCTTTCGATCGCCCAGCTACCGGGCGCTGCAATCAACCACCGCTATCGGATCTACCAGAAGCAGCTGTAGCGACTCTTCAAAGGGGTCGCTGGAAGCCGCTTTTTTATGCGAGCTCGACCCAGGTCGGCGCGTGATCGGACGCTTTCTCCTCGCCCCTCGCCCATTTGTCGACGCCGGCGTCCTGGAGCCGGTCCGAGGCCTCGGGCGAGCAGAGGAAGTGGTCGATGCGGAAGCCCGCGTCACGCTGCCAGCAGCCCGCGGTATAATCCCAGAAGGTGTAGAGGCGGTCATCGTCCGGATGATAGGCGCGCAGGGCGTCGGTCCAACCCTGGTTGAGCATGCGCCGCCACTGAGCGCGCGTTTCCGGTTGCACGAGCGCGTCGTTCGAAGCCGCCCGCA
>JBKPKZ010000213.1:0-2825 GCA_046731355.1 Pseudomonadota bacterium | reverse complement strand
GAATGTTCCAGACCCCGTTCAGCGACCGAATCCGCAACGAAGGGCGTCTAGCGACCATGGCCGTGGGCAACATCTACGATCCCGACCACGCCAATTCGATCCTCGCCGCGGGCCGCGCCGACCTCGTCGCGCTCGCCCGTCCGCACCTGATCGACCCGTTCTGGACGCTTCGTGCTGCGGCCCAGCTCGAGTACCGCGACGTCCACGTCCCGCCTCAATATCTCAACGGGATGAGCCAGCTCGCCCGCAACCTGAAGCGCGAAGCAGAGGCCGCGGCCGCTCTGCGGGTTTAAAAGAAAAGGCCCCGGCGAGGGCGCCGGGGCCTTTGGCTTCCCCCTTCGGAAACGGGTCAGAAGCGGACGGTTCCGGAGACCCCGTACGTCCGCGGATCGGCGTGAAGTCGACGAACCGCCGTGCTGCCCGGGAATACGCCGTTGTTCAGCCCGAGGTTGGCACCGAGGAACTGGTACAGGTTGCCCGCCTCATACTGCTTGTCGAGCAGGTTGTTTCCGAACAACGAAACCGACCAGCGGTCGCCCGGCCCGTTGAGGGTCGCGCGGGCGCCAAGCAGCGCATAGCCGCCGATGATCGTCTGCGGGTTCGCGTCGTTGACGAGGCCGCCGAACTGCTTCGAAACGAACGACAGGTTGGACGTCAGGTCCCAGCCCCAGCCGCCTCCGAACTCGCCGCTCCAGTCGAAGCCGACGCGCCCGTTCCACTTGGGAGCGAAAGTCGCAGGTTTGCCGTCGAGGTCCTGGATTGCTCCGAGACCCGCGGCGACGCAGACCGGCGGAACGACACCGGCGGCCGACGGTGCGCAGCCCGGAAGACCCGCGGCATTCGGATAGTCGGTGAACTCGGAATCGAGGTAGGCGAGGTTGGCGAACAGCGACAGGTTGCGAACCGGCTTGGCGACCGCGTCGAACTCGAAGCCCTGGTGACGCAAATTGCCGGCGTTGCGGACGGTGAAGCTGGTCCCGTCGAACGCGCGGTCCTGGAAGCCCTTGATGTTCATCCGATAGAAAGTGAGGTTCAAGGTAAGCTTGCGGTCGAGCCAGCTGGTCTTGGCGCCAAGCTCCCAGTTCTCGGTCGTCTCGCGGTCGAACACTCGCCGATCCGGAGTGACGACAACCGGCGGATTGCCGGTCGTGGTCAGCGAAGGAGCGCCGGCGCCCGAATTGTAGCCGGCCGACTTGTAGCCGGTGGAGAAAGTCCCGAAGAAGAGCAGGTCCTCGTTCGGCTCGTAGTTGAGACCGAGGCGATAGGTGAACCTGCTGTCATCGATGTCTGGAAGAGTGAGCGTCTCGAGCGCCCGGACGTTCGCAAGCAAGGGATTGGTCTGCTGGTCATACGACCCATCCTTCTTGTCCTTGCTGAAGCGCCCTCCGAGCGTTGCGAAGAGCTGGTCGTTGAAGTGGAAGTTGGCCTGCGCATAGGCCGCGTAGCTGTCCGTCGTCTGGTGGACGTCCTGAACGGTCGCGTCCTCCTTCGTCCCGCCATTGGCAGCGAGGAACGCATTGCACGCGGGTTTCGCAGGCGCCGGGGCGATCTTGCAGAACCCGGAGTTCATGTGCAGCCGTTCGCCCTGCTGATACTTCTCGTGGAAGTAATAGAGGCCCGCGACCAGATCGAGGCGGCCGTCCAGCCATTGGCGTGTCGGCGAAATGAACTGGAGCTCGTGGTTCTGGCTCTTCGAATCGAAGAGGCCGGTGCGCGACAGGATCCGGCTCGGCGTGAAGATCACGTCGCCGTCGAGCTGCTCGTTCTGCCAGTTGCGGTAATTGTTGATCAGGCGGACTGTCGAACCACCTCCGACATCCCATGACAAATTGCTATTCAGCCCCCACTGGTCGTCGTCCACGTCCGCGGTGAGATACTGGTTCAGCTTGTTGTCGTTGAGATCGGTGTCCGGGGCACCAAGGAAGGTGCTGAAGAAAGTCCACTGAGCGTCCGACACGCTGCTTCGATCGAAGTCGATGTTGGTTGCGCCGTCACCGCTGATCTGGGCGTAATCTGCACGGAAGACCCATTCGACGGGGCCGACTTCGGTTCGGAAGCTTCCGCGGATGATCGAGTCATCGGTGCCACCGACCTGCTTGTCGTCGAACTGGTTGTGCCAATAGCCCTTGAACCACTGCTGAGACGCGGCAATGCGGAAGGCAGACTTTTCACCAACCGGCACATTGATGAAACCATAGGCATGGTAGCGATTGCCGTTGCCGATTTCGCCCGTCATCTCGCCAAACGCATCGCCGAATTTCGGCTGAGCGGTATGGAACGAAACCGCGCCGACGCTGGCATTACGGCCGAACAAGGTACCCTGCGGACCGCGCAACACTTCGACGCTTTCCATGTCGAGCATCGAGCTGATGACTGCACCGACGCGCGGGACATAAGCGCCGTCGAGGAAGACCGCGACGCTGGGCTCGACCGTCGTGTTGCTCGCCGCGCCAATGCCGCGGATGGCGAGGCGGACGTACGACGTCTGCGCACCCTTTGCGACGCTGAGGTTCGGAGTGACCTTGGCCAGGCCTTCGACGTTGACGACGTTGTTGCGTTCAAGGGAGTCGCCCGAAAAGGCCGAAATCGAAATGGGAACGTCCTGGACGTTTTCGGCACGCTTCTGCGCCGTGACGACGATTTCCGTATCGTCACCGGAGTCTGCCGGAGAAGCAGTAGCAGCGGCCGCCGCTGCATCGGCTGTCGGAGCAGCCTGGTCCTGGGCAAGCGCCGGCGAAGCACAAAACGCCAAGGCCAAAGACGACGAGCTCGCAAAAGCGAGCAAATGATTACGAATCACGGTGATCCCCTCCCGAATTTGGGAC
>JBKPKZ010000212.1:0-1361 GCA_046731355.1 Pseudomonadota bacterium | reverse complement strand
AGCACTCAGTTGCGAGCGGCGCCCGAGAACGCCGAGCCGTAGGTTGGCCAGCTGAACAGCTTGGTGAAGCCGTCGTAGATGGCACGGGCCGCTTCGGCGATCGTCCTTGGACGGTCGGCGCCGCCGCGGGCGAACATTGCGACCGCGATCCGGTGGCCGTTCGAAAGCGTGATGTAGCCGACGTCGCTGGTGTAGCCGTTGAGGGTTCCCGTCTTGTGCTCGACCTTGGTTCCCCAAGGCAGCATTCCGCGGATCCGGTTCCTGCCGGTCTCGCAACGGCCCATCAGGTCCATGAGGTAGGAGCGGCTTTCCGGCTGAAGAACGTTGCCCTTGTCGAGGCGACGCAGAAGGTCGACCATCGCCAGCGGAGTGCTGCTATCGCGATAGTCCCACAGGTCGCGCTTGTCGGCGAGCAGCCGGGCGATGTTCCGATCCACTCGAAGATGATCGAGTCCATGGAACTTGACCCATTCCTGGATCGCTTTCGGTCCGCCGAGATCACGGATCAGCATGTCGGTCGCATGGTTGTCGCTGTGGATCATCATCCGCTCCATCAGGCTGGAGGCGGAGAGACCCGAAATCCGGTCGTCGAGCGAACGGCGGCCGTGATCGACCTGGCTGAGATAGGCGGCGGCGACCGCGACCTTGACCGTGCTGGCCATCGGAAAGGCCGTATTTCCATTGATGCTGACCGTTTCTCCACTGGTCAGATCGACAGCAGCTACGCCGACGTCGCTAGTCTGCGAGCCGACGAGCGCCTGGAGCTGGTGCTCCAGGCTGAGCAGATTCGGCGTCGACGCCGCATGTGCGGGCTGAAGCGCAAAGGCCAGCAGCCCGAGAAAAACAGCAATGAAACGCATGAGCCCTCACCCGCGTGCAGCTGTACTCCTATCGGCATCATCGCCGAAAGCCCACATACGTTCCAAATTGTAAAAACTTCTCACTTCGGGACGGAAAAGATGCACAATCACGTCATCTGCGTCGATCAGAACCCAGTCTGCTGCGGGTAAACCCTCAATTCGGGCGATCCTCCCGAATTTCTCCTTGATCCGATCGGCAAGCTTGTTTGCCATGGACGCGACCTGCCGAGTCGAGCGGCCGGACGCGATCACCATGTGGTCGGCGATGTTCGATTTGCCTGCAAGCGGGATGGAAACGACCTCGACGGCCTGATCGTCATCCAGCGATTTGAGGACGAGGGCGTGGAGGTCTTCGACGTCGATCTCAGGACGGCCAGTGGCGGTCTCAGCGGGACTGTCGGGCAAGTGCTCTCCTAGCTGAAGTTGGCAATGCGTAACGTTTGGAACCCGGTTCAGGGTCCGGAAAACGGTCATGCCAGTGGGGATCGTGCGCGCGTAAGC
>JBKPKZ010000211.1:0-5890 GCA_046731355.1 Pseudomonadota bacterium | reverse complement strand
CCGGCGCGGTCACGGCCGCTCCGACCAGACCGACGGCGGCAACGAGATGGACACCTACGCCTCCGACACAAACGATTTGGTCGAGGCGCTTGATCTCAAAAATGCGATCCATATCGGCCACTCGACCGGCGGTGGCGTAGTCATCCGCTACGTCGCGCAATATGGACTCGGAAATGGCCGCGTGGCCAAAGCCATCCTTCTCGACGCAGTGCCGCCGCTGATGGTCAAAACCGATTCGAACCCGGGCGGGACTCCGATCGAGGTGTTCGACGGGTTCCGGGCCGCGCTCGCCGCTGACCGCGCCCAGTTCTACCTCGATATCCCGACGGACCCCTTCTACGGGTTCAACCGGCCCGGCGCGAAGGTGTCCGAAGGGCTAATCCGCAACTGGTGGCGCCAGGGCATGATGGGCAGCGTCAAGGCCGGCTATGAGTGCATCAAGGCCTTCTCCGAGACCGACTTCACCGAAGATCTGAAGAAAATCGACGTGCCGGTGCTGGTGATCCATAGCGAGGACGACCAGATCGTGCCTTATGAGGACTCGGGGCCTCGGGCCGCCAAGCTGCTGCCGAACGGCACCCTGAAGACCTACAAGGACCTGCCACACGGCAGCCATGCGACCCATCCGGACCTGATCAATGCCGACTTCCTCGCGTTCATCAGGGGCGAGATGGTCGGTGCCGAAAGTGAGGGCAGTCCGGCGCGCGCAGCCGAACCCGTCACCGCCGAATAGGGACCGAATACCGGGTCGTCCTAGGGGCGGCCCGGCGCTTCGTTCATGGCTATTACCCGCCGTCGCGGCCGACTGAGTTACGAACGCGCCAGTGAAGGTGGGGAATTGCCGACACTGCCAATGTCCGCTTTGGGTCGAAAGCTTGCCACAACGCTAATGTCCGGAAAGGGTTGAAAGCAGACATTTGACCGCAAGTCTGGACACGTCGACATCGGGGCGGGCGTGGAAAATCCGGTCATTCGGTGACAATGAAAGAACCCGCCGAGTGATCGGCGGGTTCTTTGTTCTTATCGGCCGCCGTGGAGGTCTGGTCCGCGGTTGGGGTTACAGCTGTAGCCGGGACTGAGTTCGTCGGTCCTTGGATCGAGGCTGCTCACCGGGAAGCCCGAACTGCCGAAAAAGGAGCCAAAGGATTGCGCAATTCCGCCTGGATCCCCGACACTAGCATCGCCGAGCGGTGAATCATTGAGGCCGGAGAAAACGCAAATTGACCGGGAATGGATATCGATTTCGTCGCCGCTGTAGTTTGATGTTGGCGGCGGTCCCTTGATCTCGCCCGCCAATCCCGCGCTGGACGTTGCTAACGCGGTCACTCCGATCGCCAATGCGGGAAACTTGAAAAAGCTGTTCATGACGCTCTCTCCTTCGTTTGAGAAAAACACGGTTGATTAGTGCCGCCCCACATCCTTCACTCGCGTTGTGAACCACATGTCCGGCGCGGGCGATTCACTGCCAACTCTGCTTGATGTGAAACTGAGAAACGTCCCGTCCCAACTGATGAACGGACGCGAGTCATGAGCCGGTGAACTGAGCGCCGCGAGATGAATCGCCGAACCCCAAGGCTCGGACGTGTTTGATCTTGTCGCATACCACAGGTCGGAATCGCCAAGCGTCCCGAAGCGGGTCGAGTCCCAGAAGATGGTGCGGCCATCGTGGGTCACGCTGGCTCGGTTGTCACCGGCCGAACTGTTCGGCCCGCCTTGAACCAGCGTCGCTGGGGCGCCATCCACGCTTTGATAGAGCTTCCCACCCTCGCCCGTAGGTGGACCGGGAGGGCGCCTGCTGAAAATCATGACCTCTCGGCCCTGATCGTCCTCGTAGAAAGCTGGCGCTTCTTCGGTCATGCCTGGAGCGTTGATGGTCGGTCCCAGGGAAGTTGGGGCTGTCCAGCCTTTCGGACCCAGCTTCGACACATACAGGTCGCCGGCAGGGTCGCCGCCGAAGCCAGTGAAGTACAGCCGGTTACCGGGCGCGATGGTTGGACAAACCTCGTTCCCGCTCGTGTTCACTGGCGCTGGCAGCCGAACTGGGTCACCAAAACCCTCGGCCTTATTTGAACGTCGCGCCATATAGATGTCGGCATTTCCGGTACGGAATGAGAGAAAGAAGATTTCCAGTCCATCGCGAGATAGGCTGGCGCACCCATCAACTGTCGGAGTGTTGAGGCTCGACGATGAGTCCGGCAGTGTTTCGAGACCGGCCGGAGCGCCCCAGCCCCCAAAGGGAGGCATCGCCCAGGTCGCCGTCGCAAGCACAAGCGTCGCGCCGGCTACTGCTGGAGCGGCGACGAGCAAGTTCACTAGCCTTGACATAAATCCCTCCGATCATCTGTCGGAAGAACGGCGTCACCGTGTACGGCGAGACACCGGGATGAGCGGCGTCGTTCGGATTGTGTCTAAGCAATCTCGCTGAAATTTGCACGTCATCAGAAGTTAGTAGTTAGATGCGCATTCGATACTCGGGACGGCGGGAGAACTGCTCCCAAGCACGCCGGGCTAGACTGCGTCGGCCGCTCGTACGGCTAATGTCCGCAATGGGTCGAAAGCGGACGTGAACGGCAAGTCGAAACTGCATTTACGATTGGGACACCAGATCGTGCCACGATGCTTTTGCGTGGGCCCTAAGGTTCTTGGAGGAGCCGATGGCCTATTATCGCCTATATTTCATGGACGCTTTCCACGGTCGCATTGATCGCTTCATGCAGTTCGAAGTCGAGAATGATGAAGCGGCGATCGATTTCGCTCAGGAGTGGCAGGGACCCCTGACCTTGGAGCTTTGCAACGGAGTGAGGTCGGTTAAACATTGGGATCCTCTCGGCCTCCCTCATCCGCCCTCCATCTGACCCCTCGGGGGCATAGTTGGAGCGGCGCTCCCGATTTCTTGACGGGACCGGCAAGTCGTCAGTCGGGATCCTTTGACTGAGCAATCAGCAATTTCTCGACTCTCGTGGTTCGGGACATCGAGATCACGTGATCAACGCCCTGAATGGTTATTGCGAGGGTCCCTTGTTCAGTGATCGCAATGAAACCCTTTTCCTTCAGGTACCATTTGTGAAACTCAAAATGCTCATCTGAGCAGTGCAGCATTTTCTGGAGATAGAATCCGACGACACCCGCGTCTTGAGCGTTCTCTCTTCTCCGATTGTACAGAAACATGAGAATCTTGGCGTGGTCGTCGGCGTCGTCGAGTGCGACCTGATCGTCAATTTCCGCTCCGTCGTTGGTGGAAGCTCGTTGCCGTTCGTCCCTGTTGATGTTCGCATAGAGTCGATCATAGTCAGCGCGCTTCTTGGGATTGCGAAGGACTCTGTACGCCTCGATCACCCTATTCAGTTTCGTAGTGTCAGGTGTTCCCGCGTGATCCGGGTGATACATCTTTGCCAGATAGTGATAGGCGGACTCGAGGATCTTCGCGTCGCAGGACGGATGAACCTGCAAAATGTCGTAGTAATCGATGAACGGTTCGCCATCAGTCATCGCGAGACTGTCCCAAGGGAAAGAGGCCCGGTCCGCAAAGCATCACGCAAATGGTCATGACGAGCGATTATCCTTAGAGGGCGGACCGGCTTGCCAGACTGCCCCGTGGAAAGTGCCCGGACCGCACCCGGAGAATGTAGAACGCCTGGCCCCTGGAGGTGTCGAGTCTACCGCAACCAGGCGTCCCACCCATCCTTACGCGACGGCAAGAATGATGAACCAGTTAACATTGGTTGGCGAGGCCGCCCATTTGTCTGCTCCAACACGGGACGCCTCGGCCAATGGCAGCTTTGGGTCGTAAGCAGATGTAAGCTGGGGCGGCCATCCTGTTAACTATGCGCTGGCATAAGCTCGCAAGAACGGATCGCGGAACGGCGGCCACCTAATCCGCGAAGCAAGGGGTTGAGGCGGGTCCTGCCCATGGGAGATTTCATGTTTCTTTATCGCCTCTTTGCCCATGACGGCCTCGGCAATTTCAGTCTTCTTCACGAGTTCAAGGCGCAAAACGATGACGCTGCGGCTGCATTGGTGGGCCGCTGGGGCGACCGCCCGCTGGAACTCTGGCAGTCTTCTCGCAAAGTGAACCGATGGACCTAACTGGTCTCTACCAAGCGCGACTGTAACGCCCGAGGTTTGGCGCTTTACCCCACGAACGGGAGCACTTTATCGAAACCTCCTCGCGCCCTCATCGAACAAGGCGTATTCAAAAAGATGCCAACCTGCCGATCGAGGAGGAACGGCATGACACGAAGATTGATCATCGCTTTGGGAGTGATCGCGGCGGCTTCGCCGGTATCGGCGACGGTCCAGGACCCCGCCCCTCCGGGCGCCCCCGCCGGGACACCCGAAACCAAATATTGCATGCACATCGAGGCCGTCACCGGCAGCCGCATCGAAAAGCTCAAATGCTGGACCCGCGATGAGTGGGCCGAGCAGGGCGTCGACGTCGACAAGGATTGGCCGAAGGAAGGTGTCCGCACGATCGGGTGACGGTCAGGCGCGCAGGCGGTGCTTCGCGAGCCTCTCATAAGACGGACGGCACGCGTCGGCGACCCGCCGGGCGTCGTCGTCGAGCTCGAGGGGATGCTCGTCCCGTGAGCTAAAGCCGGTGCTTGCGGCCACCGCGTCGTACCAGTGAGGGGCCCAGATGCCGTCGGTCTCGCGAATGCCCGGCTCCCAGCTCAGCATGGCCTCGTCCCATTCGATGCCGAGCGCCTCGCAAAGCCGCTTCAGCATGGCGGGAGGATTGCCAAGCACGTCGGCGCTGTCGATGACCGGCGGAGCATGGCCGAGCCGATCTGCCTCGCGCTCGAAAAATTCGACCTGGCGCTCGACCCCGAGGTGCTCCGGGCGGACGGCCACGCGCTTGTTCGCGTAGCTCGCCACGACCCGTGCCGGGTCGCGAATGAGGAAGGCGTGGCGAAGCCCCGGAAGGTCGTCGTGGGCAATCGGCCCGACCATGTGATGGGCCATGTGCTTCTGGTACCAGATGGGGACGTTGGCGGGACACGGGCCCGTCATTGTCCGGGCGACGCTTCGCCAGTCGCAATCCATCGAAGCGATCACCTCGTCGGCCATGGGCTGCTCATCGCGGCTGTCCTTGAGATAGGCCCCGTAGAAGGGCTCGTCCGAGACGAACGTGTCGCTCCGGCTCGAAAAGCTCCGCATCATCGCCGTGGAGAGGTTCCTTGGACCCGACCACATTGCGATCCGGACCGTCACGGGCGAGTGGCTTGCCTGACGTCGCGCTCGACGCGGTCGCGGTAGAGGCCCTGCAGGCGCTCGACCATCGGGCCACGGCAATCGAGCTTTCGTCCGTCGACTTCGCGAACCGGGACGATCCCGGCGAATGTGCCCGTGACGAACGCCTCGTCCGCTCCGTAGACGTCGGTCAGCGAGAAGTCCTTCTCGATCGCCGGAATGCCCGCCTCACGGGCGATCTCCAGAGCCAGGCCCCGGGTGATTCCGCCGAGGCAATATTTGCCGCTCGACGTCCAGACCTCGCCGTTGCGGACGATGAAGAAGTGGGTCGAGTTGCAGGTCGCGACGAAGCCGTGCGGATCGAGCATCAGCCCCTCGTCCGCGCCCGCCTGCGTCGCCTGGATGGAGGCCGTGATGCAGTTGAGCTTGGACAAAGAATTGAGCTTCTGGTCCTGGACCGCGGGGTCGCCCCGGCGGACGTGGACGGTGAACAGCTTGAGCCCGCGCTCGTGAATGCCTTCGGGCGGCTCCTTGTATTCGGGAATGATGACGATCGTCGCCCCGCCGACCACGACGCGCGGGTCCTGGTAGGGCGTCGAGCGGACACCGCGCGAAACGATCAGCCGGGTATGGACGCCCTCGTCCATCCGGTTGGCGTCGAGGGTCTCGTAGAGCCTCAGCTCGAGCTCCTCGCGCGACA
>JBKPKZ010000210.1:0-2870 GCA_046731355.1 Pseudomonadota bacterium | reverse complement strand
CAGGGCTGCACACCATTCTCGCGGACCGCTGAGGGGCGGCCGCTGATTCTTGCACAAAAGGCGGGGACGCGTGATTTCAAAGCGGAAGTTTGTTGGCAGGCGCGCTGGAGCCGTCTTCCTTGTCGGAACTACCCTCGGCGGCTGGTCGATGCCGCTTATGGCCCAGGCCCAGCAGCCAGACCCGCTTGCTCCTCAGTCAGCGGCCCAGACACCGGCGACTCCGACTGCCACGCCAGCACCAGCAACCGCGGCTCCAGCGACAACGGCTCCTGCGACAACGGCTCCTGCGACAACGGCTCCTGCGACAACGGCTCCTGCGCGGCAGATCGCGGGCGTGATCCGCTCGATCTCCGTCAAGGGCAGCCAGCGCCTCGAGGCGGAGACCATCCGCTCGTACGCGAACCTCACGCCGGGCCAGAGCTACACTGCTGAAGCGCTCGATACCGCGCTGAAGGATCTCTACGCGACGGAGCTGTTCTCGGACGTCGTCATTACCGGAGCGGAGACGGGCAACATCGTCATTACCGTCCAGGAAAACCCGGTCATCAACCGGATCATCCTAGAGGGCAATAAGCGGATCAAGGACGACAAGATCGTTCCCGAGATCAAATTGAAGCCGCGTGAAATCTTCACCCGCTCCAAGGCCCGAGCAGACGTCGAGCGCATCATCGAACTCTACAAGCGTCAGGGGCGCTTTGCCGCCCAGGTCGAGCCGAAGATCGTCAACCTCGAGCAAAACCGCGTCGATCTCGTGTTCGAGATCTACGAGGGCGACAAGTCCAAGGTTCGCAGCATCAACATCATCGGCAATGAGGCGTTCAAGGACGATCGCCTCAAGAAGGAGATGTTCACCCGCCAGGCTGGCGGCCTCCTGGGCTTCATGAAGTCGAACGACAGCTATGATCCCGACCGGCTCGCCGCCGACCAACAGAAGCTCCGCGCCTTCTACCTGACCCAGGGTTACGCGGATTTCCGAGTCGTTTCCGCGCTTGCCGAGCTGACGCCTGATCGCCGCGACTTCGTGATCACTTACGTGGTCGAAGAGGGGCCGCGCTATCGCATGGGAGTGGTGGACGCGGAGAGTGCGCTTCGCGACCTGCCGCCGGCGAGGATGACGCAGATCGTCAATCTCCACGAGGGTGACTGGTTCAACGCCAAGGCGGTCGAAGACGCCGTCACTGCTCTGAACGAAGAAGCCGGCAACCTCGGATACGCGTTCGCGGACATCAGTCCGGCCTATAACCGCGACGCCGAAAAGCACGTCATGGGCATCACCTTCCGGGCGAACGAAACGCCCCGGAACTACGTCGAGCGCATCGACATCGCGGGCAACACCTCTACGCGCGACAAGGTCATCCGACGCGAGTTCCGGGTCAACGAAGGCGACGCGTTCAACGCGCTCAAGGTGAAGCGCTCGCAGGACCGCTTGCAGTCGCTCGGCTTCTTCCAGGAGAATCTCGAGGTCAAGCAGACGGAGGGATCGTCTCCCGACAAGGTCGTGCTCGGCGTCAATGTCGAAGAGAAGTCGACCGGCGAACTTCAGCTGTCGGCGGGCTATTCGAGCCTCGAGAAGTTCATTCTCGCCTTCTCGATCGCCCAGCGAAACTTCCGCGGCATGGGCCAGGAGCTCAACGCGGGTGTCAATTGGTCGCGATATTCGAAGTCGATCCAGCTCGGCTTTGTCGAGCCGTATTTCCTCGACAAGCAGATCCTGCTCGGGGGCGACATTTTCCGCCGCGACTACAACAGCTTCAACTATGTCGGCAATTCCCGGAACACGACCTACTCGCAGACCAGTACGGGAAGCGCGCTTCGTCTCGGCTTCCCGATCACCGAATACATCACGCTCGGCACTCGCTACTCGCTGATCAACGACAAGATCACGCTCGATGAAGACACCTTCTTCACCGATCCGGACCTCGTCGCCGATCCTGACGGGGACGGACCGCTCACGGGTAGCAATGGGCCCCAGCCTCCGGCCTGCGATCCGGACAAGGCCGGCCAGTACCTCTGCGACGAGCTTGGGACCCGCCTGACCTCGGCGATCGGTTATTCGCTCGTCTACAACGACACGAACGGCATTCGCCCGACGCGGGGTCAGTCGGTGGTTCTCTCCCAGGACTTTGCGGGCCTCGGCGGCGACACCAAGTACATCCGCACGCGTCTGACAGGCATCAAGTATTGGCAGCTTGGCATTCTCGGCGGTGGCTGGGTGTTCTCGGCGCGCGCCGAAGGCGGCTACATCCACCCGCTGGAAGACTCACCTTCGCCCGGAAGCGATCCGATCCGCATTACGGACCGCTTCTTCGGAACCCAGCTTCGTGGCTTCGACATTCGCGGCATCGGCCCGCGGATTATCCGCGAACAATATAATGACGACGGGACCATCAACACGGACTCCAATGTCGTGAGTGATGCCCTGGGCGGCCGTGCCTATTACATGGGGCGGATCGAGCTAGAATTCCCAACCAGCTCATCTCTCAAGAGCTTCGGTCTCAGGCCGTCGGCGTTCATCGACGTCGGCTCGGTCTGGAAACTCACGAAGCCCCTTACCGACGACATCATCAAGTTCTGCACGAAGGTCGGCTCGGCGACCGAAGAGATCAGGCCGCCGAACTCGAACCTCGACTGCGCGCAGTTCGGATCGGGCTACACCAACGCCAACGCCGTGGCAGGTTTCCGCGAACGGTTCGTGGGCGACTCGATCAGCCCACGTCTGTCCATCGGTATCGGCGTAAACTGGGTCTCGCCATTCGGCCCGCTGCGGATCGACCTCGCGAAGGCGATCCTCAAGGAAGAGGGCGACGAAACGAAATTGTTCAGCTTCAACGTAGGAACACAATTCTAATGAAAAAGATTGCTCTGGCCGC
>JBKPKZ010000209.1:0-19017 GCA_046731355.1 Pseudomonadota bacterium | reverse complement strand
CGACACGATCGCCATGTTCTTCATCGCGCGCATGTGGTCGAGCGTGATGACGTCCATGTTGCCGGTCGCGGTGACGAAGATGTCGGCGCGCGGAGCGGCCTCTTCCATCGTCACCACTTCATAACCTTCCATCGCGGCCTGAAGCGCGCAGATCGGGTCAACCTCGGTCACGATGACGCGTGCTCCGCCGTTGCGCAGCGACGCCGCCGAGCCCTTGCCGACATCGCCAAAGCCGGCAACGCAAGCGATCTTGCCGGCAAGCATGACGTCGGTGCCGCGGCGGATGGCGTCGACCAGCGATTCCTTGCAGCCGTAGAGATTGTCGAACTTCGACTTGGTGACACTGTCGTTGACGTTGATCGCAGGGAACGGAAGCTTGCCGTTCTTGGCCAGCTCGTAGAGGCGGTGAACGCCGGTGGTCGTCTCTTCTGAAACGCCCTTGATGTTCTGGACGGTCTTGGTGAGGTAGCCCGGGCGCTCGGCCAGGAACTTCTTCAGCGTCGACGCAAAGATCTCTTCTTCCTCGTTCGACGGCGTGAACAGCGCCTCGCCCGCTTCCACGCGCGCGCCCCAAAGCGCAAACATGGTCGCGTCGCCGCCATCGTCCAGGATCATGTTGCAGGTTGTGTCCTGGCCCCAGTCGAAGATCTTGGTGACGTAATCCCAATATTCCTCGAGAGTCTCGCCCTTGATTGCGAACACCGGAATGTTGCGGGCGGCAATGGCGGCCGCGGCATGATCCTGAGTCGAGAAGATATTGCACGAGGCCCAGCGGATCTCGGCGCCGAGGTCGGCGAGAGTTTCGATGAGGACGGCCGTCTGGATCGTCATGTGCAGCGATCCGGTGATGCGGGCGCCTTTCAGTGGCTTCGACGCGCCATATTCCTCGCGCAGCGCCATCAGGCCCGGCATTTCCGTCTCGGCGATCTCGATTTCCTTGCGTCCGAAATCGGCGAGGCCGAGGTCCTTCACGACATAATCGGTGAAACGCGTTTCAGCCTGGGTCGCCACGTCAAAAGTCTCCGGTTGTGATTGCTGGTGCGCAGTTGCGCGTCGCGGCTGCCCCTAGCCGGACATGCGCTTCAAAGCAAATATAAAGAATTCTTTATATGTTGAACAAGAGGACTCAGGCGGCCCCGGTCTCGTTCGACAGGAGACGAGGGTCGACGCCCTCCGCCTTGAAGGCCGCCGCCCAGCGTTCGTCGGTGGGCGTATCGAAAATAAGCTTTTGGTTTCCGCTGGCGGCGAACCAGCCATGGCGGGTCATTTCTTCGTCGAGCTGCCCCTCTCCCCAGCCGGCGTAGCCGAGCGCGACGATCCACTGCGATGGCCCCTTCCCTTCGGCGATCGCTTTCAGCACGTCGACCGTCCCGGTCATCGAGAAGACCGCTCCGTTCGTTCCGTTCACTTGAAGCGAGTCCTGCCCGCCCCAATCGTTCGAATGGAGAACGAATCCCCTGCCCGGCTCGACCGGCCCGCCATGATGCACCGCGCAGTCGGGTGTCTCGCCCGGGTCGATGTCGAGCTGCTCCAGGAGCCCGCGGAGCCGCATTCCAGACCTCTTGTGGCCGATGCCGACCCCAACGGCGCCATTCTCGTCGTGAACGCACAAGGCGATGACCGCCCGCTCGAAGCGAGGATCGCCCATTCCGGGCATTGCGAGAAGCAGCTTGCCCGACAGGAAACGCGGCTCGTCCATTGCGTCGCTAATGACCCGCGGCTGTTACTCGGGCAAGTCTTGAGGCGAGGCCTGTCGCGGCTATAGGGGCATCAGCCGAATTCCCGCGAAGGAGATACAAGATGACGATTCAGGTCGGAGACAGGCTTCCGAACGTTCCGCTCACGGTCGCGACTGAGAACGGACCGGAGCAGACCACCACCGAAGAGTTCTTCGCAGGTCGGCGCGTCGCCCTGTTCGCGGTGCCCGGCGCCTACACCCCGACATGCTCCGCCCGCCACCTTCCGTCCTACGTCGACAAGGCTTCGGACATCAAGGGCAAGGGCGTCGACGAGATCGCCTGCATCTCCGTCAACGACCCGTTCGTCATGTCTGCGTGGAACAAGTCGGACGGCTCGAGCGACATCACCATGCTCGCCGACGGCAATGGCGCGTTCGCCGACGCTGTTGGCCTGTCGATGGACGCCAGCAAGTTCGGGATGGGCAAGCGCAGCCAGCGTTATTCGATGGTCGTGAACGACGGCGTCGTCGAGCAGCTGAACGTCGAAGCGCCGGGCGAGTATCGGGCCTCGAGCGCGGAGACCCTGCTCGAACAGCTATAGGTTCGGCGTCCGTCGCTTAACTGTCTCTCCTCACCGCTGGACCGAAACATGGCTCGGTCCAGCGCGTTGAATTTTCAACAAAAACGAGGAGGACTTCCGATATGGCAAGGAACAACAGCCGCGGCCGGAACAACAATCCGTCTGGCCGCAACCAGTACAGCAACGATTGGATGGATTCGATCAAGGAACGGCCGATCGCGGCGGCGGCAGTTGCCGCGGCATCGGTCGGCGCCGGTGTATTCCTGTGGTCGAAGCGCAATGCGCTGAGCGAGCAGATGAGCAATCTCAGCAGCCAGATCAGCGACTGGACCGCGAGCATGCGCTCGAGCGACGAACAGGAGTTCGAGACGATGGGCAGCGAAAGCTCGCCATCGGGCGCTGCCACCGGAAGCACGTCGGCGCGAACCTCGCGTTCCACGGGCTCCCGCAGCACCAGTACTCGCGGAGGCAATCGCTCGAGCAGCGGGATGAGCGAAACCGGCGGCGGCAACGCGTCGCTCGGAGCTCACACAGGCTCGGGCGCCGGCTCGACGTCGTAGGGGCTAGTTCGAGCGAAAAGGAAGGGGCGCCGGCAGGCGCCCCTTTTTCATCACCAGCCGCACTGCTTTCCGCGGTTCTGGTCCTCGAGCCAGCGCTGAAGCGGCGCGAAATATTCGAGCATCGGTTTCGCCGACATTTCGCGGCTGCCGGTGAACGCCTGAAGCGCATCCGGCCAGGGGTGCGACGCGCCCATCGCCAGCATCTGGTTCAGCCGCTGGCCGACTTCCTTGTTTCCGTAGAAGCTGCAGCGGTGGAGCGGCCCCTTCCACCCCGACATATCGCAGGCGGCCTTGTAGAACTGGAACTGAAGGATTCTCGCGAGGAAATAGCGCGCATAGGGGGTGTTGCCCGGAATGTGGAACTTCGCGCCCGGATCGAAATCGGCTTCCGACCGTGCGACCGGCGGGGTGATGCCCTGGTACTCGCGCTTCAGATCGACCCATGCCTGGTTATAGTTCGCCGGCGTAATCGAGCCGTTGAACACCCCCCAGCGCCACTTGTCGACGAGCAGGCCGAAGGGAAGGAATGCGACCTTGTCCATGGCCTGCCGAAGCAGCAGGCCGGTGTCCTTGCTGGCGTCCGGGACCTTGCTGCGGTCGAGCAGGCCAATCTGAACCAGATATTCCGGAGTTACCGAAAGGGCGATGAAGTCGCCGATCGCCTCGTGGAAGCCATCGTTGGCGCCGTTGAGGTAAAGGTAGGGCTGCTGGTTGTAGGCGCGCTGGTAGAAGTTGTGACCAAGCTCGTGGTGAATGGTCACGAAGTCGTCAGCATTGACCTTGGTGCACATCTTGATGCGCAGGTCGTCCTTGTTGTCGAGGTCCCAGGCCGATGCGTGGCACACGACCTCGCGATCGCGCGGACGGGTGATCTGCGAGCGGCTCCAGAAACTCTCGGGAAGCGGCGCGAAGCCCAGCGACGTGTAGAAGCCCTCGCCCGCCTTCACCATCTTTTCCGGGGTGTACTTTTTCGCCTTCAACAGGTCTTCGAGGTTATAGCCGATGTCGCCCGAGCCCTTGGGAGCGACGACGTCGTAGATATTGCCCCACTCCTGCGCCCACATGTTGCCGAGAAGGTCGGCGCGGATCGGGCCGGTCTTTGGCTGGACCTCGTCGCCATATTTTTGGTTGAGCTTTGTCCGCGTGTAGCAATGCAGCTGGTCGTAGAGCGGCTTGGTCTCCGCCCAGAGGCGGTCGGACATCGCCGCAAATTCCTCCGGCGACATATCGTATTGCGAGCGCCACATCGCGCCCGTGTCGGCGTAACCAAGTTCCTTGGCGCCCTGGTTCGCGATCTCGACCATCCGCGTGTAGTCGCCGCGCATCGGCCGGCCGACATTTTCGTGCCAGCTTTGCCAGATTTCCTTCAGCTCGTTCGGACTGCGCAGCTCGCCCATCAAGGCCTCGGCGTCGTCACCGGTAATCGTCTTGCCGTTATGCATCGCGCGGCCCTTGCCGTAGGTCGACTGCAACCGCGTCGCGATCTCGTTGAGCTGGGCCGCGGCGCCTGGAGTGGACGGCGCCGCGAGGACGAGCGCCCCGCGCAGGATGTTGAGCTTGCGCGCGGTGTCGGGATCGAGCCCAGGAACCCCGGCATATTGCGCGGCCTGCGTGGCGTACTTGACGCCCTTCTCGGTTCCGATCGTCCCAAAATAGGCGGCGAGCGCGTCGGTATCGTCGTTGATGTAGGTCGCGTTCACCCATTGAGCGCGGCCGCCGATGACGCTGAGGTCAAACAGGTCCTTCTCGACGTCGGCGATGAACTGGCGTGCGCCTTCGGGAGTCTGCGGGTACGGAAGCGCGGCGGCGCCGGCCTGCGGAGCCTCGACGGCCGCAGCCGGGACCTCCGCGACCGGCGCGGTAGAAGACGTGGTGGCGGCGCAGCCTGCCAGCGCGGCAAGCGATACGGTTGCGGCAAACTTCATGGAATCAACTCTCCCCTGGCTCGGTTTGGCTCCGAGGCGGTCCGACTGGAACTTGCGAGCCCCATTCGTCAAGCCGTTGTCATTACTCTTCAAACGGCGGCGAGAAATTCCGCGATGGAGTCGCCAAACTGGGGCTTGGTCACCGAGCTCATGTGCGTGCCGGGAACTTCGCGGAAGACGGCGTTGGGGAGCACGTTGGCAAGTTCTTCCGCGGAGCCATTATCGTCATCCTCGCTCCCGCAAACCACCAAGGTCGGCATGGTGAAGGCCTGGAGCCAATCCATGAACGTATCCTCGAAGCTCTCGAGCAGCTGACCCGCCGAGACTCGGTCGACCTTCTGGCTTTTCATGAACTGGATCGACAGCCAATGCGGATCGCCGCGCTGGACGGTGTCGAACATCTCGATTGCTTCGAGGAAGAAGGTCTTGCGGCGTTCCCAGTTGCGCAGGCCCTCCAGGCCCGCTCCGCCGAGGATTGTGCGCCGAGGACGTAGCCCTTCGCCGACGCCCTCGACCGTGGTTCGAGAGCCGAGCGAGAAGCCGCCAAGATCGAAGTCGGTAAGGCCTAGGTCGACAACCAGTTCCCGGAGGTCGCGGGCGAGAATTCCCTTTGGGTAGAATTCGACACCGTGGGGCCGACCGCTGGCACCATGCGCGCGCAGGTCCGGCATGATGACCCGGAAACCCTCGCCGGCGATGCGCGCCGCATGACCGAACTTGATCCAGTTCATGTTCGCATCGGAGAAGAGTCCGTGAAGCAGGACGACTGGTCTGCCCTCGCCCAGTTCATGATAGGCAAGGTCAACACCGTCGGAGGCGGTCCAGTGGTGAATCGTGGCTTCCGTCATGCGTGAATTTTCAAGAATGCTTGCACTGGCGTGGACTCACACCGGGATGCCGACGGAGGAGCAACTTCATAGGCAAGGCGGCATGTCAGCAGCGCTTCTGTTTTGCAACCGACCGGCCCACGGATCCCGCCTGTCCGAGTGGCCCTATGCCGGGCAGAGCGTTTCCCGAAATTCGAGATCTTCAAGCGTTCGTCCCGCGCCGATTGCAACGCAATGCAATGGCGCATCGGCAAGCTTCACGGGTAGCCCAGTCTCGTCTGCAAGTACCCTGTCGAGATTGCGCAAAAGGGAGCCGCCGCCTGTCAACGTTATTCCGCGATCGATGATGTCCGCGGCGATCTCGGGCTGGACTTGCTCAAGAGACGCAGAGACCGCTTCGACAATCTGAGAAACCGCCTCCTTGAGGGCGTCGACGATTTCGGCCTGCGAAAGGCTTAGCTCGCACGGCCCGCCCTTTGCGACGTCCTGGCCGCGAACATAACCGATGATGTGAACGCTTTCCGACGTCACCATTGCCGAGCCTATCTCCGTCTTGATGCGCTCGGCCGTGGCTTCCCCGATGACGACATTGTGCTGCCTGCGCACATAGCCCGCGATCGCATCATCCATCTTGTCACCGCCAATTCTCACGGACGTGCTGTAGTTCAGCCCATTGAGAGAGATGATTCCGATCTCCGTGGTACCGCCACCAACGTCGACGACCATCGATCCCACCGGTTCCTTGACAGGAAGGCCGGCCCCGATTGCAGCGGCCATCGACTCTTCGATGAGCCAGACCTCCCGACCGCCCGCGTTCAAGGCCGCCGCGCGAATTGCCCGGCGTTCGACGGTCGTCGCGCTTGATGGAACACAGACGACGATCTCGGGCCCGTGCGACATCATCGAGTGAACACCGCCACCTGCCTTGTGGATGAAATGCTTGATCATCTCCTCGGCAATTTCCAGATCCCCGATCACGCCATCGGTCAGCGGACGAAAGGTCTGTATGTTGTCGGGTGTCTTGCCGATCAGGATTTTCGCTTCGGAGCCGACCGCCCTGACGTGTTGAACTCCGTCCGCAGTCTCGATTGCGACCACGGACGGCTCGTCGACGACAATCCCCTCGCCGGGAACATACACAAGGGTGTTCGCCGTTCCCAAATCCATTGCGATGTTCCTGGTTGGCTGAGCCGACCCAAAGAAACTGAAACCCATCATTGGAAAGCTCCAACCAGTGACTAAGACGCGGGCAGTCAGCACCCGGAGTGCCGCGAGTGGAAGCGGCCCGCATCCCACCCCCAAAGCCCCGGACGCGGACCGTTCCGTCCCACGGCGCCATTCCCGACGCAGTTGCCGAGCGACGGGGGGTCGCGGCCATCCGCGGGCGCTGCAAACCGGAAGCCGCTAGGGGGACGCGAGCATCCAGCCGCGGTCCTAGACTGCCTGTTGGGACGGGATTCCCAAATTGCTCAGGACCTTAGAAGGGGCTCAGGGGAACCCTGACCCTGGTTCGTCCGTCGCAAATAGAAGTCGCAATATCGTCAAGGCAGGCATTGGCGAGCGGCCATTTAGCGATTGCCACCCGCGAGCCGCCATGCGAGGTCCAGCCGGGTCGGCTGGCTGAGTCTCGCCAGCGACGCGTACGGCTTCGGGGGACGCTGTACATGAAATCAGGGATGAGCGGCCGCCGCGGGCGTCCGCGATGATCTTCAATTCGCTGACCTTCCTGGTCTTCTTCGCGCTCGTGCTGGCGATGCACAATGCGCCCTTCTTCAGCTGGCACCAGAAGAAGATAAACCTGCTGGTTGCATCTTACCTGTTCTACGCCGCATGGAACCCACCGTTCGTCATTCTCTTGTGGGTTTCGACCGTCGTCGATTGGTGGGCGGCGCAATGGATGGTGCGAGCGAAGCAGGAGCACACGCGAAAGGCGTGGATGCTCATCTCCGTCGTCGTCAACATCGGGATGCTCGGCTACTTCAAATACGGTGGGTTCCTGCTCGAGAACTTTGTCGAGCTGGCCGCCTCGATGGGCGTCACCTACCAGCCGCCGAAATGGGACATCGTCCTTCCCGTTGGGATCAGCTTCTATACATTCGCCACACTGTCCTACACGCTTGACGTCTACCTGCGGAGAGCCAGGCCGGCGCAGCATTTCCTCGACTATGCGTTGTTCGTGACCTTCTTCCCGCACCTCGTGGCCGGCCCGATCATGCGGCCGACCGAGCTGGTCCCGCAGTTCGCGAGCAAGCGGCGGGCGACCGCGCACCAGCTTTTCTTCGGACTGTCGCTGATGATCCTCGGCCTGTTCCAGAAGGTCGTGCTGGCCGACGGTTTCCTCGCCCCCGTGGTGGAGAAAGTTTACGACGCTCGCGAAGGCGTCCCGATGGCTCTCGACGCCTGGGTCGCGACATTGGCCTTCAGCGGCCAGATCTTCTGCGATTTCGCAGGCTATTCCACCACCGCCATCGGGGTTGCGATGTGCCTCGGCTTCGCAATGCCGGACAACTTCCGCTTTCCCTATGCGGCGGTCGGTTTCTCCGACTTCTGGCGACGATGGCACATCACATTGTCGAGCTGGCTGCGCGACTACCTGTACATCCCACTCGGGGGAAACAGGCATGGGCAGGTCAGGACCTACACGGCGCTGATGGGCACCATGCTGCTTGGCGGCCTGTGGCACGGCGCAGCGTGGACTTTCGTAGTCTGGGGCGGTCTCCACGGGACCTACCTGGCCGTCGAACGGTGGCTGAGATCGCGCTTCGCCGGATGGACGCCTGGACCGCTCGCCTTCGTCGGCCTTGGCCTGCTCACCTACGTACTGGTGAACATCACCTGGGTCTTCTTCCGGGCGAAGACCTTCACGGGCGCGGCAACCATGCTTCAGTCGATGGTGGGCTTTGCGCAGAAGCCCATTCCGATGATCGCGTTGCTGCCGATGATCTACGCGATGGTGATCATCGCTGGCATCGTCGGGACGCATTGGTGGATGCGCGGGAAGACACTGGAAATCGCGGTTGAGCGGACGCCGGCATGGCTTGTCGGTGGCCTGCTTTCGATCATGGCCGTGGCAGTCGTCGCAGAACAGGGGAAGGGCAGTGCCTTTATCTACTTCCAGTTCTGAGCGGAGCGACCCCGCTCCCCGTGGCGTTGTCCAGAAGGAAGGCGCTCTTCCCGCCGGGCTGCGGCTTACCGCGTCCGACCGTCCGGGCCAGGCGCAGCCCGTTCCCACTCGAGACGTACCCTCCCAGCCGTGGGGCAAGATCCTGATCGCCGTGTCTGTGTCGATGCTCGTCGGGACCGCCGTGCTCGAGGTGAATGCGAGGGAAAATTTCGGTCTTTATGCCGGCGACCTCGACAATAGCGAGGTCACCTGGACCAACGAGAAATTGCGCGCCGCAGGCGCTCCTGCGGCCATCGTTGGCGATTCACGAATCCTGTTTGACACCGATCTCGATCGGTTCGAGGCCCTGACTGGGATCCGCCCGATCCAACTCGCCGTCCATGGGACCAGCGCTCTCACCCTTCTCGAGAACATGGCGGACGATCCCGACTTCAAGGGAGTGCTGATCGTCGGGCTTGCCGACACGATGTTCTTCCAGCCGTTCGACGGATACGGCGGCTACGTCAAAAAGTTCGATGAGTATCGCGCGCCGTACAAGATTGTCTCGAACGAGATTGATCACGTCCTGCAGCGGCGGCTGGCTTTCCTCGATTCCAACTATCGGTTGAGTGTTCTGGCTCATCGGCTCGATCCCGATTTCAGGCCCGGGGTTGAAGGACCGAAGGACGACATCTGGAAAGTGCAGCAGGTCGGCGAGCACCGTTCGACCCACCTCTGGGATCGTGTCGAATATGACATTGCCTATCGCGCCCGGACCCGCTGGGCCTGGAAGGGCTTCAAGGACAAGTTCCCCTACACGCCGGAATTGATCGCCAAGGGTCAGGCGCGCGCCAAGGCCGCCGTCGACAAAATTCGAGCCCGTGGCGGAGAAGTCGTGTTCATCAGGCCGCCGTCAGCGCCTCAACTGCGGGTGAACGAGGAGGCCCAGTTGCCCAAGGCAAAAGGTTGGGACGTCCTGATCAGCAACACGCATAGCGTCGGCATCCACATCGACGACCTCCCGGCTGCCCACGGCCTGACCTTGCCTGAATGGTCCCACCTCAGTCAGCGTTGCGCGACCGTATTCACGGACATCTACGTCCGGCGGCTGACCGAACTGACGCCACGATTCAAGCTACGTGCAGACGCCCCTCGCCCGCTGACCCAGGAGTATTGCGTCCGCCCGACCTAGCCCGGAAAACTGCCGGTAGCGCCGACCCATTTGTCGACGAGCGCCTGATAGTCTTCGGTGCGCATTTCCTTAAGGCCTTCGGTATTCAGCCACGCGCGGTGGATGCTCTCCGCCCCGAAGTGATGCTTCGGCTTGAACCGCGACGGGTCGTCGAAGCTGGCGACCGTCAGGTCCATGTTTTCGCTGCCTTCCTTGAACTGGAAACCGAACGAGGTGCCGCACTCGCGGCAATAGGGGCGCTTGGCGATGGGTGAGCTGTCATACCAATCGGGCTGATGCTCCCAGGCGACGTCCGCCTGCTTCACGTTCTTGAAGGCGATGGAAATGGAGCCGGTTGCCCGTTGGCACATGCGGCAGTGACAAAGGTACGCGTCGTCGTCGGTGATCCTTGCCGTGTAGCGAACCCGGCCGCACGCGCAGCCACCGGTCATTTCGTCAGCCATGCGTCCTCTCCCTTGGAGCACCGCCATTTGCGCGGCTAAGGGACGGCATGTCCAGCGTCCCGACGGGAGACGAGATTTGGAAAGACGCCCGCTGGCTCGCCCAGGCGGTCGATCCGCGCGCGGGATTGATCCGGCTCGTGGACATGAGTCCGGATGATTATCGGAACGCCAGCTTCCTCGACGACCGGATGTTTCGCCAGAAGCCGATTACGTCCCACCTCCTGCAATGGGGAAGTGTTGCGAACAGCGTTCCGGCGACCGCTCGTCGCGATGCCCGCTGGATTTTTCACATCAGCCATGTCGGCTCCACGTTGATCGCGCGCCTGCTGGGCGAGCTCGATGGAGTCGTATCGGTTCGCGAGCCGCGATCGCTTCGGGACCTGACATTTTTCCCGGCTGATGTCCGCGCTCGATTCATCCCACCGATTCAGGCTCTGTTCTCGCGAACGTTCGAGCCGGCCGGATCAGCGCTCATCAAGGCTACCAGCTTCGTCAGCGAAATTGCCGGCGAGCTGGTTCCCGAGGGCCAGCCCGCGCTCTTCCTCTATGCCACGCCGGCGTCGTTCATCTCCGGCATCATGGCTGGAGAAAACTCGCGGAAGGAGCTGGCCGGACGAGGCGAGCAGCGATCGGATCGGCTTCGGTCGCGAGGAATAGCCTTGCCTGACCCGCGTAGCGAAGCGGACCTCGCCGCGGCCGCTTGGGCTTGCGAGATGATTGCGCTTGAGGCCGTTGACGGGCCGAACGTCCGGTGGGCCGATTTCGACCGGGTCCTCGAGGACATGGCCGGCTTCCTTTACGATCTTGCCGGCTTCTTCGCGTTTGCTGCATCACCTGAGCGCCTGAGCGAAATTGCCAATGGGCCGCTGATGCGCCGTTACTCGAAGGCGACTGAGTACGAGTACAGCCCGCAGCTCCGGCGCGAATTGCTCGACGATGCAAACGAACGGCACCGCGCCGACATTGAAAGCGCGCTTGCCATGCTCGACGCAGCGTCCGAAACAGCGCCCATGCTTCGAAAGGCCCTCGACCGGGCGCAGGCGGAGAGCTGAATGTATCGGGTGCTGGACATCCTCACCGAGGAAGAAGTCGCGGAATGCCGCCAGATCGCGGCGGGCGCGACCTTCGTGCACGGCAAGATCAGCAATCCCCACAACACGGCAAAGCAAAATGAGCAGCTCCACGAGCAAGCGGCGTACCAGCGCAGCGCCAAGCTCGTCGCCGATGCAATGCTAAGAAGCGAGGAATTCCACGAGTTCGCGTTTCCTGCTCAGATCGCTCCGCCAATGCTGACCAGGTACGGGCCCGGCATGCACTATGGCGCTCACGCCGACGCCGCTTACCTGAAGCTTCCTCACGGCACGGTCCGCAGCGATCTCAGCTGCACGATCTTCCTCAACGAGCCCGAGGACTATGAAGGTGGAGCGCTCCACGTCCGCCTTTCGGACGGCAGCATGCGCTTCAAGCTGAAGCCGGGCCAGGCGATCATATATCCATCGGACACGCTGCACGAAGTCGAACCGGTGACAAAGGGCGAGCGACTGGTCGCAATCACCTTCATCCAGAGCCGAGTGAAGGACCCGTTCAAGCGGCACATGCTGTTCGAACTGAACGAGGTAGCGGCGCTCGAAGGTCTAAAGATGGACAAGGCGAATTTCAGCCGCCTTCAGCTCGTCCAGGCAAATCTGCTTCGATACTGGGGCGACCAGCCCTAGCCGGCTTACGCCGCTTTCTGCAGGTGTTTCCGGCCGAGTAGCTCGGCAATCTGTACCGCATTCAGCGCGGCGCCCTTGCGAAGGTTGTCGCTGACCACCCACAGGCTGAGGCCGTTCTCGACTGTCGGATCCTCGCGGATTCGGGAGACGTAGGTGGCGTATTCGCCGACCACCTCTATCGGCGTGACGTAGCCGCCCGGCTCACGCTTATCGACGACCATGACGCCGGGTGCTTCGCGAAGGATCTCGCGAGCCTCGTCGGCGGATATCTCGCGCTCGAACTCGATGTTCACCGCCTCGCTGTGTCCGACGAACACCGGCACTCGGACGCAGGTCGCGGTCAGCTTGATCGACGGATCGAGGATCTTCTTGGTCTCGACGACCATCTTCCACTCTTCCTTGGTGGAGCCGTCGTCGAGGAACGTATCGATGTGCGGTATGACGTTGAAGGCAATCTGCTTAGGGAAGTGTGACGGCTCGCTCGGATCGCCGACAAAGATGTTCCGCGACTGCTCGAACAGCTCGTCCATGCCCGACTTCCCGGCGCCGGAAACCGACTGGTAGGTCGCGACGACGACGCGCTTGATCTTCGCGGCATCGTGGAGCGGCTTAAGTGCCACCACGAGCTGCGCGGTCGAGCAGTTCGGGTTCGCGATGATGTTCTTCTTGCGGTAGCCGGAGATCGCCTCGGCATTCACTTCGGGCACGATCAGCGGGACGTCCGGGTCCATCCGGAACAGCGAGCTGTTGTCGATGACGGTGCAGCCGGCCTGGGCAGCGCGGGGCGCGTGGAGCTTGCTGGTCTCGGAGCCCGCCGCGAAGAGGGCCATGTCCCAGCCGGCGAAGTCGAAATGCTCGAGGTTTTTCACCTTGAGCTCCTCGCCGCTGTCACCAAAGTCGATGATGTCGCCCGTCGACCGCGCCGACGCGATCGCCGCGACCTCGTCCAGCGGGAATTGCCGTTCTGCGAGGATGTTCAGCATCTCCCGCCCGACATTGCCCGTCGCTCCGACGACTGCGACCCGATAGCCCATATCCAATCTCCGTTTCGGCCACGCACCTAGTGCAGCCCGCTGTCTTTACCAAGGGGCAGCGCAACGCTGACCCGTCGAATGTGTTTTGAAACTTTGGTATTGTCGTCGACCCAAGCGACGCGCCCCGCGGTGTCGCGAGACGCGCCCTTGTTTGAAGGGAGGTCTTCGTGCCCGCAACAACCGTATCCGCGTCTCCTGCCGTCAAGGCCAAACAGATCCCAGTCCGCAAGATCACCAACGCCGACGCCAACGCTGCGCTCCGCGAGGGCTGGAGCGATTTCATGGAGATGCGCGGCGATTTGCTCTTCGTCGGGCTGATCTACGTCCTGGTGGGCGTCGTTGCGGCGACCGCCGTCATGGGTGGCGCCCTTCTTCCTCTGCTTTTTCCGATCGTCGCGGGCGTCGGGCTGCTTGGACCGGTTGCAGCGCTTGGATTCTATGAGATGGCGCGCCGAAGGGAGAGCGGGCTCCATTCGAACTGGAAGCATTTCCTCGACGTCCGAAAGCGTCCTGGCGCCGACGACATCGCGATTGTTGCCGCTCTGCTCCTCGGAATTTTCGTCGCATGGGTGTTCGTCGCGAGCGGGCTCTATGTCGCCTTGTTCGGCTGGTGGGAGCCGGAGTCGATCGGCTCATTCCTGTCGCGGGTCTTCACGACTCCGGAAGGCTGGGCGCTGATCGTCATCGGCAATGCCATAGGACTCGGCTTCGCCGCGCTTGTGCTTGGCCTCAGCGTGGTCTCGCTGCCGATGCTGGTCGACTGCGACATCAGCGCGGCTGAGGCCGTGTCCACGTCATGGCGCGCCGCCCGGGCGAACCCGGGCGTGATGTTCCGCTGGGGCATTATCGTCGCCGCGCTTCTAGTGCTCGGCTCGATTCCACTGTTCGTGGGGCTGGCGGCCGTGTTGCCGTGGCTCGGCTACGCGACCTGGCACCTCTACACGAAATTGGTTGACCGCAGCGCAATCCGAGTGCGCGGCGACTAACTGTGCCGGGAAACTGGGCCCCTGCCTCACGCAGGGGCTCATGTTCAGGCTTCGGTGGTCTCGGCCTTCTTCGCCTCTTCGCGACGCGGGTCGCGGCGCTCGGCGATGCGCGCCGATTTACCGCGGCGGCCACGCAGGTAGTAGAGCTTCGCGCGGCGCACTGCACCGCGGCGAACGACTTCGATGGAGTCGATTGCCGGCGAGTAGAGCGGGAAGACGCGCTCGACACCCTCGCCGAAGCTGATCTTGCGGACGGTGAAGCTGGAACCGACGCCCTTGTTCGAACGGGCGATGCAAACGCCTTCGAACGCCTGGACGCGGGTGCGGTCGCCTTCGATGACCTTCACGCCAACGCGGAGCGTGTCACCGGGACGGAATTCGGGGACCTTCTTGTCGGCGGTCAGCGCTTCAATGGCTTCGCGCTCAAGAGTCTCGATCAGGTTCATTTCTCACTCGCTCTATCTTCACGCTGCGCGCCAGAGGGCGGTGCCTGCGATGCGCCCCCGTGGCGCTCGATCAGGTCCGGCCGCCTTAGCCGTGTATCCTCGACCGCTTTTGCGTGTCTCCACGCGGCGATCTTCGCATGATCCCCCGATCGCAGCACTTCGGGGATCGTGCGTCCTTCCCATGTTACTGGTCGGGTATAGTGCGGATATTCGAGTAGCCCCGCTTCGAAGCTCTCCTCCTCACCGCTGGAGGCCGCGCCCATTACCCCGGGAAGCAGTCTCACGCAAGCATCGAGGATCACCATCGCCCCAAGCTCTCCGCCGGAGAGGACGTAATCACCGATCGAGACCGGCTCAATGGCGCGAGCTTCGAAGATTCGTTCGTCAAATCCCTCGAAGCGGCCACAGAGGAGAATGACCCCCTCGCCGGCCGCGATTTCACGGACGCGTTCCTGGCTCAGAGGCCTCCCGCGCGGAGTCAGAGCGAAGATCGGTCGGCCGTCCGAAACACTGTCCACAGCGGAGGCGAGGACATCCGGCTTGAGCACCATCCCTGCCCCGCCGCCCGCGGGCGTATCGTCAACGCTGCGGTGCTTGTCGGTGGCAAAGTCGCGGATCTGGACGCTGTCGAGCGACCAAATCCCCTCGCCCAGCGCCTTGCCGGCGAGGCTCACGCCCAGCGGCCCCGGAAACATCTCCGGGTAGAGCGTCAGAACAGTCGCAGCGAAAGCCATCGGCGCGGGCTAGTCGGGAACCGCATCTGCGGCAATCCATTGGGCCACGAATGGCTGAACCACTCGATTGCCTGATCGTCGGCGGTGGGCCCGCTGGGCTGACCGCCGCGATCTACCTCGCGCGCTTCCATCTCGACATTCTCGTCGTCGATGACGGAAACGGGCGCGCGGAGAGCATACCGTGCACTCACAACCATGCCGGTTACCCCGACGGCATCAGCGGAAAGGCGCTTGTCGGGCTGATGCGGGAACAGGCCCAGCGCTACGGCGCACGCATCGAGCGCGACTATGTGACCCGGCTCGATCAGACGACGACGGGCTTTTGCGCGACCTGGGGCTCCGGGTCGGTCGAGGCGACGACGGTCCTCCTAGCGACCGGGGTGAAGAACCGCCGTCCGCTGATGGACGAGGACCTCCACGACGAGGCATTGAAGCGCGGCCTCATCCGCTACTGCCCGATCTGCGACGGTTATGAGGTAACGGACAAGAAGATCGGAGTCATCGGCAGCGACAGCCGCGGCGTTGCCGAGGCGATCTTCCTGCGGGGATTCACGCCGGACGTGACCCTCATCGCGCCCGACAAGGCGCTGAGCCTCACCGGGGAGGATCAGGAAAAGCTCAAGGCCGCCAGGATCGACTGTGTGGACGGCCCCGCGCAGGCGGTTGCGATCTCGGACAATTGCATCATCGTCGACACTGCCGAGGGGCATTACACGTTCGACAGCGTCTATCCGGCGCTGGGCTCAGATACGCACAACCAGCTCGCCGAGCAGGTTGGAGCGCGGCTCAACGAGCAGGGCTGCATCGGGGTCGACGCACACCAAAGGACCAGTGTCCCGGGCCTCTACGCTGCAGGCGACGTGGTCATCGGGCTGGACCAGATCAGCCATGCGATGGGTGAAGGCGGAGTCGCGGCAACGACGATCCGCAACGATCTGGCGAAGGAGCGCCCGATCCTACGCTAGGAATTCAGGATCGAGAGCGACGCGACCGTCCTCGACGTCGGCAATTCCATCGCGGAACGGGATCAGCGATCTCTTGCCGTTCGGCAGTTCAACTTCCAGCAGGTCACCGGCGCCGAAATTCTCGACCGCGACAACGGTGCCGACGCTCTCGCCATCGCGGTTGACGCAAGCGAGGCCGATGAGGTCGGAATGGTAATACTCGCCCTCTTCGAGCGGCGGGAGCGACGAGCGGTCGACTTCAACCAATGATCCGCGAAGGCTTTCGGAGGCAGACCGGTCGTCGATTCCCTCAAGGCGCGCGACAGCGGTCTTGCCGCTGTCCCGGACAGCAAGAAGGCGGCGCAAAGCACCGCCCACGTAGACATTTTCATGCCTGGCGAGGTTCGCCGCGCTGTCCGAGAACAGCTTCAGTCGAACCTCGCCCTTCACGCCATGCGCGCCGGCCACTGCGGCGAGTGCGACGCGCTTTTCAGGCATCGGCCGGACTACTCGGCTTTCTCGTCCTCAGCGGCGCCTTCGGCAGGCTCCTCGCTCGAAACGCCTTCAGCCTCGGCTACCGGCTGTTCCGGGGTCTCGGCGCCCTCCGCCGGAGCGTCCTCGACAGAACCTTCGGCGGGCTCCGACGAAGATTCAGCAACGGGAGCCTCCTCAGCGGCTGTTTCTTCAGCAGCTGGCGCTTCCTCGGCGGTCGCTTCGGCAATCTGCTCGGCTTCAACGGTCGGCTCGGCAGTTGCGGCCTCGACCGCTTCGGCGACGACGGCTTCGGCCTCCGCGGCCTCTTCGGCCGGGGCGGCAGCGGCCTCGGCCGCGGCAGCTTCCGCGTCAGCGGCGCGCTTCGCGCGCTCTTCGACGCGCTCCTTGGCCTTCTCGCCCGGCTCGGCCTTCTTCGGGTTGTTGCGCGGAGCACGCTCCTTGATGCCGGCGGCATCGAGGAAGCGGAGCACGCGGTCCGACGGCTGCGCACCGACCGAAAGCCAGTGCGAAATGCGATCGGCGTCAATCTTCACGCGCTCCGGCGAATCCTTCGCCAGCAGCGGATTGTAGGTGCCGAGCTTCTCGATGAAGCGGCCGTCACGCGGAGCGCGGCTGTCAGCCACGACAATGCGGTAATAGGGCCGCTTCTTTGCGCCGCCACGGGCGAGCCGGATTGCTAGTGCCATTTCTCATTCTTCCTTTCAGTAATCTTGTCTAACGCTTTGAAAACTTGTTGAAACCTGGAGGCAGGTTGAACGGCTGATTGCCACCTAGGCCGGGCAGTGCGGCGCCCGCGCCACCAAGGCCGGGAAGGCCGCCGGTTCCCTCGGGACCACCAAGGCCCCCGAGCCCTCCGCCACCGCCGAACATCGCCGCGAGCTTGCCTAGCCCGCCCATCTTCTTCAGCCGCTTCATCACCGTGGACATTTCCTGGTGCATCTTCAGAAGCTTGTTCACGTCCTGAACGGTGGTCCCGCTTCCCTTGGCGATGCGGATCTTTCGCTTGGCGTTGATGACGTCGGGCTTGGAGCGCTCTTTCGCGGTCATCGAGGACAGCATCGCCTCCATGTGGACCAAAGCCTTGGAATCCTGCGCCTTGTCCATTGCGCCCTTCATGCCCTTGAGACCGGGCATCATGCCGGCGAGCGCGCCAAGTCCGCCCATGCGCTGCATCTGCTTGAGCTGGGACCAGAGGTCGTCGAGGTCGAACTTGCCCTTGGCCATCTTGGCCGCGAGCTTCTCGGCATCCTCCATCTCGATGGTTTCGGCGGCACGCTCGACCAGGCTGACGACGTCGCCCATGCCAAGAATGCGGCCGGCAACACGGTCCGGGTGAAAGGCCTCGATCTTGTCGAGGGCCTCGCCGACTCCGGCAAACTTGATCGGCTTGCCGGTGACCGCACGCATCGACAGCGCGGCGCCGCCACGCGCATCGCCGTCCAGGCGAGTCAGGATCACTCCGGTGAGGTCGACCTCGCCCGCAAAGCCCTTCGCGACATTGACCGCGTCCTGGCCGGTCAGGCTGTCGACCACGAGAAGCGTTTCGGTCGGGCTCGACGCCTGGGCGACGGACTTCATTTCGCCCATCAACGCATCGTCGACATGGAGACGGCCTGCGGTGTCGAGCAACACCACGTCATAGGCCTGCAGCTTGGCAGCCTGGATGGCGCGCTTCGCGATATCGACCGGCTGTTGGCCGGCGACGATCGGCAGAGTGTCGACGTTGGTCTGGCGCCCGAGCACCGCCAACTGCTCCTGGGCAGCCGGGCGAGCAACGTCGAGCGAGGCCATCAGCACGCGCTTGCGGTCCCTCTCGGACAGGCGCTTGGCGAGCTTGGCCGTCGTCGTCGTCTTACCGGACCCCTGAAGGCCGACCATCATGATCACGGCCGGCGGGGTCACGTCGAGGTTCAACTCGGCGGTTTCGGAGCCGAGCGTCTCGACCAGCGCATCGTGGACAATCTTGACGACCATCTGGCCCGGAGTGACCGAGCGGATGACCTCCTGTCCGACTGCCTTCTCGGTGACCTTGTCGACAAAATCGCGGGCCACAGGCAGCGCGACGTCCGCTTCGAGCAGAGCAACGCGCACCTCGCGCATCGCCGCGCGCACGTCCGCCTCCGTGAGCGCGCCGCGCCCACGAAGCCGTTCAAAAACACTGCCGAGCCGATCGCTCAGACTATCGAACATTCACGTCTCCCAAATCGATGTCCGGCCCCAAGTAGGGAGGCAAAACGCAAAATACGCCGGCGGACGAAACCTCGTCGGCCAGCGTGCACCCTCGGGCGCGCACATCGATGTTGTCTCTAAAAGACGGGCGCCCACTAGCGGATGCGCCCGCTCAAATCAACTGA